>NZ_CP101508.1:703200-1054801 GCF_024380015.1 Photobacterium atrarenae
GTCGATGATCGCGATGTCGGTGTCATCCAGCAGTTTTGCGGTGGCGCGGGCACGAACCACGCCGCCGATGTCCGGAGAAACCACGACTGGATCGTCTAGGTTTTTCGCCAGCATGTCTTCCAGCAGAACCGGGCTGCCGAAGATGTTGTCGACGGGAACATCAAAGAAGCCCTGGATTTGCTCGGCGTGCAGGTCAACGGTCAGGACGCGGTCAACACCGACGTTTGACAGGAAGTCAGCAACGACTTTCGCCGTAATTGGCACACGGGCAGAGCGGACGCGACGGTCTTGGCGGGCATAGCCGAAGTAAGGGATAACAGCAGTAATACGGCCTGCAGAAGCACGGCGAAGTGCATCGATCATCACAACCAGTTCCATCAGGTTGTCATTGGTTGGTGCACAGGTTGATTGAATGATGAATACGTCGCTACCACGAACGTTCTCATTAATCTGAACACATACTTCACCATCGGAAAAGCGGTTGACTGTGGCATCTCCCAGGGAGATGTAAAGACGGTCAGCAATGCGTTGGGCTAGTTCTGGTGTAGCGTTACCAGCAAACAGCTTCATATCAGGCACGGTGGAAACCTCAGGTTGCGTCCAAGTTGTAGTTACTGACTATCCGTAGAGTATGCGTTCAAGGTGTTCAAAAGCGGAGATGTGTTAACACCTTTTGCGACGAATCCTTGGAGCCAGTCAGGTAGTTTTTTCAGTATTGCATCGGCATCTTGTTGGGTGCTAAATTCAGCAAACACGCAAGCGCCAGTGCCGGTCAATCTTGACGGCGCGTATTCTAACAGCCACGAAAGAGCCTTATCAACCTCGGGGTACACTCTTCGGACGATTTTTTCGCAATCGTTTTCGTAAACGCCCGCCAAACGTGCTTCCAAGCTCTTTTTTGCGCTGTTTCGCGGCAAGTCCGGGTGGGTGAAAATATCGACTGTGGCGATACTTACCTCAGGCTTGGCTACCAGATACCACTTCTCTTGCGGTGCGGCAGGCTGCAAGACTTCGCCTACCCCTTCGGCAAAGGCGCTGAAGCCACGGACAAACACCGGCACATCCGCGCCTAGCCGGAGGCCAATCTCGGCCAGGGCATCATCGCTCAGTCCGGTTTGCCACAGATAATTGAGTGCCACCAGGGTGGTGGCGGCATTGGAGGAGCCACCGCCGAGACCGCCGCCCATCGGCAGCACTTTGTCGATTTCGATATCGGCGCCTGCCTGGATCCCGGCCGCCCGGCGCAACGCGTCGGCGGCGCGGTAGATCAGGTTTTCTTCGGTCGCAACGCCGTCGATGTCCGGTAGCAGGCGGATTTGCCCTGAGGGATTGGCGGTGATGGTTAACGTATCCCCGAAATCCAGGAACTGAAACAGGGTTTGCAGCTCGTGGTAGCCATTAGGACGGCGACCGGTGATATAGAGAAACAGGTTCAGCTTGGCCGGCGCTGGCCAGCGGGTGGTACGGGTGATCATCGTTGGGTTCGTAGCCATGTCAGGTTATTTGTGGTTCAGTTGCCATTCATTGATGACAAGTGTAATACGGAGTGTGCCCTGGGACAGCTGCATACGTCTCGGCAGCGCCGGCGTCACGGAGTCATCGTAGTCCAGGTAATCGAGCTGCCAGAGTTGATCGTCAATCTGCTTGGCGAGGTAAGCGACCCGGTTGTTTTGGTCAAGCTGGAAGGTATCCGCGCCGGTCGGCAGGCCAATTAACCAGTGGCGCATGTACTCCACCGGCAGGTTGATATCGGTCAGTTGATAGATCAACTGAGAAGCATCGCGGCCCCGGTAGGTGTTGCCGTCATGGCTGAGCAGGGTGACCTGGCTCGGGGTGGCATCCAGCTTGAGCAGGGTTTTGCCGAGGAAATTGGTCAGCAGCAGGTGATCCTGCCTCGGCGCGGTCTGCCAGACCAGATTGGCGCCAAAGCGTTTGGTGCCGCGATAGCCCAGCTTGCCCCTGGCCTGGTAATGGCTCAGCTGGGTCAGGCTGGCCTGATGAGACGGCCAGTCGACGGCCGGGCGTTCCGGTTGGGTGGCACAGCCGGTCAGCAGGCTCAGCAGCAGGGCAGCGCCGGCTGCGTGCCGGAGCCATGTGGTGCTGGATGGCGCTCGGGACGAACGTCGCGCAAAACTTGGGAACATAACTTGTGATATACGAAATGAGTTTAGGCAAACAATAGCGATTTCTGGGCCATAATACCAACTGCGACAATGAATTGCTTAGCAGAATAAATACCAAAAAGGGTATTTGAATCACAACATTTGGCCAGGAATGCCATATTGATTACATGAGTATTCTTTTATTACGTTGGGGCATCAAGTAAAATCCCGGCTTGGATCTTTTTCACCGGCGAAGTGGTACACCGTCTCCATGACCTTGCTTGCATTAGGAATCAATCATAAAACAGCATCTGTGGACTTGCGCGAACGGGTTGCATTTCCACCGGAAAAGCTGACGAAGGCGCTGCAGCAACTTGAAGCGCATCCGGAAGTGACGAGCGGTGTGATCCTTTCGACCTGTAACCGAACCGAGCTCTATTGTGATGTTACCCAGAGCGGTCCGGGGGTGATGATCGACTGGCTGAGCAAATTTCATCAGCTGACTGCTGAAGAGTTGATGCCGAGTTTATATTTCCATGAAGAGCAAGCTGCCGTCCGGCATCTGATGCGGGTTGCCTGCGGGCTTGACTCCCTGGTGCTTGGCGAGCCGCAAATCCTCGGTCAGGTGAAGCAATCCTATGCCGATGCCCGCGACGGTGCGGCGGTGAACGGGATGCTGGAAAAACTGTTCCATAAATCTTTTACTGTAGCCAAGCGGGTACGCACCGAGACTGATATCGGCGGCAATGCGGTGTCGGTAGCGTTTGCCGCCTGTACTTTGGCCAAACAAATCTTTGAATCTCTCTCAGAGGCCACCGTGCTGCTGGTCGGCGCCGGGGAGACGATCGAACTGGTCGCGCGCCATCTGGCCGAGCAGGGGTGTAACCGTCTGATTGTCGCCAATCGGACCAAAGCGCGTGCCGAGGGGTTGGCAGATGAGTTCGGTGCCGAGGTGATAGGCCTGCCGGAGATCCCCGAACACCTGCACCGGGCTGATATCGTGATCAGCTCCACGGCCAGTCCGCTGCCGATCATCGGTAAGGGGATGGTTGAAAAGGCGATTAAAGTTCGCCGCCATCAGCCGATGCTGCTGGTAGACATCGCGGTGCCGCGCGATATCGAAACCGAGGTCGGTGATCTCAATGATGCCTATCTCTATACGGTTGATGATTTGCAGACGATTGTCGAAAAGAACCGCGAGCAGCGCAAGCTGGCGGCGATCCAGGCCGAGGCTATCGTTAGTGAGGAAAGTGCGGCTTTTATGAGCTGGCTGCGCTCGCTCGAAGCCGTAGACAGCATTCGTCAGTACCGCTGCCATGCTGAAGATATCAAGAGTGAGCTTTTGTCCCGCAGCCTGCAGGCGATTGCCAATGGCAGTTCGCCGGAGAAAGTGCTGGCGGAGCTGAGTAATAAGCTGACCAATAAACTCATCCATGCCCCAACCAAGGCAATGCAGCAGGCCGCCCATAACGGAGAGCCGGAAAAGCTGGCGGTGATCCGCGAGACCTTGGGGCTCGATTCCTTCAAGAATTAACCTGTGGCAGGGCAAGTGCGCCCTGCCGTGATTCGGAACATAAGTTAAGTCAACTATGAAACCTTCAATTTTAGTGAAATTAGAGACGCTGGTGGAGCGTTACGAAGAAGTCCAGCATTTGCTGGGCGATCCTGATGTGATTGGCGATCAGGATCGATTCCGTGCGCTGTCCCGCGAATATTCTCAGCTCGAAGAAGTCACCCAGTGCTTCCAGGCCTATCAACAGGCCAAAGAGAACCTGGAAACGGCTGAAGAAATGGCGAAGGAAGATGATCCGGATATGCGCGAGATGGCTTTGGAAGAAGTCAAAGAGGCGAAAGTGGAAATTGAGCGTCTGGAAGATGAACTGCAGGTGCTGCTGATCCCGAAAGATCCAAATGACGAGCGTAACTGTTTCATTGAAATTCGTGCCGGTGCTGGCGGTGACGAAGCCGGGATTTTTGCCGGCGACCTGTTCCGGATGTACAGCAAATACGCCGAGAGCCGCGGCTGGCGAATTGAAGTCATGAGTGCCAACGAGGCCGAGCATGGCGGCTATAAAGAAATGATTGCCAAGATCAGCGGCGAAGGGGCCTACGGGATCCTCAAGTTTGAATCCGGCGGTCACCGGGTGCAGCGGGTGCCTGCGACCGAATCTCAGGGCCGGGTGCATACCTCAGCCTGTACGGTGGCGATTTTACCGGAGATCCCGGAAGCCGAGATCCCGGAAATTAATGGCGGCGATCTGAAAATTGATACCTTCCGCGCCTCTGGTGCCGGTGGTCAGCACGTCAACACCACCGACTCCGCGATCCGGATCACTCACTTGCCGACCGGGATTGTGGTTGAATGTCAGGATGAGCGTTCGCAGCACAAGAATAAGGCCAAGGCTATGTCGGTGCTGGCGGCACGGATCATCCAGGCGGAAGAAGAGAAGCGCCAGGCAGAAGAAGCAAGTACGCGCCGTAACCTGCTGGGTTCGGGCGATCGCTCGGATCGGATCCGGACCTACAACTACCCGCAGGGCCGGGTGTCGGATCACCGGATTAACCTGACCATTTACCGCCTTAACGAAGTGATGGAAGGGGAGTTGGACACCCTGATCCAGCCGGTGCTGCAGGAGCATCAGGCCGATCAGCTGGCGGCGATGGCCGAGCAAAGCTGATGGCACTGAGCATTGAGGCGCTGCTCAAGCAGGCGGCGCAGCAACTGGGCGATGCCGGCTCTGACAGTCCGAAAATTGATGCCGCGGTGCTGTTGTGCCATGTGCTCGACAAGCCGCGCAGCCATTTGCTGACCTGGCCGGAGAAAGCGCCGGAACCGGCGCAGCAAGCCGCATTTGAGGCCTTGCTGCAGCGCCGCCTTGCCGGTGAGCCGGTGGCTTATCTGGTCGGGGAGCGGGAATTCTGGTCGCTGCCGCTGAAAGTAGCGCCCCATACCCTGATCCCGCGTCCGGATACCGAGCGCCTGGTCGAACTGGCGCTGGAGAAAATTCCGGCCGGGCCGGGGGCTGTGCTGGATCTCGGCACCGGCACCGGGGCAATCGCGCTGGCGATTGCATCCGAGCGCCCGGATCTGGCGGTCACCGGGATTGATTTGCGCCCGGAGGCGGCGCAGCTTGCGGGTGAAAATAGTGAGCGGCTGAAGATCACCAATACCCGCTTTTTGTCGGGAAGCTGGTATAGTCCCCTGGTGGCCGATGAACAATTTGCCGTGATTGTCAGTAATCCGCCTTATATTGATGCGGCCGATCCGCACCTGGCGCAGGGCGATGTCCGATTTGAGCCGAAAAGCGCGCTGGTGGCAGACGATCACGGTCTGGCGGATATTCGCCACATCAGTGAGCAGGGCCGGCAGTTTTTGCTGCCGGGCGGTTGGTTGCTGATGGAGCATGGTTATGAGCAGGGAAAGGCCGTTCGCGATATTTTACAGCGCCTGGGGTATGAGCAGATCAGCACGGCACAGGATTATGCCGGCTTGGATCGGGTCACCCTGGGATGCTGGCAAGGATAGAGAGAGAAAAGTATGTACGTTGCACTGAAACACACCCATATGTTGGCAATTGCGCTGAGTGTCCTGTTGTTTGTGGTCCGTTACGGCCTGATGATGGCCAACTCATCATTGCTGGAGCGCAAAGCGCTGAAGATCACCCCGCATGTGGTCGATACCTTCATGTTGCTCAGCGGCGTGGCCCTGATTGCTGTGACCGGTTTTATTCCGTTTACCGAAGCCGGCGGCTGGCTGACCGAAAAGCTGAGTTGCGTACTGGCCTATATTGCGCTGGCGTTCTTTACCCTGAAATACGGTAAGAACAAGGTCTTTAAGTCATTTGCCTTCCTGGGTGCTCTGGGATGGGTTGTTGCGGCAGGGAAGATTGCCGTCACCAAGACACCGTTTCTGGGGTGATCATGGTTGATTTTGAACTCGATGACCTGGAGCAAATGGCGCTGATTGAGGGGGCCCTCGAATTGACCGCGGCCCTGGATCCCGGTTTTCCGGTGGACTGGGTTCGGCTGCAACTGGAGCGTCTGGCCAAAGAAGCCGAGGTGGCGCTGATGGATGAAATCAATCCGCAGCTGCGCCTGGATGGGTTGATTCGCCTGTTCTACCGCGAGTGGGGATTTTGTGGCGATCAGGAGCAGTATTTTTCGTCTCAGAACCTGTACCTGGATCAGGTGCTGGATCGCAAGAAAGGGATTCCGGTTAGTCTCGGCGCTATCTTTTTATACCTGGCCCGTCATTTAGAGTTGCCGGTCAGCAGCGTCGGGTTCCCGACCCAGTACATCATCAAAATCAGCTGGTACGATCGTGAGCCGCAGTACCTGAACCCGTTTGATGGTGAGTACCTCAGCGAGCGGACGATGGCTGCCTGGCTCAAAGGCCACCGTGGCCCGTTTACCGAGCTGCGATGCGAGCATCTGGACGAAGCGGAAAACGGCGACATCCTGGCGCGCTGGCTGACAGTGATGAAAAGTGCCCTGCTGCGGGAGGAGCGTTACGCTGACGCCTTGCGCTGTAGCGATCTGGCGTTGGCGTTCCGTCCTGGCGATCCGCATGAAATCCGTGATCGTGGCTATATTTACCAGCAGCTTGACTGCAATCATGCGGCGGCGATGGATTATGAGTATTTCATCGAGCAGTGCCCGGAAGATCCGGCGGCCAAGCTGCTGAAGCTGCAGGTGAAAGCCTTGCATGAAGAGCCTTTGGTGCTGCACTGAGCCCGAAATGAATCTTGGGTAGCTGCTGCTAGATAGCGGCTACGCGCACAACAGAATGAGAAGAGAATTGATGATGGAACAGAAAGTTGTTCGAGTCGGTGATATTGAGGTCGCCAACGACAAGCCGTTTGTCCTGTTCGGCGGCATGAATGTCCTGGAGTCTCGCGATCTGGCAATGCAGATCTGTGAAAAGTATGTCGAAGTGACGGACAAACTGGGGATCCCATACGTTTTCAAAGCCTCTTTCGACAAGGCCAACCGCTCTTCTGTCCACTCTTACCGTGGACCGGGAATGGAAGAAGGCCTGAAAATCTTTCAGGAGCTCAAAGATACCTTCGGCGTCAAAATCATCACTGATATTCACGAGCAATATCAGGCGCAGCCTGTGGCCGATGTAGTCGATGTGATCCAACTGCCAGCTTTCCTGGCACGCCAGACCGATCTGGTTCAGGCGATGGCCAAAACCGGCGCGGTGATTAACGTCAAGAAACCGCAGTTCATGAGCCCGGGCCAGGTGGGGAACATCGTCGAGAAGTTTGCCGAGTGCGGCAATGAGCAAATCATTCTGTGTGAGCGCGGTGCGCTGCACGGTTACGATAACCTGGTCGTCGACATGCTGGGCTTTGATGTGATGAAGAAGGCATCGAATGGCAGCCCGATCATCTTTGATGTCACCCACGCCCTGCAGTGCCGTGATCCGTTGGGCGCCGCTTCCGGTGGTCGTCGCGAGCAGACCGTTGATCTGGCCCGCGCCGGGATCGCAACCAGCATCGGTGGCCTGTTTATGGAAGCCCACCCGAATCCGGATCAGGCCCGTTGCGACGGTCCGTCCGCGTTCCCGTTGGATAAATTAGAACCGTTCCTGGCCCAGTTGAAACAGCTGGACGATCTGATCAAGAGCTTTGTCCCGATTGATATCAAGTAACTGATTTTCAATCCGGAACACTCGATCGCTCAGGCCCGGCAGCCACGCTGCCGGGCCTTTTTTATGCCCAGCCGGCAGAGGTTCGGCTTCTTATGGATAAATATTCTGTCAATTTTTTCAATGTGTAAAAATTCAGAGTAAAGTTCTGATTTGATCCGGAAATTTCAGTGTCATTCAATAGGACATTGCAAATTGCTGGCCTATCTCCCTAGCTACCCACCAAAAGCTAAGAGTGATGTCTGCCATCCGCGATGTGAGAATTTAATTCTGTATCTGTATGCTCCTGCCGCTTAAAATATTAGATGTGTAGGATTTTGCGTGCCATTATCTCAAAACAGAGTCCTGAGTCAGGCCGGGGAAGCGGCTCCACGTTGGAGCCAACACGATACCAGCTGGACGCTGAGTTTATTCGGAACGGCGGTGGGGGCCGGTATTTTATTTTTGCCGATCAATATTGGGGTCGGCGGCTTCTGGCCGTTGGTGATTATGGCCCTGTTGGCCGGGCCAATGACTTTCCTGGCCCATCGCGGGTTAGCGCGGTTTGTGTTGTCCTCGTCCCGTCCGGAGGCGGATTTTACCGATGTGGTTGATGAGCATTTCGGAAGCCGTGTTGGGCGGGTGATTGCGCTGCTTTATTTTCTGTCGATTTTCCCGATTTTGCTGATCTACGGCGTCGGACTGACCAATACGGTGGAGAGCTTTCTGATACACCAGATGGGTATCACGCCGCCGTCGCGGGTGTTGCTCTCGGGCGGGCTGATCTTCGCCATGATAGCGGTCATGATGGCCGGGGAAGCTGTCATGCTGAAAGTCTTTGCCGTGATTGTTTATCCGCTGGCAGCGATCCTGGCCGGATTGTCGCTGTATCTGGTTCCGGGCTGGCAGCTGCCGGCAATGACGGTATGGCCGCAATGGCAGGACTTTTCGCTAACCCTGTGGCTGGCGGTGCCGGTCACAGTGTTTGCCTTCAGCCATGCAGCTGCCATTTCCAGTTTCGTTCATGCGCAGCGCCGTCATTATGCTGAGTATGCCGGAGCCAAGAGTGAGCAGATCTTAAAGCGCACGTCGGTGATGCTGATTGCGTTTGTGCTGTTTTTCGTGTTTTCCTGCGTTCTGAGCCTGTCTCCGGCCCAGCTGATGGAAGCCAAAACGCAGAATGTGTCGGTACTCTCTTATCTGGCCAATATTCACAACAACCCGTTGATTGTTGCCCTGGGGCCGGTGATCGCCTTTATCGCGATCACCTCGTCTTTCCTTGGTCACTTTATGGGCGCGCGAGAGAGCCTCAACGGATTGCTGTACAAGCAAACCGGCCTGGCGATGGCTAAGCTAGACAAACTGGGCATTGTGCTGATGTTTCTGGCGATCTGGCTGGCAGCAGTGCTGAACCCGAGCATCCTCGGGATGATGGAAGCATTGTCCGGGCCGGTGATTGCGATGATCCTGTTTATCATGCCGATGCTGGCGGTCTACCGGGTACCGGCGCTGAAAGCCTACCGGGGGCGGGTGAGCACGTATTTTGTGTTGGTGGTCGGGCTGCTGGCTGTTTCAGCCATTGTGTTTAACTTGCTGTAATAGGACTGTAGTGGGTTTACTGCCGGGACAGGCAGAAACAAAAAGGCTTGCCGTGGGGCAAGCCTTTTTCATATCGCTTTCGTCGCGCGGTGTTACAGCTTGAAGCGGTTGATTTCCTGCTGCAGCTCATGGGAGAGGTGCGATAGCTCAGCGGCCTGCTTGGCAGCTTCGTCCGCTTCGACAGCCAGCTCATTCGATACGTCGCGGATCCCTTCGGTATTGCGGGTAATTTCCGAGGTTACCGATGACTGTTCTTCAGCAGCCGAGGCTATCTGGGTCGCCATATCACTGATGTTGGTCACGGCGCTGTTGATTTGAGACAGGCTGGCAGAGGCAGCATTGGCATCATCCACGCTGGTTTCGGCCAGACGACGGCTGTCTTCCATGATCCCGACGGCGCGGCCGGTGGTTTGTTGCAGGGTTTCAATCATTTGCTGAATTTCCTGCGTCGATGCGTGGGTGCGCTGGCTCAACACACGGACTTCATCGGCAACCACGGCAAAACCACGACCCTGCTCACCGGCACGGGCAGCTTCGATGGCGGCATTCAGGGCCAGCAGGTTAGTCTGCTCGGCAATGTCCTGGATGGTCGACAGAATGGTGTTGATGCTCTGGGCATGGGTGTTCAGCTCGCCGATCACCCCGGTCGCGGTATCGACTTCGGTAGCCAGGCTGGTAATCGATTGCTGGCTCTGGCTCACTTGCTGGGCACCATGCTCGGAAACGTCGACCGTTTCACCCGAGGTGCGGGCCGTGTTATCGGCATTGCCGGCGATTTCTTGGGTGGCGGCGGCCATCTCGTTGATCGCGGTTGCCACCATGTTGATCTCGTCCTGCTGATGCTGGATCCGGGTGCTACGCTCTTCTGCTTGCGAGGCCGTGATATGCGCTTGTTGGCTCAGGGCCGAGGAGACTTCGTTCAGGCGGCTGACCATTCCATGCATGTTGCCGACAAAGCGGTTGAAGTTGTGGGCCAGTTGGCCGACTTCATCGTCGCTGCGCGGCTCCAGGCGCTGGGTCAGATCGCCTTCGCCGGTGGCGATTTCAGCCAGGGCTTGGGACACACGGCCCAGATCGCGGAACAGGAAGCCCACCAGCCAGGCAACAGCGCTGACTACGGCCAGAGTGATAATAAGCGAGGTGATGATCAGCTGGCTCAGGAGTTTACTGTGGCTGGCTTCTTCAGTCGCGCGATCCAGCTCCAGGCCCAGGATCCATTCGGTGCCCGGAACATTGGCAAAATACAGCAGCTTTTCCTGGCCCTTGACCGTCGCTTCGGTAATATCGTGTGATTGAACAGCGGCATTGATCGTTGCCATGCTGATGTTTTTGCTGTAGCGACTGATTGGCTGAAGCAACAGAGACTTATCAGGGTGGGCCAGAAAAGTGTTGTCCTGCTTGTTGATCAGCATCGCGAAGGCCTGGTCGCCGACATCGAGGTTGATTACGTCGTTGATCAACTGGTCGATCAGCACGTCGGCACCGACGATACCCACGAGTTGACCGTTCTTACGCACCGGCTCGGCAATCGTGACCAGCAGGGCATTGGTGATCGCATCTTTATATGCGGTGGTGATGATTTGCTTACCGGCATTTTGTGCATCCTGGTACCACGGACGGGTCCGCGGATCATAGTCGGCGCGATTTCGCTCCGGATGCGAGCGGAACATCTCACCGGCCGGGGTGCCAAAGAAGATATCGTCAAAGCCGCCGGCTTTGCGTGCCTGTTGCAGGTACGGCACTTTCTCGTCTTTGGTAGTGTAATCATTAAATGCGCTGGCAATATTGCTGCGAATCGAAATCCATTCTGAAATACTTTCTGTTGCCGCTGAGGAAATACTCTGGGCGCGGGCGTAGATACCGTTTCGGGTTTGATCAGACAGTTGCTCAGCGGCCAGCCAGGTCAGTGCCGTCGCCATGATAACCACGGCGGATAAGCTGGCCCCGATGAGCTTTTGCTTCAAAGATAATTTCATTGTTATCGATTCTCAAAAGACATGGATATGGGTATTCGTCGGCCGGATTTTATCGATAATTTAAGCGACATGCACGAAAAAGTGACGCGGGTCATATAAATCATACAATTTATAAGAATATTTCATTTAAATTGACGTATTTGTAAGTATCGACGTCAGTTTTTTGACGATCGAGTGAAGCTGTAATCACTCTTCATGAGTGTCGAAATTCAGCTTTCGCAGCACTAATACCAATCAAAGTAAATAAGTGATCAGAAATAGCGCCGGAAAAATGTTTGAGAACAAGGCAGAATTTTTAGATAACTAATTATTCTACAATCAAAAATTCTAACGCAGTTATCGAGCATTTGAACAAGCTAGAATGACCCCTTATTTACTGCGATTGGTATAAACTTGCTTTGAGTGCAGAAACTCATGTTATCGATACAGTGAACACTGGGGAAGAATATCACCTTGCCGTCAGAGCAATGATACCAGTTGATTATTGGTTGCCGTCGGATCAACTATTAATCTAGGTGAATGTTGGATGTTTAGACGTCTAGATGTTGACACTTCCAGGTGCAAGCTCTAGGCTAGGGCAAATTTTAAAATAGATGTCCTGTAGTCATCATGCCAAACACAACACCACAACCTCACACGACTCACACGCCCTCAGCGCTGGCATTATTGCCTCTGGGTATATTTTTGGCCCTGTTCATTGGTGTCGGTAGTTACCTGACCCTGCAAGGGGTTGATTTTGCCTTTTACCAACTGCCGGCTCCGGTTGCAGCCCTGCCGGCGATTATGGTGGCCTTGCTGCTGAGTAAAGAGGCCCTGAACAAGGCGATTGAGCAGTTCCTGCGCGGTGTTGGTCATGGGGATATCATTGCGATGTGTATGATTTACCTTATGGCGGGGGCGTTTGCCGCGGTTGCCAAAGCGACCGGCGGGGTGGATGCGACCGTAAACCTCGGTCTGTCGATGTTGCCGGCCAGCATGATCCTGCCGGGGATCTTTGTGATTTCGGCGTTTATCGCGACGGCGATGGGAACTTCGATGGGCACGATCGCGGCGGTGGCACCGGTTGCCCTGGGGATCGCTGAAGCGGCTGATATGGACGTGGCTCTGACAGCTGGGGTGGTGCTGAGCGGTGCAATGTTCGGTGATAACTTATCGATCATCTCTGATACGACGATTGCTTCCACCCGCTCTCAAGGATGCCAGATGAAGGACAAGTTCCGCGAGAACATCCGTATTGCCTTGCCGGCGGCGATTGCGGCGGTTGTGTTGTTTATGCTCAGCAGCACGCCAAGCCAGGTGCCGGTGGCTGCGGATATTGAATGGCTTAAAGTGTTGCCGTATCTCGCCATTTTGGTGCTGGCCGTATCCGGGTTAAATGTGTTTGTGGTGCTGGGGGTTGGTATTTTGCTGGCCGGGGGCGTCGGCCTGTTCGCGACGCCGGACTATAGCCTGGCGAGCTACGGCCAGGACATTTATGCCGGATTTGGCAATATGCAGGAGATTTTCCTGCTGTCGATGCTGATTGGCGGACTCAGTGAGCTGATGCGTCAGCAGGGCGGCCTGGCCTTTTTGACCCAACTGATCAGCAAGATCATTCGGGTGTTCGGGAAAGCCCATAGCCAAAGTCAGAACCTGCGAGCCAGTGAGCTGGGGATCGCATCACTGGTCAGCCTGACCAACTGCTGTACCGCAAATAATACCGTGGCGATTATCGTCTCCGGTGGTGTCGCCAAAGAGCTGGCCGTTGAACATGGGGTGACGCCGCGTCGCTCTGCCAGTTTGCTGGATATTTTCTCCTGTGTGATCCAGGGCGTGCTGCCGTATGGCGCCCAGGCGTTGCTGTTGGGCTCTGTGTTTGGCTTGTCGCCTTTAGCGGTGGTCAGCCATTCTTACTACTGTTTCTTTCTGGCGATTGCTGCCGTTGGTGCAGTGTTTGTGAAACACCCGACCCGACAGCCGGTTTGTGCGTAACCCCACAAAAAATCCCGTAATCGTATTCAATGCCCTGCAAATGTAGGGTATTTTTTTGCGTTTTGTCCGCTGTTTGAGAATTTTTCTGCTCTGTAAGGTGATCTGGTCAACAGATTTATGAAATCAACAGAAAAGTGCTCAGGGTTTATTTTAAACTTGCGCCATTGTTTGAATATAAACAGCCGCTTAAACCTTTTTGCTCAAGGATGAACGGTGGCAGTGGTTACGCCAGATTGAACGTTATGATGTGCGGATTTTCGGGCACGGAATTCCGCCCGGAGTGCGGTCTGGCCAATAAAACGAAGAATGGTTAAGGGGAACCCCATGAAGCAACGCTTATTTGCCAAAACAGCATTAACGGCAGCCGTCCTGGCAACCTTGTCGGGTTGTGCCAACCAGGCTGATGTCACAGAGCCATCCTGGGAAGCGGATAAAACTTACAAGCTGACAATCCTGCATACTAATGATCACCATGGTCGTTTCTGGCAGAACAAATATGGCGAGTACGGTATGGCAGCCCGTAAAACGTTGCTTGATCAGCTCCGTACTGAAATCGAAGCTCAGGGTGGCACGGCATTGCTGCTCTCTGGTGGCGACATCAATACCGGTGTGCCAGAGTCGGATCTTCAGGATGCTGAGCCGGACTTCAAAGGTATGAATATGCTGGGCTATGATGCCATGGCACTGGGAAACCACGAGTTTGATAACCCGCTGGAAGTACTGCGTAAGCAGGAAGCATGGGCAGAATTCCCGATGCTGTCGGCTAATATCTACGACAAAACTACTGGCGAGCGCCTGTTCCAGCCCTACCAGATTTTTGAGCGCCAGGGGATCAAAATTGCGGTGATCGGCCTGACGACGGAAGACACGGCGAAGATCGGTAACCCGGAATATATCGGCAACATTGACTTCCGCGACCCGAAAGCGGAAGCACAGAAGTTGATCGATGAGCTGCAAGCAACTGAAAAACCAGATGTGATCATTGCAGCGACGCACATGGGTCACTATGAGAACGGGAACCGTGGCGTGAATGCCCCGGGCGATGTGGCGCTGGCCCGCTCACTGGAAGCCGGTGATCTGGACATGATCGTCGGTGGTCACTCTCAGGAGCCGGTGTGCATGGAAGGCCCGAACATGTATAACAAGCAGTTCAACCCGGGTGATGAATGTAAGCCGGATCAGCAGAACGGCACCTGGATTGTACAGGCCCATGAGTGGGGCAAATACGTCGGCCGCGCGGATTTCGAGTTCCGCAATGGTGAACTGCAGATGGTGAGCTACGATTTGATCCCGGTGAACCTGAAGAAGAAGGTGAAGCTGGCGGACGGCAGTAAGAAGCGCGTCTTCATTGAAGATGAGATTGCCGAGAACCCGGAAGTGAAAGCCTTCCTGAAACCGTATCAGGATCGCGGCCAGTCGAAGCTGAACATCAAGATTGCCGAGTCGAACGGCAAACTGGAAGGTGATCGCAATGTGGTTCGTTTCCAGCAAACCAACCTGGGTCGTCTGATTGCAGCCTCCCACATGCAGCGTGCCAAGGCGGACTTTGCCGTGATGAACTCCGGCGGGGTGCGTGACTCGATTGCCGCCGGCGACATCACCTATAAAGATGTGCTGACCGTGCAGCCGTTCGGCAACATTGTCACTTACACCGATATGAGCGGTGCCGAGGTGATGGACTACCTGAATGTGGTCGCGACCAAGCCAACAGACTCCGGTGCTTATGCCCAGTTCTACGGCATTTCAATGACTGTCGCCAACGGTCAGGTCAGTGATGTGAAAATCGGTGGCCAGGCGCTGGATATGAGCAAAACGTATCGTTTCACTATCCCGAGTTTCAACGCCGCAGGGGGTGACGGCTATCCGAAGCTGACGGCGCATCCGGGTTATGTGAACACCGGCTTTGTTGATGCCGAAGTGCTGAAAGACTTCCTGCAAGCGAGCAGCCCGGTGGATGTGAACAGCTTCGCTCCGAAAGGTGAGATCACCTATAAGTAACTGATCGTGATTCAGTAACCCTCAAAGCCCCGGCCAGTGCCGGGGCTTTTTTATTGCAAGCAGGTTGGCTATATTGACGCCATGACCAATAGCTGATGATGAGTGATGCATGACACCGGCAATCAACCTCGCCAAGAAACAGAAAATTCCGCATACCGTGCACCAGTATGACCATGATCCGGCCAATACCAACTTCGGCCTGGAAGCGGCACAGGTGCTGGGCCAGGACCCGAACCGGGTGTTTAAAACCTTGCTGTTCTCCTTAAACGGCGATCCCAAGCAGCTGGCGGTCGCGATTGTCCCGGTTGCCGGGATGCTGGATTTGAAAGCGGCGGCCAAGGCTGCGGGTGGCAAGAAGGCCGATATGGCCGATCCGCACATTGCGGAGAAAACCACTGGGTATATTGTCGGCGGGATCAGCCCGCTGGGGCAGAAAAAACGCCTGCCGACCTTTCTTGATGCCTCTGCCGAGCAGTTTGAGACGATTTGCGTTAGTGCCGGACGTCGTGGGTTAGAAATCGAGCTGGCCCCCAAAGATTTGCTGTCCCTGACCCAGGGCCGCTTTGCCGCGATTGCCAAAACGGTCTGATCTCCGGGCAGGCGTCAGTGTGTGAGGTTTCATGGAGAAGCCAATGAATTTGAATCTGCTGCGTACCCTTCAGGTGCTGCTGGATGAGTGCCATGTCAGCCGGGCTGCCGGACGGTTGAATCTAACCCAGTCGGCTGTGAGCCGGCAACTGACTCAGCTGCGGGCACTATTCGATGATCCGTTGCTGGTACGTGAAGGCAACCGCCTGTTGCCGACGCCCAGGGCCGAGCAGCTCAAGCTGAAACTTGATGGTGTACTGGCGGAATGCCAGGGGCTATTGGCTAACCAGACATTTGATCCCCGCTCATGGCAGGGAAGTGTAGTGCTTGCCTCTTCCGATTATGTCGCGCAGTACATCCTGCCGGATATTGTAGAGCAGTTTCAGCAAGCAGCCCCCGGATTACGGGTGGCGTACCAGCTGTGGTCGCCAGAGCAGTTGACGCAATTGGGTGAGCTTAATATCCATCTGGTCTCAACTATGCTGCCTGAAATCCCGCCGGGGTTGTGCGGCCTGGCGATTGGTGCCGATCATCCGGTGTGTGTGATGCGCCGGAGCCACCCACTGGCTGCGGTTGAGCCCCTGACTGTCGCGGCGTTTACGACTTACCCCCAGGTGAAAGTCTCTGGCGGGGGCGATAAAGACAGTTTTGTCGACCGCTATTTGAGCGGCAAAGGGCTGGCCCGGCAGGTTCAGTTTACGGTGCCGTTTTTCGGCTCCGCCTTGGAGACGGTGAGTCGCACCGATATGCTGATGGTGATCCCGGAACATATTGCCCGCAACATGAGTCAGTTGTTCCCTATCACTTATCAACCATTGCCGTTTGCCGTCCCGGAGCATAAATACTGGCTGTTGTGGCATCCACGTTTCGAGGCTGATCCGGCCCACCAGTGGCTGCGTAGCCAGGTGCTGGCGACAATGCAAAGTTCGATGTATTCGATCAGTATGATTTAAAATCATGAGGATGATGATTTCTTTTGATTTCAGCAAATCCCCCAAGGCTGCTACTTTAGTTTTTTAAAGGAGTAGAAGATGACATTCAGTATCTGGCTTTCGCTGTTGATGATTTGTATGCTCGGGGCCATGTCGCCGGGGCCTAGTCTGGCCGTGGTAGCAAAACATAGTTTATCCGGTGGGCGTTTACATGGGGTAGTGACGTCCTGGGCGCATGCGTTCGGGGTGGGGGTCTATGCCTTGTTGACGTTGTTGGGGCTGGCGGTGGTGCTGAAGCAGTCTCCGGCTCTGTTTATGGTGATCACCTACGCAGGTGCCGCCTATCTGGCATATCTCGGGGTCAATGCCCTGCGCTCAAAAGGCGGGGTGGCAGCCAAACTCTCGGCCGGTGCGCCGGTCCGGCTCCGGATCGCAGCGCGCGATGGCCTGATGATCTCCATTTTGAATCCCAAGCTGGCCTTGTTTTTCCTTGCCCTGTTTAGTCAGTTTGTTGCTGTCGGCACTGAGCTCTCGAGCCGGGCGGTGATTGTGGTGACACCGCTACTGGTCGATGGTTTGTGGTATACCCTGATAGCACTGGTGCTTTCAAACCCGAAAGTGTTGGACAAGTTGCGGATGAAGGCCCAGTTGATCGATCGTCTGTCCGGGGTGGTGCTGATCTTGCTGGCGCTACGGGTGGTGCTCCAGGCTTAGCCCGCAGGATTGTATCGATGGTGAATGAAGCAGAGGCGCCCGGTGGCGGCTCTGCAGCGTTTGAGTTGTTCATCAGCGTTGTCGGCGCTGGTGGCGTTCCCGGTTGTCCAGTTTGCGCTCCTGGCTTTTCTTCAGCATGACATAGAGTGCGCCGGTCCCGCCGTGCTGGCGCAGGGCAGAATGAAAACCCATCACATCAGAAATCTGGGTCAGCCAGCTGGCGACAAAGCTTTTCATCAGGGCTGGTGGGTTGGAGCGCTCCCCTTTACCATGCACGATGATCACGGTACGAATATCCATCCGCTGGCACTGCTTCAAAAAGTTCAGCACTTCATCCCGGGCTTGCTGCAGTGTTTTGCGGTGCAAATCCAGTCGGCCCTGGATCTCATATTTACCCAAACGTAGTTTGCGAAAGACGCCTTCCTGGACGCCATCACGCTTGAACTCGATCATATCGTCAGGCTTGAGCATTTCAGCATGGTCGATGGATAAATAGTCAGGATCACTTTCCGTTAAAGTCTGGGCAGCCAGACGCCGGGCAAGGTGTGCTTCAGAGACCTGATGTTTGTGCCGGCTCTCAACCTTATCTTGTTGAAGCGGGGAGACATCGGCCATCATCTCGCGAAAGAGATCCAGTTCATCAGAATCAGACATGGTGTTCAGGGCGTTAATGAGTGGGATATCTTTGAGTATACCAAGAGCAGTGCGGGACAAAAAGAAGTCCAGGGTCAAGACCGACAGATTGACCCTGGTGCAAGCCTACGGCTGTGCAAAATGGCTCTAGTGAGGAGAAGAAGACGACACTGCTTTAAAAATAAAGTAGCCGCCAAAAAATAGCATCAGGCCCAATGCGCCAAAGATCACGATCATTGATGAGAGGCCAACGGCGTTGCCAAATAAGAGATCCAGCCAAAAATCCATGTTTTATCCCTTGGTCGTGAAGTTGTAGGGATAAGATAACGAATGCAATGAGTTTGTTATGCTGATCTGGATCAATGGTCGAGATGATGTTTCCCGCTTGTGTCATAAGATGCGGCTTGGATCACTGAACGCGGCCGGCCGGGAGGTGAATTTGTTAAATTTGCTGCATTATTGAGCAATCAAAGCCTCAACTGAAACCTTCCGGTAAAAAAGTCCGGTCAGGGGCTTGCGTAAATTTTTTTGCTCAGTAATATAAGCGACCTCAGCAATGAGACAGCTAAAACAGCCTTGGTGATAGTCCAAGCATTGTCGGTGAATAGCGCAGTTTGGTAGCGCATCTGGTTTGGGACCAGAGGGTCGGGGGTTCGAATCCCTCTTCACCGACCACTATTTCAGTGGTAAGTTATAAACGTATCACTATTGTCGGTGAATAGCGCAGTTTGGTAGCGCATCTGGTTTGGGACCAGAGGGTCGGGGGTTCGAATCCCTCTTCACCGACCACTATATAAAGCCTCGGTCATTTGATCGGGGCTTTTTTTTTTGTTTTATGGTTAGTGGCTCTCTCGGACAGAGTTCACCAAAGTCTAACTCTCGTCGGTGAATCGCGTAGTTTGGTAGCGCATCTTAGGGGGTTGGGAATAGCGGACCAGAGGGTCGGGTACGGAAGGCCGCCCCGTTCGAATCCCTCTTCACCGACCACTATACGAAGCCCTGGTCATTCGACCGGGGCTTTTTTTTGTGCGCCGAGCATGGCGTTGTTCTAGGAGGTGAAAGTCCTCTACGGGCTCAGTCGAGCGAGAACCGTTAGCCTATGCAAGGGTGCCCACCGTGAGGTGGGATCTGAAGGAAGCAAACGGCAAAACTTGGGTGTGACGAACAGAAACCTGATAGTAGGCCAGTACAACTTGGGTAACCTAGCAATATATAGAACAGCCCAATGCCTCGACGGGAAGTGTGTACGGGTAAATCAGGCACAGCCAAGGGAAAGAACAACGTCTTACCTCGGGAGATCTTACGACCTGTCTCGGATGAGACTAATACAACAGTGATGTTGTGTGACGGGTAATAAGAAGTCAGCAGAAGGCATAGTACCTTGGGGAAGTACAACCCAAGGGAAGGCCGGAACTGAATATATCAAGAAGCAGTCACTAGACACTCAATCATGTGGGGTCATAGCAAGATGAGCAACATCTCTACGTACTACTGGGCAACACCGCAAGTGACGCTCATGGCCACGAAGAATGACAAGCATGATCGGCGTAGACAGGAGGACGAGTCTTGGTGACCTCAACTCAGTTGATGGAGCGGATCTGCTCCTCAACAAATCTGAACCAAGCCCTGAGAAGAGTGAAGAAGAACAAGGGATGTGCTGGGGTTGATAAACTCGACATAACAGCGACTATCTCGATGCTTCGGCAGTCTTCTAATGGGCAAGCGCTCCGCCAGAGCCTTCTGGACGGGAGCTACCAACCGCAACCCGTTCTGGGTGTAGAAATTCCCAAACCTAGCGGGGGAGTGAGGCAGCTAAGTATCCCAACTGTACTTGATAGGGTAGTCCAACAGGCCATTACCTCAGTACTGACAGATATCTACGAACCTCAGTTCTCAAGCAACAGTTATGGGTTCAGGCCTAACCGCAGTGCCCACCATGCATTGGTGGCAGCAAGCCACTACATCAGGGAGGGGCGGGGTTATGTAGTCGACATAGACCTGGCGAAATACTTCGATACTGTGAACCACGATAAACTGATGCACAGGCTATCGGAGGACATCACAGATAAACGGGTCCTGAAGCTGGTCAGGTCATACCTACAGGCAGGCATAATGCGAAACGGGTTAGTTGAGCAGAGGCAACGAGGGACGCCACAGGGTGGACCATTATCTCCGCTGCTATCAAATATCGTATTAGATGAGTTGGATAAAGAGCTTGAGCGAAGAGGGCATAAGTTCTGCCGATATGCAGACGACTGCCAAATCTACGTGCACAGTGAGGAAGCCGCCAATCGAGTAAAAGCCTCAATCACGGAGTTCTTGGAGCAGAAACTGAAACTCAGGGTTAACCGTGAGAAAAGTGCGGCAACGAGAGTGACAGAGCGGACTTACCTAGGCCATCGCTTTCAACGAGATGGAAGCATCCATATCTCGAAGACAGCACAAACTCAGATGAAGAAGCGAGTGCGTCAAATAACGAAGCGGAATCGAGGGCGAGAGTTGAAGACAGTCCTAGTCGAACTCACTCAATACCTAAGAGGTTGGCAACACTATTTCAAGCTTGCCATACGGAAAAGCGCGATGCAGCGCTTGGATGAATGGATAAGGCGGCGCTTACGGTGCTATCGCCTCAAGCAGCGCAAGCGCAGATACAGCATAGCGACATGGTTACGCCAAGAGAGTGTAAGCGAACGCAATGCGTGGAAGCTGGCGATGTCAGATAAAGGGTGGTGGCACTTGGCTTTATCGCCCCAGCTCAATCAGGCCATGCCAATGAAATGGTTCAAGGAGATGGGTCAGTACTCGTTGCGAGATGGGTACGAGTCACTGAAAATATATTCGGAACCGCCGTATGCGACCCACGCTTGTACGGTGGTGTGAGAGGACGGAGGCCGTGAGGCCTCCTCCTACTCGATTTTTTTTTTTTTGTTTTATGGTTAGTGGCTCTCTCGGACAGGGTTCACCAAAGTCTAACTCTTGTCGGTGAATCGCGTAGTTTGGTAGCGCATCTTAGGGGTTTAGGAATAGCGGACCAGAGGGTCGGGTACGGAAGGCCGCCCCGTTCGAATCCCTCTTCACCGACCACGATACCAAGCCCTGGTCTGATGACCGGGGCTTTTTTAGTTTTGCGGGTTGGAGTTCAATGTCCCCTTGGGCGGGGGGCATCATAGTCTAACGGTTGTTGTTGAATCACGATGTTTGAGGGTTTCTGGGAGTTTAGGGACAGATTGCTGCCGACCGATAGAAAAACAGCCCGGCGTTCGGGCTGTTTGCATCAGATATTGAATTAGCGGGATTCCAGCCAGCGCGGAATTGCGGTGGCATACGTCTGCTGGAATTGGGCAAAGCTGGTGACTTCGCCATTGGCTTTGGCACTGATCTCATCAAAGCGGGTGGCAAAAGCCGTTTCGAGCTCGTCTGACATGACGCAATCACCGGTGTAATTGACACCATCGCCGACAAAGCCCTCACAGCCATTCTGGGTTGGGGTGCTGTTGACGTGCCAGCGATCGCTCTGGAAGAACGCCTCGACATAGCCCGGTCCCCAGCCTTTTTCCGCCAGGTAGTGAATCGCGGTGGCGAACAGGTCGTAGTCATCAAAGCCACCCAGGTTGCCTGTGGTAAAATCCAGCATGGTGTTGTTATACTTCTCGTGCTTGGCATACCAGGTTTTTAAGGCCATCGGCTGCTTGCCGGTGATGAACTCTGCCATCCCTTCAACAAACCAGCTTGGATTGATGTTATAGCCGCGTTGGTTGCCGTTCATCTGAGAGTCAATGATGTGGGCTAGTTCATGTTTGAGCAGGCCGAACTCGTAGACGCCACCATGTGTGTTGCGTTGGAAAGCACTGATTTCACTGCCCTGACCACCGGCGACCGAGTTGGTACCTTCTTTGAGACAGATCCCCAGCTTATTGAAGTGGCTGTGCTTGATCAGGGCTGCCGGTGCCAGATTTAGGTGGCTGGCGATCATATCCAGGCTGACCTCGGCAATGGCTGCAATGCGCTGCATGTCTGCCAGTGGAATGTTGTCATTTTCACCGGCGATTTCAAAATGCGCACTGGTGTATGCCGGCCGTGCGCTACAGTCCACCAAAATATTATTTGAGCGATCAACATACAGCCCGCTATCCTGGCTGATACTCTTTGGAGTCAGGGCCGGGACAGCATCGATGCGTTGCTGAATCTCAGCAAAAGAGGTGCTGTCAGTAGCGCCCCAGCCCAGTGCTTTCCCCTTGATATCATCGTTTTTGTCTTCTTCTGTACATCCGGCCAGTGCCAGTACCACGGATAAAGCCAGTAAAGATGTTTTGTTCATGTAAACCTTTGAAATCATGCATGTATGAGGCTTATATCATAATTTTAAAAACAACACTGTCAATTAGGCGCACATGCACTGGATTGGCTTTGGCTCAATTGTGTGACAATAAACCCTTTTTGTCGCAGCAGTGATGGCACGCCAGACGGGCCGATCAGATGCATGGCGCCGACCACAACCAGAAAAGATCCCTGTTTGTAGGCGGGAGACTCACTGAGCTGGGCTGTCCAGTCATCGTTGCGCTGGTCGATCAGCAGGTGATGCGTTGGATCGCTATAACGGCTGTCTTCCAGCAGCTGTTGCATCTGGTGGTGATCACCATGCTGCCAGGCAGAGAGCATACAATTGAGCTGCGTTTGCATCTCCTGCCAGTCAAACAAGGTGGTCCGGAGCAGGCTTTGGCCGTGATCGGGCAGGCTCTCCATCATAGCCAACTGTTGCTGGAGGCTTTCTAACTCGAAGATGGCTTTGTTCTCTGCTTCAGCCCGAAGCAGCAGCGTTATGTCGATGCCTTGCTCCGCACTCAAACCTGCCTGGGTGGCCATGGCATTCTGTAATTGCATCGCTGCAAGCCAGGGCGGGCTGTGGAGCAGCGAGAGGTAAGGCAGATTGGTCTGGGTGGCGACTTCACGGAGTTGACGTTTCTCCTGTTTGTTTAACAGCGTCTCGTTGGTCGGTTTATCCCGGTTGAGGGAAAAATCGGCTGGTTGCAGAATATTAGCTTCAACAATGAGCCCTTTCGCCTCTGCCCAGTAATCGAGAAAGACCTGCGGCAACGGGTAGAAGCTCGATTGACCGGCATGGATGGAGCCCAGCAGGATAAACTGCCGTTGCTGTTTTTGTGCCAGCCAGACCTGGGGTTCGGCCAGTGCAGGCGCCGTGATGAAAGGCAGAAGCAGGAAAGCTTTGGCCAGGAATGATTTCAACATGGGTATCGGATACCTGAAGCAGAGAACTGATCTGGTTATATCGGCTCTCTGCCGGTGGGGCGAGTTTATCGCAAAGTTATTGTTATCTTCCTCGATGTTTTGGGGCTTATACCAATCAAAGTAAGTCAGTGATCAAAAATAGCGCAGGAAAAATGTTAGAGAACAAGGCAGAATTTTTTGATAAGTAGTTATTCTACAATCAAAAATTCTAACGCAGTTATCGAGCATTTTAACAAGCTAGGATGACTCCTTATTTACTGCGATTGGTATTATCCTTTACTGTCAGGATGGAGCCAGAACCACCAGATAATCAGGGCAATGGCCGCCAGGCCGAGAACGGCAATCATAGGTTTCTCCTTATTGATGAAGGTTGCGATCGGGTTTGAACAGACGCAGGCGGTTGGCGTTACTGACCACAGTGATCGATGACAGCGCCATTGCCGCGCCTGCAATCACCGGGCTGAGTAGGGTGCCGGTTAGCGGATAGAGGATCCCTGCGGCAACCGGGATCCCCAGGCTATTGTAGATAAAGGCCCCGAATAGGTTCTGTTTCATGTTTTTCAGGGTCGCACCGCACAATTGCAACGCATCGGCCACGCCATGAAGTGAGTGGCGGATCAGGGTCAGCTGGGCGCTTTCGATAGCCACGTCGCTGCCGCTGCCCATCGCAATCCCCACTTCTGCCTGGGCCAGCGCCGGCGCGTCGTTGATCCCGTCACCGACCATGGCAACGCGTTTGCCTTGTTGCTGGAGCTCGGCAACTTTCGCCGCTTTGCCGTCCGGCAGGACACTGGCAATCACGGTATCAATCCCTGCCTGGCGGGCAATGGCGTTGGCAGTGATCTCCGTATCTCCGGTCAGCATCACCACATTCAGCCCCATCTGGTGCAAGCGTTCAATGGCAGCAACGGAGTCGCTGCGGAGTGGATCGCTGACGCCGAGCAGGCCGCCAAGCTGGTCCCCGATGGCAATGTAAATCGGTGTTGCACCTTGTTCGGCAATGGTCTGCACGTCTTTGACGGCCGCCGCAATATCGATCTGATGTTGGGTCATCAGCTTCTGGTTACCAAGCAGGACTCGCTGCCCTTCAACATTCCCGGCTACCCCGTATCCCGGCAGCGCTTCAAAGTCTGACTGCACCGAAAGTGCTAGTGAGCGCTCAGAGGCAGCCTGGCAAATAGCGTCGGCCAGTGGGTGTTCTGAGCCCCGCTCCAGACTGGCGGCCAGTTGGAGTAATTGTGACTCATCAGTATCATAGGCGTGAATGGTGGTGACTTGCGGCTTGCCTTCGGTCAGGGTCCCGGTTTTGTCGACCACAACGGTGTCGATGTTTGCGGCCAGCTGCATCGCTTCGGCATTGCGGATCAGGACGCCATACTCGGCAGCCCGGCCGACACCGACCATCACGGACATCGGGGTTGCCAGGCCTAAGGCGCACGGGCAGGCGATGATCAGAACCGTGGTTGCGGCGACCAGCATATAGATCGAAGAAGGCGCCGGGCCGACGTAGTACCAGATCATGGCGGTCACGATGGCAATGATCATCACCGATGGGACGAAAATCGCCGAGACGGTATCGGCCAGCCGCGCCAGCGCCGGCTTGCTGTTTTGTGCTTCGCTGACCAGGTTGATGATCCGGGCCAGCATGGTGTCGCTGCCGATCTGCTCGGCACGGAACAACAGGCTGCCGTTCTGGTTAATGGTACCGGCATGGAGTTTGTCGCCAGGCTGCTTATTGGCCGGCAGGGGCTCCCCGGTCAGCATGGACTCGTCCAGGTAACTCTGTCCTTCTTCTATGGTGCCGTCGACCGGGACTTTGGCGCCGGGGCGCAGTCGCAGCAGGGCGCCGGTATGGATCTCGGCCAGGGCGACTTCTTTCTCGCCGTCCGGGGTCACCAGGATCGCGGTTTGCGGTTGCAGGTCGATCAGCTGCTCCAGCGCTTTAGAGGTTCGGCTTCTGGCACGGGCTTCCAGTGCATGCCCGAGGGTGATTAAACCGAGGATCATGACGGAGGCTTCAAAATAAACATGCCGGGCCTGCTCCGGGAAAAGTTCAGGCAAGAGCACCAATACGGTTGAATAGAGCCAGGCCGCGCCGGTACCCAGGGCCACCAGGGTATCCATGGTCGCGCGATGGTGCCGGAATGCTTTCCAGGCGTTGACGAAGAAGTGGCGGCCGATGGTGTAGAGCATCACGAAGGTGACGATGCCGACGGCGCCCCAACCCAGTTGGCTGGCGGTCGAGGTGATCATCATACTGCCGCCGAAGATCCCCCAGCCCATCATGGGCAGTCCGGCACCGAGGGCGATCAGTGAGTTGCGAAGGTGGCGGCGATACAACTGGGCGTTTTCGGTCTGTTGTCTCTCCCGGCGACTGTGTTCGTCCTCGCTCAGCTCGGCGCCATAACCGGCATCTGTAATCGCCTCAATGAGACGGTCCACCGGGGCTTCGCCGGAAACCAGGGCGGTACGCTCGGCGAGGTTGACGCTCGCCCGGGTCACTCCGGGAACGCTGCGGATCGCTTTTTCAACCGAAGCGACACAACTGGCGCAGGTCATGCCGCTGAGCATCAATTGGAGGCTCTGCTTGCCGGGGGAAGCCGGGACATCATCTGCAGTGTCTGCGACGACGGCGTCGGCCGGTGTTGTTTCAGGCGCCTGCTGGGTCGTTTCGGCCGTTATTTCGATCGCCGGGGGCGAAGTCGGGGTAGCCTGATAACCCAGTTGCTCAATCGCGCTAATTACCGCCTCTGCCTCACCGCTGGTGGCGATGTCAGCTCGGGTTTTGCTGACCTCGTAAGCGGAAACTTCTGTTACTCCGGCTAGGGCCTGCTCGACTTTGGCCACGCATTTTCCGCAACTCAGGCCGCTTAGAGCCAGGTGGAGTGGCTTTGGGGCGGGTACCTGGTAGCCGGTGTGCTCAATCAGGGCCACGGCTTCGTCCCGGGTCAGGAGGCCGTCGATGTCGGCCTGGGTTTTCGTGACGGTAAACCGGCTGATATTGGGGTTCTCGGCAAATGCTTGTTCGAGTTTTGCGACGCACTTCCCGCAGGACAGTCCCTGAAGTGGAAGTGAGTGGTGGTAGCCGGCTCCATAGCCCAGCTCAGTAATCGTATCTATGATCGGCGCCAGTGCGCTGTCGCCATGAATGATGGCTTGTTGGGTATCTACGGTCACCGAATCAATACCGGGCAGCGTTCTGAGAGAGGTCTGGATCTTTCCCGCGCAGTTCATGCACCGCACTTTGCTGAGCGGGAGAATATATTCAGTCATATATCTTTCCTTGGTTATGTCGAGGCTCTAAAAGGCAGGAGCCGGAACGATTCACTGCTGTTGTTATTTAAAATGATAAACCTTCCATAAAGTGGAAGGTCAAAAGAAATTTTCATTTGTTTGTCGCGGTTAAATTTTTTCCGAACGGCGGCTTGTATCTGGTGCCAGAAGGCCGCAAGATTAATTCAAACCTTCTATAAACTGTAAGGAATGAGTCATGAATATCAGCGAAGTGGCTGGCAAGACGGGCCTCAATAGTAAAACGATCCGGTTTTATGAAGAAAAAGAAGTGATTACGCCACCATCTCGCGCTAGTAACGGCTATCGACGCTATGGCCCGACTCAGCTCAATGAGCTACTGTTGATCCGTCGTGCTCGTCTGGTGGGCTTTTCTCTGGATGAGTGCCGCGAGCTGCTGGCATTTTCCCGGGATCCGTCACGGCGTAGTGCAGATGTCAAAGAAAAAGCGGAGCAGAAGCTGGCAGAAATTGACGGCAAAATTACGGAGTTGCTGGAAATGAAGGCGACGCTGACAGCATTGACCGAACAGTGTCCGGGCGATAGCGGGGCACGCTGTCCGATCATTGAAGGTTTAACGGGTGCCTCGAAGGCTGTCTCTTAGAGGCCACCGCAGTGGCCTGAGCTACCGTGATTAGTACAGTAGGGAATAGAGCTGGCGGCGGTATTGGTTGGCCATGGAGTTGCCCTGACCCAGTGCCGAAAGGATATCCATCATAGTTTTCTTGGCATTGCCGTCGGCAAAATTCAAATCTTTGCGCAGGATGGCAATCAGCAATTCCAGGGCTTCCTGGGCCCGATCGACCTGGCTGTACTGAACGGCCAGCTCATAGGCGATTTGAACATTGCCAGGCTCCGCGGCCAGTTTCTCTTCCAGTTGGCGAATTTCCGGTGAGTCGCTGGCTTGTTTGTGCAGTTCCAGCTTGGCGATTAATCCTTTGTATTTGGCGTCCTGATCTTGCATCGGCACCGTTGCCAGCAGTGCTTCGGCATCGTCGTACTGGGAGGTTTCGACCAGACATTCGGCAATCGCCAGGGTGATCACACTGTTTTTCTCAAACTTATCTGCCAGTTCACGCAAGGTCGGCAGCGCCTGAGTGTATTCCTGTTGATCAACCAGCGCCAGTGCCGCTTTCAGTTGCAGCTCTTCCTGGCTTGGCAGGTGCTTACTCAGCATGGCGCGCAGGCTGTCTTCTGTTTGTGGGCCGGCGGCACCATCAACCGGCTGGCCGTTCTTAAACAGTGCCACGGTTGGCAGGCCACGCACACCAAATTGAGCGGCGACCATTTGCTGGGCTTCGCAGTCCAGCGTGGCCAGAATCAGCTGCCCCTGATATTCCGAGGCAATTTGCTCCAGGACTCGGTTGACCTCGGCAGTTTCTGGCATCGACGGGGCCCAGAAGCTGATGACTACCGGGGTCTGCATGGATTGCTCGATAGTCTGCTGTAAATTCGTTTCGTTGAGTTCGATCGCAAGATTTTCGTACATGGGGCTGCTCTTTGAAATATTTGGCCTATGGTGATCGATATTGGGGATAAATCGAGAAAGATCAAGGGAGCAGACTGGCGGGGATAAAAAAGGAGAGCTCGGCTCTCCTTTTTTAAGGGTTTAAAGTCAACAGCAAAGCGAGTGTCACGCAGACACAGAGGATATTAATTTGGCGCAATGTCATCACGATACCTGTCTGTCTGAGTTTGTTCACGACACAATGAAGACTCCGAAGACTCTCCTTTCAAATTACAGGGCTAATATACAAATCCAATATGACAGCATCATGACATTTGTTTTCTTTTTTAATGAAATCCCGCTATCCGATGCAGTAACCAGTGTTTCTGATAGTTGTAACATTTCATCCGGGGCCAGGCCGATCGTTTCTCCGCTCGTTTCGATGCCTGGCTTGATGCACTTGATAGTATCACCCCCCTTGATTACAGGTTCTCAAACGGGGTGGCTACGATAAGATTCGCCCGGTTAATCGCTTTTACTCAATAGCTTATCCAGCCATCGGGTCGGTAAAACCCGGCGTAAAAAGCCAAAAATATAGGTCGGCTGGGTGACATAATAATGTGGTTCTGGCTGTTTACTATCGATTATGGCCTGTAATGGCTTTAATACGGATTCAGGCGGCAAGGTGAAACGACTGGAGGGCGATGATTTGCCGAGCCGGTCCAGTGTGTTCTGGTAGTTAGCCTGATGACGGGAAGCGGCCATATCAATATGTCGCTCAAATTGCTTTTTGGCATTTTCCCGAAACCGGCTTTCTATCGGTCCGGGCTCGATCAGGCTGACATGGACCGGGGTATCCTGTAATTCAAGACGCAAGGTATCGGTATAGCCTTCCAGAGCAAATTTGCTGGCATTGTAGGCACCGCGATATTTCATCGCGACCAGGCCCAGCACCGAGCTGTTTTGCACAATTTTGCCCCCACCTTGCGCCAACATCCGCGGAATGACGGCGCGGGTCAGCTCGTGCCAGCCGAATAGGTTGGTTTCAAACTGCTGGCGCAGGGCATCGGTCGGCAAATCTTCCAGCGCGCCCGGCTGGCCGTAGGCGGCATTGTTAAACAGGACATCGATGCGCCCGTCGGTCAAGGCCAGGCATGCTTCCAGTCCCTGGTGAATCGAGTCGGGAACCGTGACATCCAGCTGAATACAGTGCAGCCCCTCTTTTCGGAGTCGGTCGACATCATCCGGACGGCGGCAACTGGCGACTACGGTATAACCCGCCTGGTGCAGTTGTTTGGCACAGTAATAGCCAATCCCGCTACTACAGCCGGTGATCAGGATGCTCTCTTTCATGTCTGTTCCTTCAAAAAATCGGGGAGAGCACCATTGTTCCTGATTTGTCTGGTTTTTTAAACCACCGTCAGAGGGTCACACTGCCGGGGCCTGAAGTCAGTAGCCGACGGCGTTGCCGTTGATATCAACGATATTACAGTTGACTCCGCCCAGCTCTTTACAGGTACTGAGCGCTGCGGCCTGGGCATCCTGCACTGTCCGGGCTGCCCAAGCCGCACCGGCGACTTTATTGATACCGATGGCATAGGCTTTATTACCCGGTTGCTCCCGGTACTCCTGAAACAGTGAATAGGTGGTTTGCTCGCTTGAGCTACAGCCAGCGAGGATCGAAAGCGCTGCGCAAAGTCCCATAACGGTCATGTTTAACTTCAACATCTAGACTGCCTTCCTGTTGCTTATCATCAGATCAAGCTTAGTCAAAGTTAGGGAAAAAATTATCCTCAGCGCAAAATAGTGCAAACCTACAGGTGCGGCGTCAGTTCGGAAGCCATAAATTGCGCAATCCAGGGTTGCGCTTCCGGGGTCGGGTGCAGGCCGTCGTCCATCATCCATTCCGGTTTGAGTATGACCTGCTCGAGGAAAAACGGTAGCAGCGGGGCCTTAAACTGCTGGCTGAGCGCGGGGTAGATCTGGCTGAAACTATCGCTGTAGCGTTTGCCGTAGTTCGGCGGGATCCGGATCTGCATCAGCAGGGCCCGGGCACCCTGATCATGGATTTGAGTGATCATTTGGCGCAGGTTATTGCGTATAGTTTGAGGAGGAAAGCCCCGCAGACCGTCGTTGGCACCCAGCTCAATGATTACCAGATCCGGCTGGTGGCGGCTCAGCAGTTGGGGCAGCCGGGCCAGGCCGTTGCCTGTGGTATCACCGGAGATACTGGCATTCACCACCTCGATATCATGCCCTTGCTCTTTGAGAAGTGGCTCGAGTAGGACCGGCCAGCTTTTTTCGACCGGCATCCGGTATCCGGCACTCAGGCTGTCGCCGAGAACTAACAGGGTGGTAGAGTAGGCGTTGAGTGAAAAAAAAATGAACAAGACAACAGAAAGGATTCGCATCATGTCAACTTCCGTGATAAGGGCCAAATCGGTATCCAAACAGGTGACGACCGCATCGTCACAACTCACCATTTTGCAGGATGTTTCCCTTGAGGTCGAGCAGGGCGAAGCCATTGCCCTGGTCGGGGTTTCCGGGGCCGGGAAGTCGACCCTGATGACGTTGCTGGCGGGGCTGGATATTCCGAGCAGCGGTGAGATTGAGCTGTTGGGGCAGCCACTGTCCCGGCTCGATGATGAGGCGCGGGCGGCGCTGCGCAGTGATGCGATTGGTTTTGTGTTCCAGAGCTTTTTGTTGGTGCCGTCGCTCAGTGCACTGGAAAATGTGATGTTGCCGGCGATTATTCGCGAAGAGGCCGGCGATGAAGCCCGGGCTGCTGAATTGTTGTGCCAGGTCGGGCTGAAAGGTCGGGAAAGTCACTTACCGTCGCAGCTTTCCGGCGGGGAGCAGCAGCGGGTAGCACTGGCGCGCGCTTTTATGACCCGGCCGCGGATCCTGTTTGCCGATGAGCCGACCGGTAACCTGGATCAGCACACTGCGGCCACGGTGATCGATTTGTTGTTTGCCCTTAACCGCGATCACGGCACCACCCTGGTGCTGGTTACCCATGATCCGCAGTTGGCGCAGCGCTGCGATCGGACCTTACGGATCCACAGCGGTAGCGTGGAGGCAGCATGAGCGAGATCAGTGATACCCGCGCGTTGAGCAAACCTCAGCGCTCGTCGATGCTTCTCAAGTGGAGCTGGCGTGAGCTCTGGCACGGCCAGCTCTGGCCGGTCGCAGTGGCGCTGACCTTAATTATTGCCTGTGTGTTCGCCCTGGCGGCGTTGGTGGTGCGGGTCGAGAAGATCATGGTCGATCAGGGGCGATCCATGATTGCCGCCGATTTGGTTTTTCGCTCCGCCGATCCGATCGAGCCCTCGCTGCTGGCGCAGGCGCAATCACTGGGGCTCACCGTCTCGCAGCAAACCCGGTTCGGCACCATGGCGTTCAGTGATGAGCAGATGCAGCTGGTCAGCGTCAAGGCGGTGGACAGTCGCTTCCCGCTACGTGGAGAGTTGGTGCTTGAGGGTGATCGCCGTCACAACCAGGTACGGCCCGGAGAGCTATGGCTGTCGGAACGGTTGTTTTCTCTGTTGGCGGTGCAGCCGGGCGATCTAGTGTCGATTGGCGATGCGGCATTGACGGTGAGCGGGCGGATTGTGACCGAGCCGGAGCTGTCTTTTAACCCATTCAGCCAGATGCCGGCGGTATTGATCCATGCCAGTGATTTGGCGCAAACCGGGGCGATTCAGCCGGGCAGCAGGGTGCGTTTTCGGGCCTATTTCAGCGGCGAAGATGCGCAGCTAGAGCAATTACAGCAGGCGATCACCCTGGCGCCCGGGCAGCGCTGGATCAGTGAAACCACCCAGGGCCGGACCGGGGAGATGATCGAGCGGGCCCGGCAGTATCTGTCGCTGACCCTGTTTCTGGTGATCCTGATGGCCACGGCCACCCTGGTGCTGACTTGCCTGCACTACAGCGCAACCCGGGTGGCGGCCGTGGCGATGATGAAAAGCTTGGGGGCGAGCAAGCGTTGGCTGTGGCGCTGGCTGACCCGTCAGCTGGCGATGCTGTTTTCGATTGCCGCTGTTGCCGGCCTGAGCCTGGGTTGGCTGCTTGAGTTTCTGCTGCGGCTGCCGCTGGCCGATGTCCTGCCGGATCCGCTGCCGGAAATGGGGTTGATGCCGCTGGCTGCCAGCTTGCTGGTGGCGCTGCTGGTGGCGGTTCCCGGGATCGGCATTTCTCTGTTGCGACTGGTGGATGCACCAGCGATTTCGGTGATCCAGCAGCAGGTGGCCTGGCCGAAAAACCGCCGGGGCTATGCCCTGATTGTGTTGCCGGTCGCCGCGGCCTTACTGTGGTTCGGCAGCAATAAATTTATGTGGCTGACCCTGGCCGGCCTGGCGGCACTGCTGGTGGTGCTGGCGGCACTGGGATTGGGTCTGGTTGCTTTGCTCAAGCGTGGCGCCTGGCGCAGTGCTGTGCGGCTGGCACTGAGCCGGATCAGCCGCAGCCCGTTGGCGAGCGGGGCACAGCTGGCGGCGCTGACCAGCTCGTTGATGCTGCTGGCGGTGATCTGGCTGCTGCGCACGGACTTGCTGGCCGACTGGCAGCAGACGTTGCCGGCCGATGCGCCCAATGTGTTTGCCCTCAATATCAGTCCTCAGGAGCGGGAGCGCTATCTCGACGTGCTGGATAACAGCGGCGTTGCGCGCTCGGACAGCTATCCGGTGATCCGGGGCCGGCTGACGGCGATTAACCAGCAAGATATGCTGGCGGTGTCCCGGGAGGAGCGGGATGAGTCTTTACGCCGTGAGTTGAACCTGACTTGGCGCGAGTCGATACCGGTTCATAATACGCTGTTGGAAGGGACGTGGGCGACGCAATCCGGGGTGTCAGTGGAGTCCGGCATTGCTGAGCGGCTCGGGATCGCATTGGGCGATGAGCTGACGTTTCATGTCAACAGCCAGCCGTTTAGTGCAACGGTTACCAGTTTGCGTGAAGTCGAATGGCGTAATATGCGGCCCAACTTCTATTTCATCTTCACCCCAGATGTGATGGCTGCGCTGCCGGCAACCTGGCTGCTGAGTTTCAGGATCGAAGCTGAACAGAGTGCGCTGGTCAATCGGCTTGGCCGGGACTTCCCGACGGTGACCCTGTTGGATCTGCGGATCATGGCGACCCGGATCCAGGCTATTTTGCAGCAGGTCTCGCTGTCGTTGTCCGTGCTGGCGGCATTGGGGGTGAGTAGTGGCTTGTTGCTGGTGCTCACCCTGCTCCGGCTCAGCCTGTCGCAGCGGGAGCAGGAGATCCAGCTCTATCGCACCCTGGGCGCGAGCCGAAAGCGGATTTCGGACACGGTGTGGAGCGAATACGGGATCATGGCGCTGTTGGCCGGGGTGATGGCCGCTGCCGGTGCAGAAGTGGTGATGGCCTCGCTGATGATCTGGGGATTCGAATTGCCTGTTCAGGGCCACTCGATGCTGTGGTTGGTATTGCCGCTGTTGTCGCTGATGCTGGTGGTCGTCATTATCCGTTCGATGATCCGTAAGTTACTGCAGCCACTCAAGGGGTGACCGCGGAGGTCGCGGGAGGCTGGCGGCGTTCTCAGACGCCGCCGGGCTCATCGATCCGGCTTTTATCCCCGACCGTCTCTTCCAGGGCATGCTCCAGTTTGGGAAAGCAGAAGTGGAACCCCTGCTCCTGCAGGCGTTTGGGCAGTGCCCGCTGGCTGTCGAGCAGTAAGGTGGCCGCCTCCCCCAGGCCGAGCTTGAGCAGCCAGGCAGGCGTTTTGAAAAAGTGAGGGCGGTGCAGCACTTTGGCCAGGGTACGGCTGAATTCTTTGTTGGTCACCGGGTAGGGAGCTGTGAAATTGTAGGCTCCGCTGGCTTCGTCATGCTTGAGTAAAAACAGGATCCCCTTGACCATATCCTGCAGGTGGATCCAGGGGAAATACTGCTGACCACTGCCAATCGGGCCGCCAAAACCGAGCTGGTAGGCTGGTAACATGCGTGCCAGTGCACCGTCGTGACGGGCCAGGACAATGCCGGTCCGCAACAGACACACCCGGGTGTGCTCTGATTGTGCAGCTTGCGCTTCTTCTTCCCACTGGCGGCACACCCGGTGGGCAAAGTCCTGATGATTGACTTCAAGGCTTTCGTCAAAGCTGCGGGATTGCTGATCGCCGTAGAACCCGACCGCTGAGCCGCTGATCAGGACATGGGGCGGGTGATTGCCGGCTTTGATTTTATCGGCCAGCTGGCGGGTAATGGTCCAGCGACTCTGGCAAATTTCCTGTTTCTGGCGCTCGGTCCAGCGTTTGTTGATAATGGGCTCGCCAGCCAGGTTGATCACCGCATCAAAGTCGTCCAGGTTGGGCAGCGTATCCAGGGTGTCGATCACCTTGATATGGTGTCCTAATTGCTGGTATGCCCGGGGTGGATTGCGGCTCAGGACCGTGATTCGTTCATGGGTCAGGTGTGGCAACAGCGCTTTTCCGATAAACCCTGTTCCGCCGGTGACTAAAATATTCATGCCTTCCATTGTCCTTATAACCAAAAAATCAGAGCAACACTGACTCGACTGAGCCTGATCCCAGCATGGCTGAATGGTCGGGAATGCGGTACCGCGGCGATTGTGCAGTATCCCTTCTGAATCCGGGATGCCCGTGCCATGGTCAATTCTGAACCAGCCTGTTCTTAGTATAAACGAAGATAACAAAATCACTTTAATCAATGGGTTGATGGCAGAGCTTTCTGAATTCAGCACCGTAAAAACCGTGAAGCCCGTGTTACGCGTCACTGGCCGCTGCAAGTTTTACTCGGGTCACGATGTAATTATGTGCCGCACCTCTCGACTCGCTCAATCCAAGATGTTTCAAAATATGAATCACCTTTATTCTGATAAGGAATATTGAGGTGGTGAATTTCATCTATCCACAGGAGGCGGCATGGGGGCTGTATTGGCGATGGCAAAGGCGATGTTATCCAGCCTGCGTGATCTGATGCCGATTGTGTTGGTGATCGCGTTTTTCCAGATGGTGGTGCTGCAGCAGCCGTTGCCGGATTGGGGGCCGATCCTGCTGGGCCTGGTGCTGGTGGTCGTCGGGTTGACCCTGTTCGTGTTCGGCCTTGAGTTGGGGCTGTTTCCAATCGGTGAGTCGATGGCACATGCCTTTGCCAGTAAAGGCAGTATTGTCTGGTTGCTTATTTTTGCCTTTTGCCTCGGATTTGGTACCACCGTTGCGGAGCCGGCGCTGACCGCGGTTGCTGCGGAAGCGGCCGAAGTCGCCGCGGAAGGTGGGCTGATTGCCGCTGATCCTGAGTCCCGGGCGGGCTATGCCAACGGTCTGCGCCTGACCGTGGCCCTGTCCGTCGGGATAGCTATTATGCTGGGGGTGATCCGGATCCTCAAAGGCTGGCCCATCCAGCGCCTGATCGTCGGTGGGTATCTGGCCGTGATGGTGATGACCTGGTTTGCGCCGCCGACCATTGTCGGGATTGCTTATGACTCCGGCGGGGTGACGACGTCGACCATTACCGTTCCTTTGGTCACGGCACTCGGTGTCGGACTGGCTGCGTCGATTAAAGGGCGTAATCCCATGGTCGACGGATTCGGGCTGATCGCCTTTGCTTCGCTGACGCCGATGATATTTGTGATGGGCTATGGCATGTTGGTGCACTAGGTGAAATGGCATGAGTGAACTATCGTCATTAGGCAGCCACTTCTTGACCACCCTCCTCGCCACGGTGCGCGACGTACTGCCGATCGTGGTCATTATTTTCGGCTTTCAGCTGGCTGTATTGCGACGTCCGGTGGTGCACTGGCCGCGGGTGGTGTTGGGGTTTGTGTATGTGATCCTGGGTCTGGCCCTGTTTCTGATGGGGCTGGAGTTGGCGTTGTTCCCGCTGGGTGAATCGATGGCGGCCCAGCTGACGGCGCTGGACTTTCTGTTTGAGTCCGGGGAAGTGATCCCGGCCACGGTGCCCTGGGAGGAATATTATTGGGTGTATCTGTTTGCCGCGGCGATTGGTTTCAGTACCACCATTGCTGAGCCGTCTTTGATCGCGGTGGCGATCAAAGCCAGCCAGGTTTCGGGCGGTACGATTCATGTCAATGGGCTGCGGATTGCCGTGGCGCTGGGGGTGGCGGCCGGGATTGCGCTCGGCAGCTACCGGATTGTTGCCGGTGATCCGCTGCACTATTACATTCTGGCCGGCTATGTGGTGGTGGTGATCCAGACCGGGTTTGCACCGAAAATGATTGTGCCGCTGGCCTATGATTCCGGCGGTGTGACAACCTCAACGGTCACGGTACCAATCGTGACTGCGCTGGGACTGGGACTGGCCTCAACCGTGCCGGGGCGAAACCCGATGCTCGATGGTTTCGGTTTGATCGCCTTTGCCAGTTTGTTTCCGATGATCACGGTGATGGGCTACGCCCAACTGTCGGTCTGGTTAGGGCGTAAGGAGAGTAACTGATGCGATTTAAACTCTTGGTGGCGTTTGTCGAAGATTCGAAAACGGACGCGGTGTTAGATGCTGCCCGGGAAGCCGGAGCGACCGGCGCCACGGTGATCAACAATGCCCGGGGCGAAGGGTTGCACAAGAAAAAGACTTTCTTTGGCTTGAGCCTGGAAGTGCAGCGTGATGTATTGTTGCTGGTGGTAGAAGAGCACCTAGCCCGTACCATTTTAGAGACGATTGAGCGGGTCGGGGAGTTTGATTCTGGCGGCGGGCAGGGCATTGCGGTGCAGCTGGATGTAGAAGATGCCATCGGGGTGGCCCACCAAGTGGAGACATTAACTAAGGTTGTGGAGGACAAGCTATGAGCCAGGATGAAGTGAGCCGAGTCCGGGTGCGGGATGTGATGATGAACACTTACGCGATTGTGGAGGGGCTGACCACGGTCGCCGAGGCGGTTGCCATTGCTAAGCAGCGCCAGGTCAAAGCCTTGATTGTCAACAAACGCAATGCCGACGATGAGTACGGCATTGTGCTGATGAATGACATCGCTAAGAAGGTCCTGGCAGTGGATCGCTCACCGGAGCGGACCAATGTGTATGAAATCATGACCAAACCGGCATTGTCCGTCAGTGCCAATATGGATGTTCGCTACTGCGCCCGGCTGTTTGAGCGCTTTGGGATCAGCCGGGCCCCGGTGATTGAGGATGGCAAAGTGCTGGGCATGGTCAGCTATAACAATATTGTGTTGAACGGTATGCTGCGGGATTAAACCTGACTCGAAATGTGGGCTTATCCGATGTAGGATCCCGGTTTTGATAGTCCGATAAACTGGTTCTCCGATGAAATTATTTTTTGCCTCCGATCTCCATGGCTGTGCCGACAGCACCCGGATGATGTTGACTGCCTTTGCCCAAAGTGGTGCCGAGCACCTGATCCTGTTGGGAGATTTGCTCAATCACGGCCCGCGTAACGCCTTACCGGCCGGTTATGCCCCGACCGAGACGGCAGCGCTGTTGAACCAGTATGCCGATCGCATCATTGCGGTGCGGGGCAACTGCGATAGCGAAGTGGATCAGATGCTGCTCGATTTTCCGATGATGGCAGATTATAACCAGATCTTGTTGGCGGACGGCCGTCGTTTGTTCCTGACCCATGGTCATCTTTACAACGGTGAGAAACATCCCAGGCTGCGGGACGGGGATGTGATTGTTTCCGGCCATACTCACCTGCCGGTGGCTGAGCAGCAGGGAGACTTGTATTTGCTGAACCCGGGCTCGGTCACCATTCCGCGTGGTGAACACCCGGCCAGCTATGGCCTGCTTGAAAACCGTGGCTTATTGGAAAGCGGTGTCCCATCAGAAATCAGCACTCTGAAAGTGGTGTCGTTTAAGGGCGAGGTGCTGCGCCAGGTTACCTTGGCTTAAAAAGGCTAAGCCAAGCTGTCTCTTGCAGGGCGGAAGGCCCGCCTTGTCACTGTCGAGCGCGTGCGGATTGGCCGCAGCGTCAGGTCGTGCGGTCGACATGCCCCAGATCCCGTTTGGGATCGAGGTGAATCGCTGGTGGGGCGGGGCAGGGTGCATGGTTGGGCTGCGTTGCGTGGGGATAAAAAAACGCCCCCGCAGTGCGGAGGCGTTGAATCAGCGTTTGCGGGTCAGCAATCAGGCTTTTGCATCTTCAGCTTGCTTGGCCTGAATCGCAGTCAGTGCAACGGTGTAGACGATGTCGTCAACCAGGGCGCCACGTGACAGGTCGTTGACCGGCTTGCGCATCCCCTGCAGCATTGGACCGATGGAAACCAGATCGGCAGAACGCTGTACCGCTTTGTACGTGGTGTTACCTGTGTTCAGGTCCGGGAAGACGAACACGGTCGCTTTACCGGCAACCGGGGAGTTCGGCGCTTTCGAAGCGGCGACGTTTTCCATGATCGCGGCGTCGTACTGAAGCGGGCCGTCGATCACCAGATCAGGACGTTTTTCCTGCGCGATGCGGGTCGCTTCGCGAACTTTATCAACGTCTGCACCCTGACCCGAAGTACCGGTCGAGTAGGAGATCATCGCCACGCGTGGCTCAATGCCGAACGCCTTGGCTGAATCGGCAGACTGAATCGCGATTTCAGCCAGTTGCTCTGCGTTTGGATCCGGGTTGATCGCGCAGTCACCGTAAACCAGAACTTGGTCTGGCAGCAACATGAAGAACACAGAAGAGACCAGAGACGCGCCTGGCGCTGTCTTGATCAGCTGTAGCGGTGGACGGATGGTGTTGGCTGTGGTGTGAACCGCACCGGAAACCAGACCGTCAACTTCGTCACGCTCAAGCATCATGGTCCCCAGGACCACGGTGTCTTGCAGCTGCTCGCGGGCAACGACTTCGGTCATGCCTTTGTTCTTACGCAGCTCAACCAGACGCGCAACATACTGCTCGCGAACCGCTTCCGGATCGATGATTTCAACGCCGGCACCCAGAACAACGCCCTGTTGCTCAGCTACACGCTTGATTTCTTCCGGGTTACCCAGCAGGACACACTCGGCGATACCGCGCTCGGCACAGATCGCTGCTGCTTTCACGGTACGTGGCTCGTCGCCTTCCGGCAGGACTACACGCTTGGCCGCTGCACGGGCAAACTCAGTCAGCTGATAACGGAATGCTGGTGGGCTCAGGCGGCGCTCACGGCTTGAACCTTCAGACAGGGACTCAATCCACTGGCCGTCGATGTGGCTGGCCATGTATTCATTCACCAACTCAACACGCTCTTTATCGTCAGCCGGTACTTCCAGGCTGAAGCTCTGCAGGTTCAGTGACGTCTGCCAGGTGTTGCCCTGGGCCGTCATTACTGGCAGGCCGGTCTTGAAGGCGCGCTCACACAGATCCATCACAGGTTTCGGCAGCTCATAGCCACCGGTCAGCAGCAGGGCACCGATTTCAACGCCGTTCATCGCAGCCAGGCATGCGGCAACGATCACGTCCGGACGGTCTGCAGAAGTCACCAGCAGTGAACCAGGACGGAAGTGCTCTACCATGTGCGGAATCGAGCGGGCACAGAAGGTGATGCTCTTGATGCGGCGGGTTTTGATTTCACCTTGGTTGATGATTTCAGCGTTCAGGTGATGGGCAATGTCGGTCGCACGGGTGGCGATCAGCTCAGAGCTCCATGGCGCACACCCCAGCACGCGGATTGGGCTGGAGTTGAAGACTTGCATCACTTCAACGTGAGTTGGTACGGTCGCTTCAGCATCGTCAAAGATCTCTGACAGATCCGGACGGGTGCGGCCTGCCGCATCAACCGGCGCGTTCAGTTTGTTGACGATCACACCGGAGATGTGTTTGTTTTTGATCCCGCCGAAGTTTGAGCAAGCCACTTCGATGCGCTCTTTCAGCTGTGCCGGATTGTCGGTGCCCGGGGCAACGACAAACACGATCTCAGCGTCCAGAGTTTTGGCGATTTCGTAGTTGATCTGGTTGGCGAACGGATGCTTGCGGGTCGGGACCAGACCTTCAATCAGAGTCACTTCTGCGCCTGCCGTGGATTCTTTGAAGCGGGCCACGATGTCTTCCAGCAGCACGTCGCTCTGGTCGTTACGGATCAGCTCTTCGGCACGGGCCATCGAGAAAGACTCAGCCACTTTCATATCGCTGTTGGCAGTGATGATGGTGGTGGTCAGATCCGGTTGCTCACCACCGTGACGTGGCTGGGCAATCGGTTTGAAGAAAGAAACGCGAACACCTTTGCGCTCCATGGCACGCAGGACACCCAGACTTACACTGGTCAGACCAACACCGGCGCCAACCGGAACAAGCATAATAGTACGAGACACTATAGATTCCTCAACGATTCAGGAAACAATGGTGCTGTTCAATAACGGTGAGTCACCGCTATTGGACAGCACCTCAATATGTGGACACCCGGACCGGCTTCAGATCAGTTCCGGTCGGGGGATGTGAAAACGGCCGGCCCAGGCCAGCCGCTTTCGAACGTTCGTCGCGAATTAGATTTCAGCCAGACGTGCTGTATCTTCGGCGATGATCAGTTCTTCGTTGGTTGAAACAACCATGGCAGGAACACGGCTGTCGGCAGTGGTGATCACGCCTTCGCCGCCGAAGCGTGCTTTCAGGTTTGCTTCACCGTCAACTTCTACACCCAGGATCGCCAGGCGGTTCAGCACCATCTCACGGATCGGGGCAGAGTTCTCACCGATACCACCAGTGAAGACGATTGCGTCCAGGCGGCCTTCCAGAGAAGCCGTGTAACCAGCAACGTATTTCGCCAGACGGTGGCAGAATACGTCCATGGCGCGGGTCGCTTCTTCTTTCTCACCGTAGTTGTCTTCAACGAAACGGCAGTCAGAAGTCACTTCAGTCAGACCTTGCAGACCAGACTCTTTGGTCAGCATGGTATTGATTTGCTCAACGGAGTAGCCCAGGGTGTCGTGCAGGTGGAAGATGATCGCTGGATCGATGTCACCACAACGGGTACCCATCACCAGACCTTCCAGTGGCGTCAGACCCATCGAGGTGTCAACAGACTGGCCGTTTTTGATTGCACATACAGATGCGCCGTTACCCAGATGGCAGTTGATGATGTTCAGCTCTTCCGCTGGCTTGCCCAGACGCTCCGCGGTTTCACGCGTGATGAACAGGTGAGAAGTCCCGTGCATGCCGTAGCGACGGATACCGTGCTCTTTGTACAGGTTGTATGGCAGTGCGTACAGGTACGCTTCTTCTGGCATGGTCTGGTGGAACGCCGTGTCAAATACTGCAACGTTCTTCAGCGCCGGGAATGCTTTTTGAGCGGCTTTGATACCGATGATGTGCGCAGGGTTGTGCAGCGGCGCCAGGGTTGCACACTCTTCGATACCTTTCAGAACGGCTTCGTCGATCAGGGCAGACTGGGTGAATTTCTCGCCGCCGTGAACAACACGGTGGCCGATCGCTGCCAGGTTCTCTGCCAGTTCAGGTTTAGAAGCAAGGATAGTTTCAACCATGAATTTCAGGGCTTCTTCGTGCGCTGCGCCGTCACCCAGTTGAGCTTCGTGCTTACCGTCAAGTTTCCACTTGATACGTGCTTCAGGAAGGTGCAGACATTCTGCAAGACCTGTCAGATGCTCCTCACCAGAGACTGCATCAACAACAGCGAATTTAAGTGAAGAACTGCCGCAGTTAAGAACTAAAACCAGCTTAGACATGAGAGTGACTACCTATAATCTGTCTGAAAGTTGATATTCAACTGAATAAAAATTACCCATAGGATAGCCGACTTTTATCTCAGTCGAACTAACCTGGGTCAAATTCGTGTTATGTCCGTATCGGCGAGAATTGAGAACCCCCACACTTCCGTCCATCCTTGGAGGTTTGCCTCAGGTTGCCATAACGGTGAATACAGGCAACAATTAGTTTAGGCGCGCCTAGGATAGCGATTGTTAAGCAATATAACAAAAAGATTTTTAGAAAATTTTAATTTCAATCAAGTTTGTTATCACTAGATTTTAAATTCTATAGATTTTTTTGAGTTTTGGTGGTTTATGAGTCAGAAAAAATCGATCTGGGCCTCTTTTCAACAGGGCCAGCAGTACATGGCGATCTGGCCGATGCGAAAAGAACTGGCGGCGATGTTCCCGGAATCGCGCTATATCAAAGCCACAAAATTTGCCAGCCGGGTGATGCCGGCGGTGGCGGTGATGAGTGTACTTAGCCAGATGGCGTTCAACAATTACGAGGCGCTGCCGCAGGCGATTGCTGTGGCGCTGTTTGCCCTGAGTATGCCGTTGCAGGGGTTGTGGTGGCTGGGCAGGCGCAGCCGGACCCAGTTGCCGCCGTCGCTGGCAAGCTGGTATCGCGAGCTGCACGGGAAGATCACCAGCGAAGGGTTTGCCTTACAGCCGATGAAAGCGCAGCCGCGTTATCTGGAATTGGCCCAGGTGCTGAACCGGGCGTTCAAGCAACTGGATAAAACCGCGCTGGAGCGTTGGTTTTAACAGCCTGGCCTTAGGATGCTCGTTCGGAACCACGGTAAGCAAGCTGCTGGAATAAAACCAGAGAGACAAAAAAAGTAGCCGCCGGGCTACTTTTTTTATGCTGCGCGTGTATCTGTCGCGGCCATTACTCGTCGTCGCTGTCGATTTTCTTTTGGCGTACACCCGGCTTGGCCAGGATTTCCAGGTAGAAGGAGGCCAGTGCCAGGGACTCGGCTTCATCAATGAACTTATTGATTTCCTTGACGTGAATGACCTTTGCTTCCTGCTCGGTATGGCCGAATCGGCAGTCGAAATCCCAATAGTCCGCGCCGGCAGGCAGGCTTTTTCTGCGCTCCCGCTTGAGATATTTCTTCACTTCATACTTAACCGCTTCTACAACACGCGGAACTGCTTTCTTGGGGTGAGTTAAAGCAAATGTCTTTTTCATCGTTTTCCTAAAATAAAAAGGCCCGGTCCATGCCGGGCACGATGCGCATCATACTGGAAATTGTCCGCAGCGGCTAACTCCGCGTGCGCTGTGGTTAGCTGAGCAGCAGACTGTCGTCGGCCAGCTCTTCACCGCGAACTTTGCTGAACATTTCCAGCAGGTGCTTGACGTCCAGCTGCGCGCGCTCTTCGCCGTCAACATCCAGAACAATCTCGCCTTGGTGCAGCATCACGGTGCGATCGCCGTAGGCCAGGGCATCCTTCATTGAGTGGGTGACCATCATCACGGTGAGATCAAATTCCTCGACCACTTTCTGGGTCAGGGCCAGGACGAAGGCCGCCATCCGAGGGTCGAGCGCTGCGGTGTGCTCATCGAGCAGCAGTAGCTTGCTGTCAGCCAGCGTGGCCATCACTAGGCTCACCGCCTGGCGTTGGCCGCCGGAGAGCAGGCCGATATTATCCCCGAGGCGATCTTCCAGGCCCAGGCCAAGGATGCTGATCCGCTCCTGGAACAGTTTGCGGCGCTGGGAAGAGAGGGCCATTTTCCAGCTGCGGCGGCTGCCGCGCTTATAGGCCAGCGCCATATTTTCCTCGATGGTCAGCGAGCCGCAGGTGCCGGCCAGCGGATCCTGAAACACCCGCGCCGCATATTGGGCGCGCTGGTGGACCGACTGGGGGGTGACGTCGATATTGTCGATCAGCACCTGGCCGCCGACCATCGGTGTTTCGCCGCTGACGGCCCCGAGCAGGGTCGACTTACCGGCACCGTTGGAGCCGATGACGGTGACAAACTGTTTCTCCGGCACCGTCATTGAGATGCCTTTCAGGGCCTGGTTTTCCAGAATGGTCCCTTCGTTGAAGGTGACGCGAATATCATTGAGCTCTATCATTTTTCACCTTCACTGTGGTTCAGCCAGCTTTTTTGCGCCGGCAGGCTGTTTTTTCTTGCGCTGGATACGGGTTTTCATTTTCGGCGCGATGAGGGCGACTGCGACCAGCAGGGCGGTGATCAGGTTCAGATCAGAGGCCTGCAGGCCAAACATGCCGCTGCTCAGGGCAAAGGCCACGGCGAGGCGATACAGCACGGAGCCGAGGATCACCGCGACCACTGCGACCCAGATCTTGCGACCGGGGATCAGGGTTTGGCCCAGGATCACTGCCGCCAGGCCGACCACGATGGTGCCGACCCCGGAGGTGACATCGGCAAAGCTGTTGGTTTGGGCAAACAACGCGCCTGAAAAGCCGACCAGGCCGTTGGAGAGCGCCAGCCCGAAATAAGTATAGAGCGCAGTGTTGCCGCCCTGCGCGCTGACCATACGGCTGTTGACGCCGGTGGCGCGCAGGCCGAGGCCGAAATCACTGCCGAGCAGGCGGGTCACCAGCCAGCCACTGCCGATCACCAGCGCCAGCACCACCAGCAGGCGAACCAGGCTGGGATCAAGCCCGGCATCGAAGGCCAGGATTTCAAACGGGGTGAACAGGGTATCTTCCCCCAGCAGTGCCAGGTTCGGGCGGCCCATGATCCGGATATTGATTGAGAACGCCGCGATCATGGTGAGGATACTGGCCAGCAAGTGCAGAATGCCGCAGCGAATGGCGAGGAAGGCGGTGACCAGGCCGCACAGGCCACCGGCCAAAATGGCTAACAAGGTCGCTGTCCAGGGATCAATCCCGGCGACAATGGCAGTGGCGGCGACGGCAGCACCCATCGGGAAACTGCCGTCAACGGTCAGATCGGGGAAATCCAGCACCCGGAAGGTCAGGTAGACCCCGAGGGCGACCAGTCCGTAGACCAGGCCGATTTCCAGGGTCCCCAGCAAGGCAAAGAAAGACATCCATATTCTCCTTGTCTTTGTATTGGTTCAGGCTGTGCTCCAGGGGCCGGCTTGCAGGTCGGTCCCTGAAATCAGATCATCCCCGTGATTAGTTGGCGACCGAGGTCGCGCGCGTCAGCACTGATTCCGGGAAGGTGATCCCGAGTTTTTTCGCCGCTTTCTGGTTCAGGGCCAGATCAGAGCCTTTGGCCACTTTGACCGGCAGCTCAGCAACTTTCTTGCCTTTGAGCAGGGCGTCGACATACTCGGCGGTCTGGACGCCAACCTGGTAGTAGTCAAATCCCAGTGCGGCCAGGGCACCGTTCTCGATGTAGGTGGTGGAGGCGCCGACAATGGGTTTGTTAGCTTGATTGGCCGCATTGACCAGGCCGTCAATGGCACTGGCCACAGTGTTATCGGTTGGGGCATAGATGACATCAGCCTTGGCGGCGACAATCTGTGCGGCAGACTGGACATCAGCACTCTTGAGTGCGGTCCCTTCGACCACTTCCATGCCTTTTGCCTTGGCAGCTTCACGCAGCAGTTCAACCAGGGCAACTGCATTGGCTTCGCCCGGATTGAACACCACCCCGATGCGCTTGGCCTCAGGCAGCAGCTCCTTCATTAAATCCACATGCTGGGCGACTGGCGAGAGATCGGACAGGCCGGTGACGTTACGCTTGGGGTGGTCCATATCTTTCACCAGCTTGGCGCCGAGCGGATCGGTCACCGCAGTGAAGACAACCGGGATAGCGCGGGTGGCTGCTGCCAGGGCTTGTGCGGTTGGGGTGGCAATCCCCACCAGAACATCCGGACGTTCACCGACAAACTGCTTGGCGATTTGAACCGCAATGGCCGGGTTCCCCTGCGCGGTCTGGTAGGTAAATTCAAGGTTTTCACCTTCGACATAGCCTTTTTGCTTCAAGCCGTCTAAAAGACCATTGCGCGCAGCATCAAGTGCCGGATGTTCAACAATTTGCGATACCGCGACTTTGGCGACATCGGCGAGTGCCAAGGGGGCGGTCAAGGCCAGGGATGTGGCGACACAGGCGGCAGTAAATAGTTTATTTATCGGATTTTTCTTGAATTCCATCTCACAAGCTCCTTGCCAGGTAATGTAGTACGGCGCGGGGGAATAGCGTGGTTATAAAGTGGGTCCCCTCGGAATATTGTTTTAGCGCAATGTGGAAAGAAAGAACATCTATATTTTAACAAAAATTAAACATATATCAGGGCGTTTATTCTGCTTTTGGTTCTACAAGTAAACGATCTGGCCAATGATAATTTAAATCTCAGTTCGTTTTTCGAACAGCTCGATTTGTTTTGGTTGAATATTCTTATTTAGAATTTGTCGGGTGATCCGGCCTGACTTTGCAGCGCTTCGTGGGAAACCCACAGCTTGGCAAGGTTTGTTATGCAATGGATGGATTAACCGGCGATTGTGAGTCAGGGTGGGGCTTGGCTTGATGGCCACAGGCGTTGTTGCCTGCGGCTCAGGGGAGAGGGTTAGCGAACTGGCTTTTCCGGATGGCACTGGAGTGAATCGTTACGGGAGTGGATCTGACTCATGGCTGCCATCATCTTGTCCCGATCGACATAACCGGTCGGCAACGGCTTCATGGAGACCTGGTAATCCGGTGCCTGTGCGGCCAGTTGTCCCTGTTCGGTTACCGGGGTGACCATCACCACCTTCAGGTTCGGGTTCCGTGACCCAATTCGCGAGGCGGTGCCCAGCCCTTCGGCAACGTGGAAGCGCCCGGCAATGTGCATGATCTGCTTGTCCGGGTGACGTGTCAGGTAGTTCACCATGCTTTCGGCCATGGTATCGTCCCAGGCGGTCTGCGCGGCGAATTGACGGCGGGTTTTGGCTTCATCGCCATGGTGCATGGATGCGTTGAATTTCTCCAGGTAAGCATCCGGTGTGAGCGTCAGTGAGCGGGCCACCCATTGGCGTTCATCTGCTGGCAGGCGGTCGAGGTAGCTCGCGCCGAACTTGCCGATGCAGCGGACAATCGGTTTGGGAGCATTGGCTGCAATCACATCCAGTTGATGCTGTTTGGCAAATTCCACCAGCGGGCGGTAGCTGCCGGTGTAGTTGGGCCAGGCATTGCCTTCTTTGATGAGCGTTTTCTCCCCGATTTCGCCCGCCAGGTATTGATCGACCACCGCTTGTTTATCGCGGGTGAATTGTTCCATCGACAAGGCCAGGTTCGGGTTTTGTGCATACAGGGCGGCAAAGAGTCGGGTCTGCATCAGATGAGCCCCCGGATGACCGTGCCACTCTCCGACTAAAATGATGTCGGCGTCCTGAAGGGCCCGGGCCATTTCCGGTAGGGTCAGTGAATCCCCTTGCGGTGAGGTGATGCTGTAGTCGTAAAACGTTTGTGGCAGCGGAGCACTTTGAGTTGCCGTTGGCTCAGTACTGCAACCGAACAAGAAGCCTGCCAGTCCGAGAAGAAGCCATTTTTTCATGAAATCACCACTGTGGTTGAAAGCGCAGACAATTGACTGTGCGAACAGGTGCTTGCTGCATTAACTGTAGACGGGGCGGGATCATAAGGGAGAAAAAAAAGGAACGCAATCGAAGTGAGAATTATTTTCAAAGGGGCCGGTAGCCCCTAATTCTGGCGGTCGCAGGTCTGGCGGGATCAGTGCTTGCGGTAGACCCGGATCATAAAGTCCGTTTCGCACGGGAAAGCTTCGCTGGTTGCCAGCTGTTGCCAGATAGCGGCACTGGTTTTCCAGGCAAACGGCGTCATCTGCATCAGGGCGGTGGCCGCAGCGCCGGGTAAATCCAGGGTTTGGTGCAACTGCTGCTCGTCAATCAGGCTAAAGCCGTCGATTTGCTCCGGGGCGACATCGTGTAGTCGCACTTCATCGTAAATCAGTGCTTTGAGCTGGTACAGGTGGCGCGCAGCCGGGGTCACGGTGAGCACAATGCCGCCGGATTTGACGGTCCGCTTGAGCTCTTCGGCCTTGCACGGGGCGTAGATCCGGACAATGCCGTCCAGCGAGGCTTCGGCAAACGGCAGCCGGTGGCTGGAGGCAACGCAGAAGCGGCAGGCCTGGTGGCGCTTGGCAGCGTAACGGACCGCGACTTTGGAAATGTCCAGCCCGTGAACGGCCAGGTCGGGGTGGCCGACGGCCTCACCGATAAAACCGGCGGTGTAGTAGCCTTCGCCACAACCGATATCCAGCAGTTCGGCGCTGTGGGGCGGCAAGTGTTGGGCGAGCTTGGCAATCACGGCATTGCGCAGCGGCGCGTAGTAACCGGCTTCCAGAAACTGGCGCCGGGCCTGCATCATTGCTTTATTGTCCCCCGGGTTTTTCGAGCTTTTGTGGTGCGCCGGCATCAGGTTGACGTAACCTTCTTTGGCCTGGTCAAACTGGTGATTGTTGTGGCAGCGCCACTGGTTGCCGCTCAGCTGAAGCGGGTGGTGGCAGAGGGGGCATTGGTAAGGCATGACAAAAACCGGGGTGTTGAAAACAGCCGCCATTGTAATCACCCGCCTCCCTTGCTGCAAGCAAGGCGGCGGGTTGAGATTGTGCCGGGCTCCTGCTGTTCTCAGTTCGGCCGCACTTTGTACTCGGCTTTGTCGAGGTTGTGCTTTTTCATCCGCAAATAGAGCTTTTTGCGCGGGATCTGGAGGTAGTTCGAGACATCGTTAATCCGTCCGGCAAACAGGTAGAGCGCATCTTCAATCACTTGCTTTTCGTAGCTGCCGACCAGCTCGTCCAGCGGGCTGCTCATTTGATCCAGCGGTTTAGTGCGTTCCTGGCCGGCCAGCTTGACGATCCCGATGGCATAGAGCTCGGCGACATTTTTCAGCTCCAGGACATTTCCCGGCCATTCATAGCGGCTGAGCGTGTTGAGATAGGCCTTGTCGACCGGCGGGAGCGCTTTGCTGAGCTTGTGGCAGCTCAGTTTCAAAAAGTGCCGGAACAGCGGAATAATGTCGCAGTTGCGCTGTTTCAGCGACGGGATCTGAAAGCGGATCTGACTCAGGAAATAAAACAGCTCCGGTAACAGCTTGTCCTGCTCGACCTGGGCTTCCGGAGGGCCTTCGACCAGAGCCAGCACCCGGACTTCTTTTTTCCCCTGTCGTTCTTGCTCCAGCAGGAAGCGGCACAGCCACTTCTGGGTTTCCTGCGGCATGTCCTGAGGATGCATCAGGCACAGGCTGCCACCGCGGGCGGTGAGCATGCTGCGCTGCAGATCGGCCGTACACTGAATGGCTTCGCCCGTAATGGTGACATAGGGACCGGCACTGAGGGCGCTTTTCTGGTGCAGCAGCCGGGCGATGGTATGGCGGCCGACCCCATGCTCACCTTCAATCAGCACATCTTTAGTGGTGAGTGCCACTTCGGCAATTTGCTCACGCAGTTTGATCATCAGGGGACTGTCGCCGATCAACAGTTCGGCCGTGGTTTGCGTCAGGCTGGTACGCTGTTCAATCAGCTGTTTGCGTACCGGCAGGTGTTTGTCGAGCAGGGCCAGCAGCTCGTTGGGCTGGAGCGGCTTTTGCAGAAAATCAAGTGCGCCTTTTTTGACTGCGTCGACGGCCATCGGGATATCGCCGTGGCCGGTGATCATGATGACCGGCAACTCCGGGTCAAGGGTTTTGATCTGCTCGAGCAGCTCCATACCGCTCAGGCCCGGCATATACATATCGGTCACAATCACCCCCGGCCAGTTTCGGTCCAGTAAATCCAGGACCCGGGACGGGTCAGTGATGGCGCAGGTTTTGTAGCCGGACACTTCCAGCAGATGTTGGTAGGCATCAACGACATCTTGATCGTCATCGATGATCAGTACTTCAATATCGTTATTAATCGTCATAGCAGTTTAACTCCAACACGACCAGTGCGCCGCCATGAAGGTTCGAGGCGAGGTAGATATCCCCTTCCAGGCGGTCCAGAATTGAACGACAGATGCTCAGGCCGAGACCGAGCCCGACGTCTTTTGTAGTGGTAAAAGGTACAAAAAGTTGTTCAATAATTTCGGCATTGAACCCACTGCCGCTGTCACTGACGGCCAGCCGCAGTTGCCGTCCCTGGTTGGGGAGGGTGCAGACTGTAATGGTGCGTTCGGCCCCGGCCGCTACGGCATCACAGCTGTTGACCAGCAGGTTGACCAGAACCTGCTCCAGCTGAACCTGATCAGCAAGCACCATCAGGTGCGGGTCGAGCTCGCTAACGATGGCGGTTTTTTGCACTTTGGCCCGACTTTCGACGATCAGCATCGCTTGTTGCAGCGCGTCCTGGAGGTTGACTGGAACGAGCGGACTGTTGGCCGATTGCTTCTTGGCAAAGTTGCGCAGGCTGGCAATGATCCGTCCCATGCGTGAGGTGAGGCTGTCGATTTTATCCAGGCTGACCGGCAGTTGCTCCGAGCGACCTTTTTCCAGCGCCACCCGGGTGGCGAAGACATGGGTTGAAATAGCGCTCAGGGGCTGGTTCAGCTCATGGGCCAGCGAGGTCATGGTTTGGCCCACAACAGCCATTTTTGCGGCCTGGATCAGTTCATCCTGGGTTGCACGCAGATCGGCTTCAATTCGTTTGCGATCGTCGATTTCGGCGTTGAGCTGGCGGTTGCGGTTGAGCAGCGACTGGGTTTTGTCACGGACCATGTTTTCCAGCCATCGTGCGGCATTTTCCTGCTCGGTAATATCGGTCATGGTGATGATCACTTTGTCGCTGTTGCCCTGGCGGAACAAGCGAAAATCAAGGCGCAGATACAGCATTTTGCCCGAATGATGATCGTGTTTGAGGGTCAGGCTGCATGCGCCGTTATTGAGCAACGGACTGCCGAGGGCAAACAGGGTCTGGAGGCGCTGTTGCATGCTGTCGCTGAACAAGCTCCATAAGGTCTGCTGCGTTGAGGTATTGTTGTAGTGGAACAGCAGCTGGGCACTGGGGTTCACCGACTCTACCAGCCCCTGCAGGTTACAGGTGATGATACTGGCCTGGGTGTTGTTGATCAGGTTGAGGGCATTGCTTTGCTGCATTTGTTGCATCTGGTGGCAGAAGAGACGCAGGTTATCGCCCAGCATACCGATCTCATCCTTGCCGGAGACCTGCACCTGAGTATCGAGCTGGCCGTTGGCGACGGCGTAGAGATCCTGGGACAGTAAGTTTAATCGCTTGACGATGCCACGCCCGACCAAGTGGATTGACAAGATCACCGACAGGCAAACGGACAGCAGCATGGTGCCAAACAGGATCAGGTTGCTGATGGTGATGGTCCGGTGCGCCTGTTCATTCAGCTGATGCAGGTCGTGGTTCTCCTGCTCCACCATTTGTTGGATCAGATCTTCCTGGCTGGATAACCGGGTTTGGATCCGTTCCTGATAGCGCGCGATGTTGGTGTGGAGTTCGATATCCTGACGCAGTTGTGTTTCCAGTACCCCGGCCGGTGCCACCAGAGTGATAATTTCTTTGAGAAGCTGGTGGTAAGCTGTGGTAGCGGTGTAATGATCGAGGTTTTGGCTGATCGCATTAATCTCTTTGACTTTATTACCGATATAGTAAAAAGCCTGGCCTAGATCCAAGGTATGTCGCTGCTGCATGATTTCCTGAACCAGTAAAAACAGCTCGCTTTCCTTAACGGTAATGGACTGGATGTAGGAGAATTCCGTCATGGTTTCCCGGATCGCTTCCGGCCCCAGGGCATTGGGCACCACGCTGGTCAGTTGCCATTCAACCTCCTGGCGCAGGGGGGCCAGTTCGTCGACCAGATCCTTGTGCAGCCATTTGAGGGTCTTTTCGGTTTGGCTGACGGCATAACGATGGGCGTTTCGCTCGTAGAGTAGGTCGGTATAGACCGCGATGTCTCCAAGCAGGGTTTCGTGTTCGGCTTTAATGGCCTGGTAGTGGTCGAGATCGGCAGTTTCGTTGATCGCGGTACTGATCCGTTCCAGCTTTTCGCTGATTTCCTGCTTGAGTTTATTGTGGTGCACCGGATCCTGGTTGTTGCTCAGGGCATTGAGTGATGCCTGTAACCCGGCGGTGTTGCGCTCAAGCCGGTAACTGGTCCACAGTGCCGGTAGGTTTTTATCGACAATGGCTTTGATCTGGGTATCTAAGGTATTCCAGTTGATCACGGCGATGATACTGACACTGATGGTCAGAAAGGACATAAACGCTATGGCGGCAATCAGCCGGTTGCCGATGGTATTACGGATCAGCATGGCAACGTCTCACTGGCACCCGGCAGCAGCCCTGACTCGGCGGATACCGGTTCGGCAGGGGCGAAGCGAAGAGTACACGGCATTGCGAGTGGGGTTCGGCTCATGGCTTCCTGCAACGATTTGGGCTCGAAAGGTTCGGACTGCAAGCTTACTCCGAAGTGCTGATAGAAATAAAAATTGTTCGATGAACTTCTATGCTGTTAGCTATTTTGTTGGGTTGGGGGTGTTATGTTGAGTCAATATTGACTCGCAGGAAATGAAACTTGGTTGAAGATCACATATTCCGGTCAGACCTACCTAGTTTATCGCAGGAAACTGGGCGAAAGGAATCACAAATGGTGCCCGGTTGTGGGGCTGGAAAACGAAAACCGGAGCCATTGCCCCGGTTTTGATTCAGATGCTGTGCCGCCCGGGCCGTCAGGCATTGACGATTTGCTGTATCTCTGTGGCGGACAGGTGGTATTGGCGCGGGCAGTTGCGCCAGGTTTGTAGCATGCGTTGGTATTTGTCCTGCATTGGAACCTGGCTGTTGAAGTTGTGCTCGGCTTTTTCGAATTGTGGATACAGTCCTTCTTCTTCGGTCAGGAAACGAACATAGTGGACCAACTGCGACTCGGTGGCCGCATCGAAGCCCAGGAACTGCAAGCGGCGCGGTTCGACATCGACTTGCTTGTCCGCATCAAGCATCTTGTAGGATTCCTGTAGTGCGTGATGCAATTCCATCGCGTCAATCACCTGGCGGCATTCTTCTTCAGACAGGCAGCCAAAGTCTTTGTTCAGCTCACGCATCTGCAGCCCGTAGCCGCGCTCGACAATCGTTTGCAGGCGGCGGTACTTGGCGGCATTTTCCGGATCCATTTGCGCCATCAGATTGTACTGATTTGAAAGAATAAGACGTTGCGCGTTGGTCATTTCCATAGTGGTAGGCCTTTCATTATCTATTGAGCTGGGATTGAGATTAGCAGGTTGCGGGTAAAAAAAATTGATCTGACGACGGCTTGAAGGTGATTTTCCGTGAAATATAAATGACCGACGAAAGCTTGCCCAGTCAGGCTTCGCAGCGGATCAGGCCGCGGCTGGAAGCCCGGCTTTTCGCGGTCTTGGGAGAGCTTGCCAAAAACAGGGTTAATGAATTGATAACGTACTGATATACTTCAGCTCTTAACTTGCTGCAAGGATGTAGACACGGATGACATGGTTACAGGTTGCCGGTTATGTGGTGTGGTTGGCTGTGATACTGCTCAGTTTTCCCCGCGAATTCTGGCCCAAGTTTCGCTATGAGAAGGACTACCAGCATCTGGTGATGGCGAGCATAGTGATCCTGTTTATGTTGTGGGGACTGCGGGCCGGGATCGCCGATGGGCTGCAGGTGCATTTTCTTGCCCTGACGGTGCTGGCGTTGTCTCACGGCTGGCAGATTGCCACCTTGATTGGGTCGGCGGCGACTTTGCTGATGGCGGCGCTGGGCTTCGTGGCCTGGCCGGATATCGGCCTTTATGCCCTTACGGGCGTGATGCTACCGGCGATGTTCAGCTTTGCGGTGTTTTGGCTCAGCTACCGTTTTCTGACCCGGCACCTGTTTGTCTATATCTTTGTTGCTGCCTTTCTCAACGGCGCGCTGACTATGATCGTGCACCTGCTGCTGACCAGTGGCTGGATGTTCTGGAGCGGGACGTACAGCTGGGCTTATATCATGGACAATTATCTGTCGCTGCTTCCGCTGTTGCTGTTCCCCGAAGCCTTGCTGAACGGGATGGCAACGACCTTGCTGGTGGTCTACAAACCCGAGTGGGTCAGAACCTTTGCCGATCGCGATTATTTAGATCCGTTTAATCATAAAAAATAACCTTCTTCACTACGCTCATCAGACTCTTCTCGCGAAACAGAAATCCCAAAGAGCGCCTTGGGCGCTCTTTGGGGTCCTTTATCGCAAGTATCCGTTTTAGCTCAGGTCGGTGATATTGTCGTTTTCATCGAGGCCGAGTGCCATGAAGGCTGGAGTTCATGCCAGCTCGGCGCGATCATCTGAGGTGTTATCCGAATGACGGGCGTCATTTTCAAGCTCGGTGACGGCGACCATCTGGCCATAGACCGGGCGCAGGGCCCGCATTACATCTTGGCGGCTGATGATACCGACCAGTTTGTCGTCAACGACGACCGGGAACTGGTGCGGCCGGGTGATCACCATGGTGCGGGCACGCTCACTCAGGGACTGGGTGGTGAGCTGGGTGGCAATGCCGCCGCTGGAGACCGGGTAGAGAATATTCTTATCAATACTCATATACTCGGCGATTTCCACAATAGCGTTGTCCGGGCTGACGGTTTGGATCTCATGTTTCATCAAGTCCTGGACCTTGCGCTCCGGATCCGGCATGTAGTCGTTGAGCCAGAGGTCGACCAAGCTGTCGTGCAGGGAGAAGTAGCCCACCAGGCGTTGATCCTGGGTCAGCACCGGGGCACCGGTTAATTGCGCCGCCAGCAACTGATCCAGCGCCTCGGCAACTGGCATACCCGGTTGCAGCGTGACATCGGCCGGGCGCATGAAGTCGTTCACAAGTAAGTTGTCCTGCAGCATAGTATTATCCATATTCCGTGTTGATTGGTTTGAAAAGTCAGGTTGAATCAGGGTGGCGCCCGGCAAAGCCTGGAGCGGCGCGCGGTAAATCGTCCAGTAGCCAAGCCCGACCAGCACCCCGCCGCCGACGATATTGCCCAGGGTGACCGGGATCAGGTTGGCAAAGACGAAATTGCTGATGGTGAGATCGGCATACTGGCTCGGATCGGCGCCCAGCTCCACCCAGAAGGAGGCCGGGGCCAGGTGCTGGATGGTGATCCCGAGCGGTACCATGAACATATTGGCGACGCTGTGTTCAAAGCCGGTGCTGACAAACATCGCAACGGGTAGGATCAGCATTGCCATCTTGGTCATCATGTTGGCTGAGCAAAAGGTCATCCACACCGCCAGGCAGACCAGCATGTTACACAGTACCCCCAGCGCAAATGCCTGCAGCGGTTGGTGGTGCAGTTTGTGCTGGGCAACATTGAGCGCATTGAGCCCCCACTGACCGCCGTCAAGCTGATACAGGCCGGCCATCATGACCAGCACTAGCAACAGCATCGCGCCGAGGAAGTTCCCCGCATAGACCTTGCTCCAGGTGGCGATCATCCGCCGTGGGGTGATCTGTCGGTTGGCACAGGCAATTGCTGAGAGCACGGTACTGGTGAACAGCTCGCCGCCGCAGATCACCACCAGGATCAGACCCAGGCTGAACGCCAGACCGCCGAGTAGCCGGTTCAGCCCCCAGCTCAGGTGGCTGCCGCCGGTGGTGACGGTGAGGTAAAACACGAAGGCCAGGCCGATGAACACGCCGGCAGTGACTGCCAGAGCGACCGTGGTTCGGGTCGGTTTGGCGGTTTTTCCCACCGCATAGATCTCCGCTTGTTTCATCATCTCCTTGGGGTTGAAGTCACCGGGAGTGGAAGGCATTGCCGAAGCCATAAGCCAGTCCTCCCGCCGTCCTGACGAGCCCGTCAGTGTTGATTTGTAGATAGGATATTGAAATTGCCACTTTTTCCTCCTTGTGACGAATAACTGACTGTTAGGATAAAGGGACAAAAAAGTGTGAGTAAAATTGATAATTTCTTTAACCCACATTCAAAACATTGATACTCTGTGCAGATAGGAAATGGATTGCATTATCGGGAGTGAAATGATGCGTTATTCACTGAAACAGTTAGCGGTTTTTGACGAGGTGGCCAGGACACGCAGTGTCTCCAAGGCCGCGGAAAACCTGGCGATCACCCAGTCTGCGGCCAGTATGGCCCTGTCTCAGTTGGAGCGGCTGCTGGGCCGTCCGCTGTTTGAACGTCAGGGAAAGCAAATGACCATGACCTACTGGGGCGCGTGGCTCAGACCCCGTGCCAAGCAGCTGTTGTTTGATGCCCAGCAGATTGAGCTGGGGTTTTACGATCAGCACTTGGTCAGCGGGGAGATCAATGTTGCCGCCAGCCAGACCGTGGCTGAACATCTGTTGCCGGAACTTATCAGTATTATTGATAAAGACTTTCCTGAACTGCGGATCCAGTTGATGGTTAGTAATGCCCAAAAGGTGATTAACCGGGTCCGTAACTTTGAGTGCGACCTGGGGATCATCGAGGGCCGATGTGACGATAGCCGCCTGGTGCAGGAGGTCTGGTGTCATGACCACCTGGTGATCATTGCCGCCCCGCATCACCCTTATGCCAAGATGGAAACCGTTAGTCTGGCGCAACTGGAGCAGGCCAAGTGGGTGCTGCGGGAGCAGGGCGCCGGAACCCGCAAGAGTTTTGAGAGCGCACTGCACGGGGTGATTGATGATCTGGATGTCTGGCGTGAGTACGAGCATATCTCTGTCCTGCGCAGCCTGGTGAAAAATGGCCCGTACCTGAGCTGCCTGCCATATTTGGACGTAGTACAGCACATTGAGCGGGGAGAGTTGGCGGCGCTCAAAGTCCCGGAGCTGAATATGCAGCGGACCCTGTCGTTTATCTGGCGTGCCGATTCGATTGAGAACCCGTTGCGCGACTGTATTCGCCGTGAGGCGGTGCGGATGATGAAAGATCGGAAGATGGAGATGTGAACCGCCTGTTGGCAGCTGGCTTAATCCTTCTATATCAGGAAAGTTGATAGCGGCAAGAAAAATTATCGATATGCGCCATTGTTAATATCTGGTGCAAATGTCACCAATTTTACAATTTAGATACGACAGCTCGCCATTTTATCGACTTTTCGTGTCTACTTTTGCCCTTTAGAACTAATTGAAAGCCATTGATGTCTTAAATTATCTATTTAGTTCAGTTAGTCAGTGGTTTTTTTATCATCATGATCATTGATACGCATCTATATAATATCTGATGCATATTGTGGGCGGGGACATAACGTCAGTCGTGTCGAGGGGATCGACGAGCAGGAAAGTAGGGTGGCCGCAGTATAAGGCCCGGCCACCTGAACGGGATCAGTACATCACATGATGGCCATAGTTCGCCAGAATAGATTTGATGCTTTCCATGGTCTCTTTGCTGGGTGGCTTGACGCCGGCCAGCGGATAGTCAAATCCCAGCGCTTCCCACTTGTGGACGCCCAGCTGGTGATAAGGCAGTAGCTCGATTTTCTCGATATTGTCCATATCCCGAATGAACTCGCCTAACAGGTGGGCAGAGCGCTCGTCATCGGTATAGCCGGGCACCACGACATAGCGGATCCAGGTTTTTTGTCCGCGCTGGTGCAGGTAACGGGCAAAATCCAGCACTCGTTTATTCGGGACCCCGACCAGCTCATGGTGGATACTGTCATCCAGTTGCTTGAGATCCAGCATCACCAGATCCGTGTTATCCAGCACTTCATCGATCACTTCGGTGTGTTTACGTACATAGCCGTTGGTATCGAGGCAGGTATGGATCCCTTCCGCCTTGGCTGCGCGGAAAAAGTCGCGGACAAATTCCGGCTGTAGCATGGCTTCTCCACCGGATGCGGTCACCCCGCCACCGGAGGCATTCATAAAGTGGCGGTAGGTCACCGCTTCTTTCATGATTTCTTCAACGCTGACTTCACGACCGCCGTGCAGATCCCAGGTGTCTCGGTTATGGCAATACTGACACCGCATCAGACATCCTTGCATAAACACGATGAAACGGATACCGGGTCCATCCACGGTACCGCAGGATTCGAAAGAGTGAATACGGCCTTTTACTGACATGGTGACGCTTCTCCACAGGGGATGTGTTTGGGTGTTATTTTATTACAAATTGGTGGACTAAAATAGCGAAAAGTACGTTGGAAATGTAAGGTTAATACACTTTCTGTTGCTTTAAGTATGGGCGATTGGTGTCGACCCGGAGCGGAAGTTAACCGGGGTTTCCGCTTGTTATTGAGCTTTTTCACTTCTGTAACCAAATGCATCGAAAATAATGCATCCCTACTACTAAATCATTACATCTGATTGGCAAATTGCGGCATAAATCTCATCAAAATATGCGCAAAGCGCTTATGATTTTAGTGTGATATCAGTTGGCATTACACATGAGGTTATACGGGATTGACCTTGGTGCCGGCCTGGCTGTTTTGGGACAGAAAATAAAAGCGATAATAACAAAAGGAGATGTATGTTCAGTTTAAGTAATTTGACCGTCAAGCATAAGTTGATTGCCTTGGTGGTCAGCGCCATTGTTCTACTCGTCAGTGTCAGTATTCATGATGTGCTGGAGCAGAAAAAGGTAGCGTATTTCGAGCGGAAAGCGTCCTTGAAAAGTCAGGTTGAGCTGGCCGTTGATATTCTGGACTACTATGCGTCGCAGCAGAGCACCCTGGGTCGTGAGCGGGCGCAGCAACAAGCGATCGCGATGATCAATGCGGTGCGTTATGACACCACCAATTACTTTTGGGTGATGACGCCGGAGATGGAGATTGTCAATCATCCCCTCAAGCCGGACCTGAACGGCAGCTCTGCGCGTGGACTCACCGACGCCGGCGGTAAGCAGCACTGGCAGGAGATGGTCACGGTGTCGGCGCAATCCGGTGCCGGATATCTGGATTACAGCTGGCGCTCCCCGAAAGGGAACATTGAACCGAAAGTCTCCTACGTGCAGCGTTTCCCGGCCTGGGGGTGGATTGTCGGTACCGGGGTGCATGTCAAGGATATCGAAGATGACTTCAAGGCGAGCGCACTGAAGTCCGGGGTGATTGCGCTGATCGCGACGGCAATTCTGATGACGATCGGCTATGTGATCAGTAAAAATATTTCCGAACCGCTGGAGGCGCTGGTGGAGAAGTTTGATGCCATCGCCAGCGGTGACTTACGCATCAGCTGTGATGAAGTGCGCAAGGATGAAATCGGCAAGCTGGCGCGGCGCATGGATACCTCGATTGGCAGTATCCGCCAGGCCCTCAAAGTTGCCCACGAGTCGGCGATGCACTCGTCGCAGATGGCCAGCACGATTGCTTCGGCCAGTGAGGAAAGTGCGCACAGTATCCAGTCGCAGCATATCCAACTGGAGCAATTGGCCACTGCGATGAATGAAATGACGGCAACGGTGGCCGATGTTGCCAATAATGCGGATCAGACAGCGCTGATGACCAACGGGATCTCCGACAAAGCCACGGTCAGTAATGATAAGCTGGAAGAGACCACCCGTCATATCCGTCAGGTGGCTGAGCAAGTGGCTGAGGCTGATCAGCGGGTGGAGGCACTGAAACAAGGGGTCACCCAGATCAGCGAAATGGCGGATGTGATCCGGGGCATTTCCGAACAAACCAATCTGCTGGCCCTCAACGCGGCGATTGAAGCGGCCCGCGCCGGTGAGCAGGGACGTGGGTTTGCGGTGGTCGCTGATGAAGTACGGAGCCTGGCGCAGCGCACCCAGTCTTCCACGGAAGAGATCCAAACCACGGTCGATGCCCTGACCCGCGGCGCGTTCGAAACGGCAACGGCGATGAAAGCCAGCCATGAGAGCAGTCGCAGCAGTGTTGAAAATGCTCAGGATACCCAGCTGCAGTTGCAGAATATGGTCGAAGAGCTATATCAGTCGAATGATCGGGTGGCGCAGATTGCGGCAGCGGCCGAGCAGCAGGGGACGGTGTCGGAAGATATTAACCGCAACGTCAGCAGTATTCATCTCTCGGCCAATGAGGTCAACGCCGCTGCGCAGCACCTGGCCGATCAAAGCCAGAGTCTGGCCGAAGCCTCGGAAGAGTTGGCGCACAAGTTGCAGCACTTTAAGGTTTGATTTCTGCCGCGTGACTATTGCAGCAAAAGAATGCAGCAAAAGAAAAGCCGGTCGCAAGACCGGCTTTGGTTTCTCTCGTTGTTTAGCTCTGGCCGCGGTAATGCGGCCAGTGATCTCCCCGAGTGGTGGGGCTGAACTGAGCCTTACAGCGACTCAGTAAAGGTCCGTGCAATCACGTCTTTCTGCTGCTCGGCCGTCAGAGAGTTAAAGCGAACGGCGTATCCGGAAACACGAATTGTCAGCTGTGGGTACTTCTCTGGGTGCTTGACGGCATCTTCCAGGGTTTCACGGTTCAGGACGTTGACGTTCAGGTGCTGACCGCCTTCAATTCCTGCCTCGTGGTGGAAGTAACCATCCATCAGGCCGGCCAGGTTTGCTTTCTGGGTATCTACATCTTTACCCAGTGCGTTTGGCACGATAGAGAAGGTGTAAGAGATCCCGTCTTTTGCATCGGCGAACGGCAGCTTACCGACTGAAGTCAGCGAGGCAACGGCGCCTTTCTCGTCACGACCGTGCATTGGGTTGGCCCCCGGCGCAAATGGCGCACCTGCTTTACGGCCATCCGGCGTTGTCCCTGTCTTCTTACCATAAACCACGTTTGAGGTGATGGTCAGAATCGACTGTGTTGGCTCCGCATCACGGTAAGTCTTCAGCTTACGGATCTTGTTCATGAAGGTTGTGACCAGCTCACAAGCGATATCATCAACCCGTGCATCGTTGTTACCGAACTTCGGATAATCACCTTCGATTTCGAAATCGATCGCGATGCCGTCTTCGTCACGAATTGGCTTCACGGTTGCGTATTTAATCGCAGACAGGGAGTCCGCAGCAACAGACAGGCCGGCAATACCACAAGCCATGGTGCGCTTCACATCACGGTCGTGCAGCGCCATCAGTGAGGCTTCGTAGCTGTACTTGTCATGCATGAAGTGGATGCTGTTCAGGGCGGTGACGTACTGCTTGGCCAGCCAGTCCATGAAGTGATCCATACGCGCCATCAGATCGTCATAGTTCAGCACTTCGTCGGTGATTTTTTCCATTTCCGGACCGACCTGGATCTTCAGCTTCTCATCCACACCACCGTTGATGGTGTACAGCATGGTTTTCGCCAGGTTCGCACGGGCACCGAAGAACTGCATTTGCTTACCGACAATCATTGGCGAGACACAACACGCGATCGCGTAGTCATCCGAGTTCATGTCCGGGCGCATCAGATCGTCGTTTTCGTACTGGATTGAAGAGGTATCAATCGAGACTTTGGCACAGAACTTCTTGAAGCCTTCAGGCAGTTGCTCAGACCACAGCACGGTGATGTTCGGCTCTGGTGATGGGCCCATGGTGTACAGGCTGTTCAGGAAACGGAAGTTGGTACGCGTGACCAGTGTACGACCGTCCAGACCCATACCGCCCATAGATTCGGTTGCCCAGATTGGGTCGCCAGAGAACAGCTCATCGTACTCAGGGGTACGCAGGAAGCGAACCATACGCAGCTTCATCACGAAGTGGTCGATCAGTTCCTGAGCTTGCTCTTCGGTGATCTTTCCGGCTTCGATATCACGCTGGATGTAGACATCCAGGAACGTAGATGTACGACCCAGCGACATCGCAGCGCCGTTCTGAGACTTCACTGCAGCCAGGTAACCGAAGTAAGTCCACTGAATTGCTTCTTGTGCGGTTTCAGCCGGACGAGAAATGTCGAAACCGTACTTCGCAGCCATTTCTTTGATTTGACCCAGCGCACGGTGCTGCTCAGCGATTTCTTCACGCAGCTGCATGGTTGCCTGTAGATCTTCGCCGTTCTCGAAACGCTCTTGCAGAGACGTGAACTGAGCGAACTTGTCTTTCATCAGGAAGTCAATCCCGTACAGGGCCACACGGCGGTAGTCACCGATGATACGACCACGGCCGTAGGCATCCGGCAGACCCGTCAGTACACCAGACTTACGGCACTTCATGATATCCGGGGTATAGATATCGAACACACCCTGGTTGTGGGTTTTACGGTACTCGGTGAAGATTTTCTTCACCGTTGGATCCAGCTCACGGCCGTACACTTTGCACGAACCTTCGACCATGCGGATACCGCCGTTCGGGATGATCGCACGTTTCAGTGGCGCTTCGGTCTGCAGACCGACGATAGTCTCAAGATCTTGGTTGATGTAACCCGCATCATGTGCAGTGATGGTAGAGATCACAGAAGTGTCGAAGTCAACAGGGGCGTGGGTAGCGTTTTCCTGCTTGATGCCTTCCATGACCTGAGCCCAAAGTGATTTCGTCGCCTCAGTACCTTCAGAAACCAGGAAAGACTCGTCGCCTTCATACGGGGCGTAGTTTTTCTGAATGAAGTCACGTACGTTGACTTCGTTCTGCCAATCACCAGCTGTGAAACCTTCCCAAGCTTTAGCAAATTGCTCTGCCATGACATACCTACCTTATTAGTAGAAAAAACACGTACTGCGTTAACGCTGTTGAGCGAACGACCGCCGGATGGCGAACAGTACACTTTATTAACAATAATACGGATAATCGAGCCAGGTTTTGCTACGATTTCGTGACGCGATTATTCGTATTCATACTAATACCGAGTTTGATATGGCGGGCGGTGCTTGGCACTGCCCGCCGCGTTTCAGTTGCGCTTACAGAAGCGCAGGAATCCCGTATCGGCTCTCCAGCATGCCGACCGCCAGCATGGCAATCAGGCAGATGATCAGAACCCCACCCGGAATCACCACTTTATCGGTGAACGACAGTTTCGCCGCCCGCGCTTTGTCGCCAATCAGACCGTTGTTGTCCAGCAGCATGGTCAGCGCCCAGGCCAGGACCGGGTTCACCACGGCTGAGGCAAAGATACAGATCCCGGCAGACTGCGAGTCCTTGGTTTCTTTCACCATTTGTACGCCGGCTTCCAGCAGCGGCAGGAATACCCCAACCAACAGTGCAACACGCATCACCGGTGGCCAGACCGCCACATCCATCGGGAAGCCCAGGATAGCGATGAACATCACCAGGACGCCCAGCACAATCGCACCCGCAGGGATCGGACGTTTGGCAATCGCTGCCGGGATCATGTAAGTTCCCCAGGAAGACGTGATGTTCCCGCCGCCCAGTGCTGTGCCGACCATCTGGCGAACAGAACACATGGTCATGGTGTCATCGACATCCATCAGCACTTTCTCAGTTCCTCTCGGGTAGTTCAGCTCCTGGAAGATCCGGTGGCCCAGAAAGTCCGGAGACCACATTGCAACCGCTAGAATAGCAAAGGGTAGAGAGGCTATAAAATGCTCAATAGTTGGCAGCCCCAGCATCCAGCCTTCTTCTGTGCTGCCCCACCAGTACACAGGGTTCAAATTCGGCAGACCCATCTCGGTTTCAAATTTCAGATCAAACCCGGCACCCAGCACCAGGGCAACCAGCAGGCCGGTGATGGCACAAGCCGGGATTGCCAGCCAGCGCTTGTTGATCCGAGCCAGGTAGGCATACAGGACAATGTTGACAGCCAGTACAATCAGGCCCACATAACCCATACTGCCCGCAGCAACATCCGCAGACTGCAGCCCGGTTGCCCAGGTCTGGATTGAGCCAATCTGGCTCATGGTGCCGGTAAAGCCGAGGAAAATCAGCAGGCCACCGGCGGTGCCTTCCGAAGTCAGGTTGACCAGTTTCGAGCCCCCTTTGAAGTAGCTCAGTAGCAGGCCGAAGACACCCAGCAGAATTGCCAGTGCCAGCGGGTGCGCACCAGCCAGGGCAATGGAGCCAATCAGCGGGATCATCGGACCGTGGTTTCCGGCCAGGTTGGCCCGCGGGTTGATAAACCCGGATGCCAGGACACAGAACAACAGCGCCGGCAGCAGCATTTCGACCCGGGCGACTTCAATCGCAAACTCTTTGCCCAGATTAATGTGATCCCACGCCTGGGTCAGACCATCGGCCCACGACATCATGACCGCAGAGTACATTGCGATAATGCCGATGGTACCGGCCAGAGCCGGCACCAGATCTTCCAGCTCAAAGCGGAAATCACGGCCGGGCAGGTTCAGACCAAACCGGCGCGGCTTCATGATTTTCAGCTCATGATCCAGATAGTCTGAGCGACTTGAGAAGTCAGAGGCAGGGCGGTGGAGCTCCTGGTAACTTCTTTCTTCAGATGACATAAGTGCCTCGTCTACAGGTAATAATAATTCTTGTATTTAGTGTTTTGATGGCCGCGTCGGCTGATGTGTGCCGGGGGCTGTGTGTTTTGTAATTATCTTTCACTAATTTTTAACTGGAGTGTACCGCCCGGGGTCATGACGGGAATTGATCTCGATCAGTCGCTTTCAAAAAAACGAGGAGGGAATTCAAAAAAAATTGAGAGTGATGATCAGATATGTCCGGATGTGAACAGCAGTGGTGAAAAAGTGTTATGTTGTATGCGCGAGGCAATAGGGAAATTTAGCGTATTTAATTGTTTTCAATGAGTTTTATCCTGTAGCTCGTTTTTTCCGTGCAACCTATTGAAAGCGAAGGTTTTATTTCAGTTTTTTGGATATGGCGGGATAATTGGGACAAAAAATGCCAACCCGGTGGGGTTGGCATTGGACGGATGCTTGTGGCGTTTTGTAATAAAATTACTTCATTGCAGCCTGTTTCGCTGCTTGCAGCTTATGGTAAGAGGCCAGCAATTTTTGGTGTGCCGGGAATTGGCTCAGACTCAAATCGCCGGCAGTCAGGCCGTAGAAGCGGGTGGTGCCTTCAATGGAGCCCCAGGCCGCCGCGACGGTGTCGGCGCCGAACATCCGCTCGAAGGTCGCTTTGTACTGGGCCGGATCGCGGTCATCGTCCAGCGCCAGCTTGAGGCTGGAGACCAGGCAGCGGAAGAAACGGGCACGCTCGGCGCTGTAGGTGGAGACGTTGTAGTCGACACACCAGTTGGCCTGCTCCAGGGCCAGCTCCAGATCGCCGCCGGCCAGTGCCAGCAGGCATTTTAGTTCGCCGATGCGCAGGGTCTGCCAGGCATCGCCGGCCTGCGGCACCAGGCCGACAATTTCGTACAGGCGGTTGAAATCATCAAAGCCTTCTTCTTCGAGAATGTGGTACAGCTCGGCGTACTGCTCGGCTTCCAGCTCCATCGCCGGCAGTGCCAGCAGGGTTTCGCGCAGCTCGAGGGCAACGTTGTTGTTGGCTTCGATCAGCTCTTCGACCGGATAGATCTCAGACCAGCCCGGCACGATGATCCGGCAGCAGTCGACCCCCAGGTGGTCGTAGTCGGCGATGTAAGCATCGGTCCCTTCTTCATGCAAAATGGCCAGCAGGTGGTTGAATTCTTCTTCTGATGTGCCGCTGAAGTTCCAGTTGACAAAGTCAAAGTCAGCATCTGCTTTGAACAGATCCCAGGAAATCAGGCCGGAAGAGTCGATGAAGTGGGTTTCCAGGTTGTGGTGATCACTGACTTCATCCTTGTCGAAAGACGGTTCCGGGAACACGTCGAGATCTTTAAGGCTCCGGCCTTGCAGCAGCTCGGTGACGGTCCGCTCGAAGGCCACTTCAAAGCGCGGGTGGGCACCGAATGAAGCAAAGCTGGTATTGTTCTGCGGGTTGAACAGCACCACGCAGATCACCGGGTATTTGCCGCCCAGCGAGGCATCATAACAATAGATAGGGAAGCCTTCCGCTTCGAGCGCATCAATGGAGGCTTTGATCCCCGGATAGCGCTCAATCACGCCGGCCGGGATTTCCGGTAGGCTGATATGTTCGGCGATGATGCGGTTCTTGATCTTGCGCTCGAACACTTCGGACAGGCCCTGGGTACGGGCTTCGGTCTTGGTATTGCCGGCGGACATGCCATTGGAGACATACAGGTTGCCGATGATGTTCATCGGAATATAGATGGTGGCCTGATCGCTCTGGCGCTCAAATGGCAGCGCGCAGATCCCACGTTCCAGGTTGCTTGACTGCAGATCGATCAGATCGGTGCCCAGCAGCTCCAGCGTCGGATCATAGAACTGGGTCAGGCGTTCATCAAGGATATCTTCCGGCGGCAGGTTTTCTTCCAGATCGACAGGGAACCACTTTTCATTCGGGTAATGGACGAACGCGCTGTTGGCGATGTCCTGGCCCAGGTAGTAGTCCGCATAGAAGTAGTTGGTCGCCAGCCGCTCGAAGTACTCACCCAGGGCTGAAGCCAGGGCTGCTTTCTTGGTTGCGCCTTTGCCGTTGGTGAAGTTCATTGGGGCATCGACATCCCGGATATGCACCGACCAGACATTCGGCACCGGGTTTAACCAAGAGGCTTCTTCGATATTGAACCCCAGCGCTTGAAGTTTGGACTGGAAGCGCGCGATGGACTCTTCCAACGCGGCGTCTTTTCCGGGAATAAATGTTTGCATGTTCGATCTCGTCAGCTGTGTGAGTGGCGCGCAGTATACCGAATTCTGTGTGCTGAACCCAAGTGCCGGATGTTGCGGCAGTGACGGGGCTTACGACTGGATGAACCGGATTGTTTTATGGCAGCTTGGGGCGCAAGGCCAGTACATGGAGTAAGCGCTCCGGGTTTTGCGGCCAGACTACCGGGTTGGCGACTGGATTGTCCTCGTCGAACCAGCCGGTGAAGCGCTGGGTATTGTATTGATAGAACTGGACTGTGTTATACAGCGGGACGGTGATTTGCTGACTTGCGACCAGGCGGTCGAGGTCGCGAATAATCGACAGTCGCTGGTGCGCAGTTGCTGCTGTTGGAAACTGCTCCAGCAGGGTGTCAATGCGCGGGTCGCGATAAAAATGCATGGCATAGCGCGGGTATTGCGGGGCCTGATAGGCGCTGTCAAAGCCAAGTTTAAAGTAGTTGAATGGGGTTAACCCGTCCGGGTAATTGGTGAGGGCCAGTGTGTAGTCGGCTTGTGCCATCCGCTCGGCAAACTGGTAAAACTCGACCTGCAGGGTTTGTGCCTGAATACCGATATCTGCCAGCATTTCTGTCAATAACAGGGCGGTGGTATTGAAATCTGACCAGCCCTTCGGGGTCAGGATGGTCAGGGAAAGTGGCTGACCGGAAGAGAGCTCGCGCCAACCGTCCTGATCATGGTCATGCACGCCGAGCGTATCGAGTCGCTCACGCGCCAGAGCCGGGTTATAGGTCATGTAAGGACGGTACTTTTCTTTGGTCACCGGATCGGCCCAGTGCTCAAAGCGCTGGCTCATGCCGGAGGCAAACTCCGAGGGAACGCCCTGACCGAAGGCGGCAATATCAATCAGCAACTGGCGCTGGACGGCCATGGAAATTGCGCGGCGAAAGGAGCGCTGTTGAAAAAGTGCCCGGATTTCCGGGTTGGCTGTCTTGAAATTAAACAGCAGGTTAATGGTGCTGGCCGGCGGTAGCCAGTAGTTGTAGTCCGGAGAGTAGGAGGCGTAGTGCCGTTCAATATCCGGAATAAATGATCCGGCCCAGTCAAACTCGCCCGTGGCGACCCGGGCTATAAAATCATCATTATTGGTGATTTTGGGATAGCGCAGACAATCAACGTGCAGTTGTTTGGCTTGCCAGTAATGGGGATTGCGGCATTGGATGTAGCCATCTTCGGTCAACTGAGAGATTTGCGTAAAAGGGCCGGTGCCGATAGGTTGAGCGTTCTGAAATGTGGCTGGGTTTTCGACACTCTCCCATTGGTGTTTCGGAACAATGGGGTTCAGAACCAGGGAATAGGCAATGAGGGCGTTGGGCTGGGTGAGTTTGACATAGACCTGATTGTTGTTCACTTGCTGTACGCTGTGAACCCATTGAGTTATGCCATGTGAGTCAAGATTTGGGTATTTTTGTACCAATGACAATGAAAATACCACGTCTTCGGCGGTGAATGGTTTTCCATCTGACCAGCGCACGCCCTGACGCAGGGTGAAAGTGATCCCTTTGAGATCCTCGTCCAGCTGATAGTCGGTCGCCAGACGGTATACCGGCTTGTTGTGCTGGAAAGAGTTAAAGATGACTAAAGGCTCGAAAATGAATTCATGCGTGGTGGGCATCGGAGATTTTGCAAAAGGATTAAAATTGGCAGTGACATGCTCAATATATTCCGGAACCAGGGTCAGAATAGTGGGTTTTTGCGGCGCTGGCTCACCGGCGCAGACAGCGCCGGAAAGCAGAGTCATAGCAAAGAGTAGCCGTTGAGCCCAATGATAAAAAGAGTGATAAAAATTGGCGCTAAACATATCTAGGTTCGCTAATGCTCGTACTGCAGAACTTTTATCGCCTTAACCTACCGCAAGTTACTTTGCGGATCAAATGATGTAACCTCACGCCAAGTGATTAAATATGCATGGAATTTAACTGCTGATTCCCCAGAGTAAAAAGTTAATAAAATGTTGCCAATCGAGGTTTGTGGTGATACTTTCGATGAAGTGCTCGGAAAACAGACAAAACTTCTAGACCAGGCCTTTCGTGCCAGATTGACGAAAGACTGGCATTGAGAGGAAGTGCTCCGAGCAAAACGTCCCGATTCATGGAGCAACAGGAGTTCGCGCGCATGGCTGAAGTAGTGGCGCTGGATGTAAAGGAACTGCATAAGTCTTTTGGTCAGAATGAGGTCCTCAAGGGGATCTCGCTGACTGCTCATCGCGGTGATGTCATCTCGATTATTGGCTCTTCCGGTTCAGGCAAGAGTACGTTTCTGCGTTGTATCAATTTACTGGAAACGCCGACCCAAGGTGAAATCTGGGTGAACGGCGAGTTGATTAAAATGAAAAATAACCGCCGCGGGGAATACCTGCCGGTGGATGAAAAACAGGTTCAGCGGATCCGTTCCCGGCTGGCGATGGTCTTTCAGGGCTTTAATCTCTGGTCGCATATGACGGTGCTGGGCAATGTGATAGAAGCACCGATCCATGTGCTGGGGGTACCGAGAGCCGAAGCAATCGAAAAGGCCGAAGCGATTTTAAAGAAAGTCGGCTTGTATGAGCGCCGAAATTATTATCCGGGCCACTTGTCCGGTGGTCAGCAGCAACGTGCGGCAATTGCCCGGGCGTTGGCGGTTGATCCGGAAGTGATGCTGTTCGATGAGCCAACGTCGGCGCTGGATCCGGAGTTGGTTGGGGAAGTGCTTGGCGTGATGCAGGATCTGGCCCAGGAAGGCCGTACCATGCTGGTGGTGACACACGAAATGGCCTTTGCCCGTGATGTTTCGAATCAGGTGATGTTCCTGCACCAGGGGCTGGTTGAAGAGCAGGGCTGTCCGAGTAAGTTATTTACCAACCCGGAATCAGAACGACTACAACAATTTATTTCGTCGATTTACTAAACTTTATTTTTACAATCGACAAGTATTTCTGATCGGCTGTGTTTGGGGACATCGCCGGACAGATGTAAACACAACAGGAGTAGAAGATGAAAAAATGGATTTTGGCTGCGGCCGTGGTGTCCGCACTGGGTGCAACGTCAGTTCAGGCGAAAGAGTGGAAAGTGATTCGCTTCGGGATCGAAGGAGCTTATCCTCCGTTTAGCTGGACGGAGCCGAACGGTGAGCTGAAAGGCTTTGATGTCGACATGGCGAACGCCCTGTGTAAAGAGTTACAGGCAAAATGTAAAATCGTCGCTCAGGATTGGGACGGCATTATCCCGTCATTGTTGGCACGTAAGTACGATGCCATTATTGCCGCGATGTCGATCACCGAAGAGCGGAAGAAGAAAGTCGATTTTACCGGCAAATACGCCCTGATCCCGAACAAGTTCGTGGCCAAGAAAGGCACCGAGCTTGACTTTACCAAAGCTGGCCTTAAAGGGGTGAAAGTCGGGGTTCAGCGTGCGACGACCCATGATAAGTATCTGACCGACAACTACGGTGACTCGGTGTCGATCGTCCGTTATGGCTCATTTGATGATGCTTACCTGGATCTGAAAGCCGGCCGGATTGCGACTGTGCTGGGTGATGCATCGGCGTTGCAGGAAGGCTTGCTGAACAAGCCGGGCGGCGAAGGCTATGAGTTTATCGGTCCGTCATTGACAGATCCGCAGTGGTTTGGTGAAGGCTTCGGCATTGCCGTGCGCAAGCAGGATAAAGACCTGACCAAGAAGCTGGATGATGCCATCCAATCGCTACGCGAAAAAGGTGAGTACCAGAAAATTGCTGCCAAGTACTTTGCCTACGATGTGTACGGCGAGTAATACCTTTCATGTAAAGAAGCGGGGGCCGGCGCTGCCGGTCCCGGTTTGAGCCAGCCGGCTCGCTTCCCTTTGTAGTATGAAGGAGCAACCTTTTGTTGGACTTAAAAGGATATGAATGGTCATTGGCGGAAGGGGCATGGATCACTCTGCAGGTTGCCTTGCTGTCGCTGGCCCTGGCCATGATTCTGGGGATGTTGGGCGCCCTGGCGAAACTTTCACCCTACCGCTGGGCACGGGCGATTGCCACTGTCTATACCACAGTGATCCGCGGGATCCCGGATCTGGTTCTGATGATGTTGATTTTTTTCGGTGGCCAGATGCTGCTGAACGACAGCCTCTATAACCTTAATGAGTGGTTAAACAATTTCTTCGCGTCATCTGATCCCAATCATGAATGGACCGAATACCTACCGGATTATGTCGAAGTCAGCCCGTTTGTGGCCGGTATTCTGACGATTGGCTTTATTTTCGGAGCCTATATGGCAGAGACCTTCCGCGGGGCCATTTTGGCTGTCGATAAAGGCGAGCTGGAGGCCGGAAAGGCTTACGGGATGAGCAGTGTGCTCTCTTTCCGGCGTATTTTGCTGCCGCAGATGATCCGCCACGCACTGCCAGGCTTTGGCAACAACTGGCTGGTCCTGTTGAAAACCACGGCGCTGGTGTCAATTATCGGCCTCGATGACATGGTGCGCAAAGGGGCGTTAGCTGCTGGGACCACGCAGATGCCGTTCACGTTTTATATGAGCGTTGCGGTAATTTTCCTGGTGTTTACCTCATGCTCGACCTCCGTGTTGAAGTGGGTCGAACGCAAGTTCAGTATTCATACGAGGTAAGGTGATGGATTTTAGTATTCTGACAGAGAGCTGGCAGCTCTATTTAGAAGGGTTCTATACCACGGTCTGGATGGTGTTTGTGGCGCTGGTGGTCGGCCTGATCATTGCAATTCCTATTGGGGTCGCCAGGAACAGCCGGATCCCGGTGGTTTCAGGGCCGGCGTGGGCCTTTATTTACTTCTTTCGTGGCACACCGTTGTTGATCCAGCTGTACTTGATTTACTACGGCCTCAGTCAGCTGATTGCGGTGCAGGGCACCTTGTGGCAGGAAGCCTGGTTTTGCGCCCTGGTTGCTTTTGTTCTCAACACGTCGGCCTATACCGCAGAGATTATCCGCGGTGCGATCAATAGTATGCCGAAAGGGGAAATTGAAGCGGCGAAGGCTTACGGTATGAGCCCCTGGCAGGCGTTTCGCCGGGTGATTTTACCAAGCTCGATGCGTCGCGCGTTGCCAGCTTATAGTAACGAAGTGATCTTCATGGTGCATGGCTCGGCTGTGGCCGGGATTGTCACCATCGTGGATCTGACCGGGGCGGCTCGGATCGTCAACTCCCGGTACTATGCACCGTTTGAGTCATTCCTGTTTGCCGGTTTGTGCTACATGGCACTGACGTTCGCCATTATCTGGTGTTTCCGCAAACTGGAAGGCCGCTGGATGCGTCATTTGCGCCCGCTCAGCTGATCATGCTGTTGGCAACAACGATACCACAGAAAACGCCGGTGCTTATGCATCGGCGTTTGTATTTGGAGCGCTAAAAATTAGAAGATTATCCGGCAAAGGTCGACCAGATTGGCGCATGGTCGGATGGCTTCTCGATCCCTCGTAGTTCATAGTCAATCCCGGCTTCGGTGCAGCGTTGGGCCAGGGTTGGCGTTGCCAACACCACATCAATGCGCAGGCCGCGGTTATCGTCAAAGCCACGGGATCGGTAGTCAAACCAGGAGAACTGATCTTCAACTGTCGGGTGTAGCTGACGGAATGTGTCGACAAAGCCCCAGTCCATCAGGGTCTTCAGCCATTCGCGTTCGATGGGCTGGAAGGAGCATTTACCTGTTTTCAGCCAGCGCTTGGCATTGGCCTCACCGATCCCGATATCACTGTCGAGCGGGCTGATATTGATGTCGCCCATCACAATCAGATCTTCTTCGTTGCAATGATGGTTATTGAGGTAAGTCATCAGGTCGGCATAGAATTTTTCTTTGGCCGGGAATTTGATCTCATGGCTGATGTTGTCGCCTTGCGGGAAGTAACCGTTGAGAATGGTCACCTTTTTGCCGTTTGCTTGCTCAAAGGTTGCCATAATCATCCGACGCTGGGCATCTTCATCGTCGGTCGGGAAACCGCGCTTCACTTCCAGAGGCGCCTGTTTGCACAGCATGGCAACCCCGTAATGGGCTTTCTGGCCGTGGAAATACACCTTGTAACCCATGGCTTCGACCGCTTCAAGCGGGAAGGCTTCATCATGAACTTTGATTTCTTGCAGGCCGATCACATCCGGCTGGTGTTTGTCGATCACCGCTTGTAGCTGGTGTAGGCGGGCGCGAAGTCCGTTGATGTTAAATGAGATTACTTTCATTAATGCTGGTTCCGTAATTTGGCTTGGGAAACAGGGGGATCCCCTTGGCAAACGCCGATAGTAACACAGATGCAAAGCGGCAATGAACCGCCGCAGCTGGTGGTGGTGCAGGTCATTGACTAAGCTGATGTTAATATTTTTCTTCATAATGAGGTGATGTAATGGGCATTTTATCCTGGATTATTCTCGGGCTGGTTGCGGGGGCACTGGCAAAATGGCTGATGCCGGGCAAAGATGGCGGCGGCTGGCTTGCAACTATGGCACTGGGGATTGCCGGGGCTTTTGTCGGCGGCTGGGTGGGGAGTTTTATTGGCCTCGGGCCAGCTACCGGGGTGAATCTCGGCAGCCTGATCACCGCGACGCTGGGGGCGCTGATCCTGCTGTTTGTCTATAACAAGTTTCTGCGGTGAAGCTTCTTTTATTCAGAAAAATTGACGATCATGCTCAACATACCCTGGCCGACACGCATCCCGGGCCTGCCTATAATCGAAATATTCATGATTCAGGAGGCAGCAGAATGGGAAAATTAGTTAAAGGGGTATGGCAGGATGTCTGGTATGACACTGAGGCCAGCGACGGAGCGTTTGTACGAGAAGATGCCGGTTTTCGCCACTGGCTGACGGCGGATGGTGGTCCCGGCCCGGCTGGGCAGCGGAGCTTTCCGGCTGAGTCCGGACGCTATCACCTGTATGTTTCGCTGGCTTGTCCCTGGGCCCATCGAACCCTGATTTTTCGCCAGCTCAAAGGCCTGGCACCGCATATCGGGGTCACGGTGGTCAGCCCGGACATGCGGGAAAAAGGCTGGGTATTTGACAAGCCGGAACCAATCAACGGCTTTGACTATATGCACCAGCTTTATACCATGGCCAAAGCGGATTATACAGGCCGGGTGACAGTACCGGTGCTGTGGGACAAGCAGACGCAGACTATCGTCAGCAATGAGTCTTCAGAAATTATCCGGATGCTGAACACGGCCTTCAATCATCTGACCGGCAATGAGACCGACTTCTACCCGCCGTCACTTCAGGATGAGATTGATCGCTGGAATCGGTTTATCTATCCGGCCATTAATAACGGCGTGTATCGTTGCGGTTTTGCGACGACCCAGGAAGCCTATAACACCGCATTTGATGAATTGTTCGCCGCCCTGGATACGGTGGAAGCGCACCTGGCCACCAGCCGCTATCTGGCTGGTCGTACCCTGACCGAGGCGGATTGGCGTCTGTTTACCACCTTGATCCGTTTTGATGCCGTGTATGTCGGCCACTTTAAATGTAACCGCCAGCGCATTGCCGATTACCCGCACTTGCAGGGATACCTGAAAGAGCTGTATCAGTATCCGGGGGTGGCAGAAACGGTTAACTTTGATCATATCAAGCGACACTATTACTTCAGCCATGCCATGATTAACCCAACCGGAATTGTGCCTAAAGGACCGGCGCTCGATTTGCAAACCCCCCATCACCGCGATGGTCTGTAGGATTGATAGGGTATGAAAAAGCTGGCCGGTGCTCTTAGCTGGCCATCGCCCTGTCTGGCTGGATGTGTTCATGATAGCGCTCGGTACGGCGAACATAATGCTGGCCGAGTCGGCACAGCCAGGCCGGCAGCGAGCGCTGCGCTGTGACGATTTGGTTGAGTAGCCGTGCGCGCCACTGGTGCAGCCCGGCGGGGAGTGGACTTTCGCTGATCACACTCAGGCTTTGGCGGAGTTTGAGTTGCTGCTCCGATCCTACATGCAAACGTAGCTGGCTCTCTAGTCGCCCCAGGTGAGCTTCGGTGCAAAGGGGGTACTCACTGAGAACCTGCTCATAGGTCATCAACGCGGTGGCAGGCTCGCTCACCAAGGCTTGAGCGCCGAAGTTCAGTTGGCGCTCAAGGTTCCTCACCGCTTCTCCCAGCACCTGATCTGTTTTGAGATCGTCTAAGCGATGCCGGCTGTGGCCATCAAATTGATCCCGTAGCTTCAGAGCCCGGCATATCTCGCCAACCAGCCGGGTTTCCCCCAAATGAGCCAGGGCGGGTAAGGCGTCAGCCAGCATGACCGAAGGGAGGCGGGGGATGCGGTCAAAGTAGGGAGCAAGGCCAAGCATCAGCCGGCGTCTTGCTTTTCGGGTCGTGATGGTTGATCGGGCGGTTCCTAACTTTAACCGGCAAGTGATGAGGTGACCAAAGCTGATCAGAAACGGCATTTGATACGGAGTGACGCGCTGGAGTGCCCGGCGGTGGATTGTAGCCAGAGCCTGGCGCAACTGGCGACGCAGTTTGTCAGACGGTTGGGTAAAATAGAGCTTTTCGAAAATAGCGGTGAATTCGGCAAAGCAGATGATCCAGCTGATATCCATGATCGGCAGTCGTTCAGCCAGGGTCCGGCCAGCGGCGATCAGTTCTTCATGGCGATTGAGATCAGCGGCTAGCTGGGCGGCGGTTAGTGCGCGGTGGCTGATCCCCGGGGTAAATGCCAGGGCTGTTTCCGCAGTTTTCAGCGCGTCATAATACTGTTTGTTTTCTTCTTGATAGTGAGACAAATAGTCGTAAGCTTCGATGATCAGCGGTGAGCGATGCAGTAACTGCTCCAGTAAGGTAATGGCTTTCTGGCGCTGACCCTGATGGTGCAGGAGCCTCGCCTCTGCCAGCAACAGCTTATGGGTGGGAGGATACTGTTTCAGGTGGGTGATCAGCGTCGCGACGGCTTGCCATTGTCCGGCTGTGATCAGCAAATCGAGTAGCAGGCTTTCGAGTTTCGGATCATGTCCCGTGCGCTGTAGCTGCTGTTTGCAGCGCTCAATGGCAGCCGGGACCCCGGCCTGACCTAAAGTGTGGTAAATGGGGGCACGAGCCTGGATCGCGGCCTGAACTTCCGCGATTTTGGTTTTTAGCGGTGCCAGGGCAATCGGTTTGGTGATAAAGCTGTCGGGCTCTGCGGCCATGGCGGTGAGGACCACTTCCAGCGAATGATCGCTCGACATCATGATCAGGCCGGAAAGCGCAGAAAGATAATTGCGCTTGCGCAGCAGGTTGATCAGCTCAAAGCCATTGAAGTGATGGGTCAGGTGGTAGTCGACAAACAGCAAATCATAGTGGGTCTGCTGGCAGCTATCGAGTGCTTGTTGGTAGGTGAGCGCAATATCGACTCTGAATGTTCCCAGCTGCTGAAGCTGCCCTTTCAGACACAGTGCTGCTGAGCGCTGATCGTCAATGATGAGTATTTTTTGTCGCTTTCCCGGTTGCTTCTTGTGAGCTTGCTGGTACTGATTCTGTGCCATCACGATATCCCTGCTCAAGCGCGTTTGGCTGATGGTAATTAGCCTAGAGGGTGGGGAGGAAAGCGACTGTCTCAGAAAAGAGAGCTGAAGAAATTTGTGGTGAATTTTTACTCCGGGGTGAGGCATGCAGTTGACATCCCACCATAAAAAAAGCCAGCTGCAATGCAGCTGGCTCGGAATATGGTGGAGGGGGACGGATTCGAACCATCGAAGGCAGTGCCGGCAGATTTACAGTCTGCTCCCTTTGGCCACTCGGGAACCCCTCCACGGGGTGTTGCAAATTGTGCGATTGCCCGTTCACCGGGGCAATATTGAGAACCGCGTTCGCCATTCTCAGCAATGATGGTGGAGGGGGACGGATTCGAACCATCGAAGGCAGTGCCGGCAGATTTACAGTCTGCTCCCTTTGGCCACTCGGGAACCCCTCCACGGGGTGTTGCAAATTGTGCGATTGCCCGCTCACCGGGGCAATATTGAGAACCGCGTTCGCCATTCTCAGCAATGATGGTGGAGGGGGACGGATTCGAACCATCGAAGGCAGTGCCGGCAGATTTACAGTCTGCTCCCTTTGGCCACTCGGGAACCCCTCCACGGGGTGTTGCAAATTGTGAGATTGCCCGTTCACCGGGGCAATATTGAGAACCGCGTTCGCCGTTCTCAGCAATGATGGTGGAGGGGGACGGATTCGAACCATCGAAGGCAGTGCCGGCAGATTTACAGTCTGCTCCCTTTGGCCACTCGGGAACCCCTCCACGGGGTTTGCTAAGCAAGTGAGTTACTTACTTGCCAGAAAGACGTACCTTACACCAGATAAGGAACAGCTTTCAAGAAAAATGGTGGAGGGGGACGGATTCGAACCATCGAAGGCAGTGCCGGCAGATTTACAGTCTGCTCCCTTTGGCCACTCGGGAACCCCTCCACAAGTGCGGGGTGGATAATAGCAAACATTCGGGGGCTGTAAACCTTTTTCCAGGGAATACTGCATTGGATGCTGGTATTTTCATCATCTTGTTGAGAGACAAAACATAAATTCAGGTTGTATTCGCTATCTCCCTCACTTATAAACGCTTAAATGCTTTACTTTACATTTCTTTACCCTGCTTTGAGCCGGAATTGGGTATGATTTTCTCAGAATTCTAGAAGCGGTTTTGAACATGAAGAAAATACTTGTTGCTGCATTGGTGACGGCAGCGCTTTCGGGTAGTGGTCTTTTCTATTGGCAACAGAGCAGCCAGGCGGCCGAACAACCGGCACCAGTGCGGGGTGGCCGTCAAATCCCGGTGACGACGCAAGCCGTCGTGGCCCATCCGATCCGAGAGTCGCTGTCTCTGGTCGGGAAACTGGCTGCCCAGCGCTCGGTCAATATTGCCGCAGAGGTCTCTGCCAAGGTGGCACAGATAGCGGTGAGTGCCAACGACCAGGTGGCTAAAGGCGCGTTGCTGGTGCAACTCGATGATGCCAAAGCGCGCGCCGCTTATGAAGAAGCCCGCGCCTACCTGAGTGATGAAAAGCGTAAATACCGCGAATACCAGAGCCTGGTCAAACGTGGGGCGGTGACCCAGACCGAGCTCGATGCCCAACTGGCCAACGTGACGATTGCCGAAGCGCGACTGAAAGCGGCGAAAGCTGCGCTTGATGATCATGCGCTCCGGGCGCCGTTCGCCGGGACGGTCGGGCTGATTGATTTCAGTCCGGGCCACATGCTGACGGTCGGCAGCGAGTTGTTCTCTTTTGATGATTTGTCGACCATGCGGCTCGATATTCAGGTACCGGAGCAATATCTATCTTTCCTGCGTGAGGGGATGGCAGTGACGGCGACCAGCCAGGCCTGGCCGGATATCACCTTTAGTGGCGAGATCCAGGCGATTGATTCGCGGGTCCAGTCCGATTCGCTCAATATTCGGGTGCGGGTCCGGTTCGACAACCCGGACCGCAAGCTGAAACCGGGGATGCTGATGGCGGCACGGCTTGGGTTTACGCCGCGAGATGCGGCTATTGTCCCGGTGCAGGCGCTGGAATATTCCGGCACCAAACGCTTCGTCTACTTGGTCGATGAAGCCGGCAAAGCCCGGCGTACGGAGGTGATGCTGGGTACGCGGGTTGAGAACGAGGTGGTGATCAAATCTGGGATTCAGATTGGCGACCGGATTGTGGTGCAGGGGCTGGTCAATATGCGAGACGGTGCTCAGGTCAATGATCTGACCGTCGCTCCGGCGGCGCAGGCCGGGCAGCAACACGGAGAGAAAGCCTGATGTGGTTATCGGATGTTTCGGTGAAGCGGCCGGTGGTGGCCGTGGTGCTCAGTCTGTTGCTGTGTATTTTCGGCATGGTGTCGTTCAACAAACTCTCGGTCCGTGAGATGCCGGATGTGGAAAACCCGGTGATCAGTGTCAGTACCCGTTATACCGGTGCGTCAGCCTCGATTATGGAAAGCCGGGTGACAACTGTGCTCGAAGATCAGCTGTCGGGGATCAGCGGCATTGAGCGGATCACCTCGACCACGCGTAACGGCTCGTCGCGAATTTCCATCGAATTTGAAATGGGGTGGGATCTGACCGAAGGGGTCAGCGATGTCCGGGATGCCGTGTCAAGGGCTCGTCGCAGCTTGCCGGATGAGGCAAATGAGCCGGTGGTGTCGAAAGACAACGGTTCGGGTGAAGTGGCGGTGTATGTCAACCTGATCTCCAGTGTGATGGACCGCTCCCAGCTGACGGATTATGCCGAGCGGGTGCTGGTGGATCGCTTCAACCTGATCAACGGGATCAGCTCGGTGGACTTGTACGGTGCACTCTATCGGGTGATGTACATCAAGCTCAAGCCGGATCAAATGGCCGGACGGGGCGTGACCACCAAAGATATTGTCAATGCCCTGAATGACGAAAATGTTGAGTTGCCGGGCGGGGTGGTGCGCAATGATACCACCACCATGTCGGTGCGCACCGCACGGCTGTATCGCAACGCGGATGATTTTCGGTACCTGACGGTGCGCAAAGCCGCGGACGGCACGCCGATCTATCTCAAAGACGTGGCCGAGGTTGCCATCGGGGCCCAGAACGAAAATGCGACCTTCAAAAACAACGGGGTGGCGAACCTGAGCCTGGGGATGGTCACCATGACCGATGCCAACCCGCTGGATGTCGCCGATGCAGTTTATCAGGAAGTCGAGCGCATGCAGCGCTTCCTGCCGGAGGGGACCTCCCTCTATGTGGATTATGACTCGACGGTGTTTATCGACCGGTCGATCCAGGAAGTCTACAGCACCCTGATGATCACCGGTGCCCTGGTGGTGCTGGTACTGTATATCTTCATTGGTCAGGCCCGGGCAACATTGATCCCAGCCATTACCGTGCCGGTCTCCCTGATCTCCGCCTTTATGGTGGCCTATTTCCTCGGTTTTTCGATCAACCTGTTGACTCTGATGGCGCTGATCCTGGCTATTGGCCTGGTGGTCGATGATGCCATCGTCGTGGTTGAGAACATCTATCACCATATTGAGCGGGGAGAGCCGCCATTGCTGGCGGCTTTTAAAGGCACCCGGGAAGTCGGATTTGCCGTTGTGGCGACCACCGCTGTGTTGGTGATGGTGTTTTTGCCAATCTCCTTTATGGACGGCATGGTCGGCCCGCTGTTTACTGAATTTGCGGTGTTGCTGGCGTTTGCGGTGATTTTCTCCTCGCTGGTGGCGCTGACGCTCAGTCCGGTGCTGGGCAGCAAGCTGCTTAAAGCGAATGTGAAGCCCAGCCGGTTTAATCTGGCGGTCGATCGGTTTTTCGCTCGATTGGAAGCCGGATATCGCACCTGGGTCAGCGCGGCGGTGCGCTACCGTTACGGGGCGCCGCTGATTGTGCTGGCGTTTGTCGGTTTGAGCGCCTGGATGATGCAGTCTGTGCCATCGCAGCTGACACCGCAGGAAGATCGCGGGGTAATTTTTGCTTTTGTCAAAGGCGCAGAAGGCACCAGTTATAACCGCATGGTGGGCAATGTCGAAGAAGTCGAGCGCAGGCTGCTGCCGATGGTCGGTAACGGTGTGATCAAATCCCTGTCGATCCAGACGCCGGCATTCGGTGGCCGGGCCAGCGATCAGACAGGTTTTGTCATCATGCCGCTGGAGAACTGGGAAAAACGGAGCGTGAGTGCAGAAGAAGCGCTGGGCGAGGTGCGCCAGGCGCTGCAGGGGATCCCGGATATCCGGGTCTGGGCGTTTATGCCGGGGTTCGGCGGTGGCTCCTCGGAGCCGGTGCAGTTCGTGCTCAATGGCGCAGACTATCAGGAGCTGTTCCACTGGGCAAGCCAGCTACAAAGCCTGGCTGAAGAGAGCCCGATGATGGAAGGGGCTGATCTGGATTATGCCGAAACGACACCAGAGCTGGTGGTTTCAGTGAACCGTCAGCGGGCCGCTGAGCTGGGGATCCCGGTGGCCGATATTGCCGAAACGCTGGAGATCATGCTGGGCGGGCGGTCGGAAACCACTTTTGTTGATCGCGGCGAAGAGTACGATGTGTATTTGCGAGGGGATGAAAACAGCTTTAATAACGCTACAGACTTGAGCCAGATCTATGTGCGGACTAACGCCGGGCAGTTGATCACCCTGGAATCGGTCGCCAGCGTGGAGGAAGTGGCCTCGGCACAGCGGCTGAGCCATAACCGTAAGCAAAAGTCGATCACCCTGTCGGCCAACCTGATGCCGGGCTATACCCTGGGTGAAGCGCTCGATTACCTTGATGAGCAGGCGCTGGATATGTTGCCGAGCGATATCGTGATTGATTATGCCGGTGAATCGAAAGACTACCGCGAGAATCAGAGCAGTATCCTGCTGGTCTTCGGCCTGGCCCTGTTGGTGGCCTATCTGGTGCTGGCGGCGCAGTTCGAAAGCTTTATTAACCCGATGGTGGTGATGCTGACGGTGCCGATGGGGGCTTTCGGCGGGTTGGCCGGGATGTTGCTGCTGGATCAGAGTATGAACATCTACAGCCAGATCGGGATGATCATGCTGATCGGGATGGTGACCAAGAATGGGATCCTGATTGTTGAGTTTGCCAACCAGTTGCGCGACAAGGGGGTTGCTTTTGAGCAGGCGATTGTCGATGCGGCTGAGCGGCGCCTGCGACCGATCCTGATGACCGCCTTCACCACCTTGTTCGGCTCGGTGCCGCTGATCCTTTCCAGCGGCGCCGGGGCGGAAAGCCGGATTGCGGTCGGGACCGTGGTGTTCTTCGGCATGGCCTTTGCCACCTTGGTGACCCTGGTGGTGATCCCGGCGATGTACCGCCTGATGTCGGCCGGGACCCATTCCCCGGGTTATGTGGCTGAGCAACTGGAGAAAGCACTGCACCTGGACAGGAACCAATCGCCTCAGGCAAGCCCGGACGCACTGGGTTAACAAGTCACTTCCGTATCGATGAATGAAAAGCCGTCCGTGTGACGGCTTTTTGACGTTTGTTCCATGCGCAAGTTCAGCGCTGAATTATTTTATCGATTGTGTTTCTCGGAATTTATTCCTTATTTATTCGTTTTAAGCTGTTTTGTTTTTCTGTGTTTCGCAATGGGTTCATCAGACTTTGAGAAGCATTTCTATGTACGCGATGTATCAAATGGAGAAATGACAACTCGTCAAAAAGGCTATTCTGTGAATTCAATTGACGATGAATTTGAGGTGACCTGTAAGAGAGCGCCATCAATTTGAAAACAAATATTAATAATGAGGTTAATAATTAGGCTAACGTTTGCATATCTGTCTGAAGTGTGATCGAGTGCGCACATGTGTTGTTGAATATGAGATATTCACCCCATAATATAAGTGGTTGATTCCAATAGTCTTGGAACCCTCCTTATCTTGTTTCTCATATATTGGCGTAAAAATAGCTATGCAAAGCGAAGAGTTGACGGTTGAGACGACACCAAACCTTTGGGTAAAAATGCAAAGTATTGCGTTTGCGGTTGTCGCCATTATGTTGTCACTGGGACAGTGGAATGACACCAAAGATGCGGTTGAAGTTATTTATGAATCTGTGATCACGAATTTCACCAATGAAATTGAGTATGAACAGCTTGAACAAATTAAAGTCGGCCAGACCCACGATTATATTCAATCGCTGATTGGCGTAGCCCAGGCATCGAAACCGTCCAAAATTAATCCGGCCGTGAATTTCTTTTATTACGGCCAGGATAAGTACTTACTGACCATTGCGGTGAAAGCTGAGCGAGTGGTCGGCTACAGCGTGGTCGCCCTGACAGATAGTTTCTCTGCAGGAGTCCCGTATTCCGAACTGAGCTTGCTGGAAACGCCGATGAGCCGCCAGGTGACGGAGTTTGAACGCTACTTCACCGACTTTGGCAACCTCGACTATTATGCCGAGTCTCATACTCTGGGGCGCAATGCCATGTTTTATAACCTGCTGCTGGCTACGGTTGATTACGGCCAGATGGCCCCACCGGCACAGCAGGCGATTCAATCCCTCAATCGTCAACTGAATATGGGTGCAGAGGTACAAGCCACTGATTTACAGCCGCTGCGACAGCAAACGCCCAATGCTTTTGCGCTGTCTGAAGTCGGACCGGAGATCATGGCTGAAGCACTGCTGACCCAGTTCGAGTTCACCGCCTTTTTTCGTTAATTAACGCGAGTCGATCATGAAAATGAAAGCCATCCTGGCGCTGTCAGGCGCCTTGATGTTGTCTGCATGCCAGTCAACATCAACGCCTGAGTGGGTGCTTACACCAACTCAGGAAACGAATCAGCAACTCTATGCGGTAGGCCATGGGGGGAGTCTGTCGGCAGCTCAGCGGATGGCCATGAGTCAGCTCAATGAGCGGCTATGGACTCAGGTTGAATCCTCCGGTTATCAACGCCAGGTACTACGTGAGCTGAATGGCGATGAGAACTTCCAGTCCATCAATGACTCCCGGGTCAATGTCAAAACGGCGCCTGTGGTGTTGACCGGTGTGGACTATCCCCGCCAGCAGCAGGTCGACGGGATCTACTATGTTGAAGCAACTATCAACAAAGCGACCGTGAAGACGCAACTGCAACGGGAGCTGACTCAGACAGCAGAAGATGTCAAAACGGCCTTGCTCAGCCGCGACCATGCCGATCCGCTGCTGTGGTGGCTCAAGCACAGGGATGTACAAGCGGTGAAAGATAAAGTTCTGACCCGGCAGGCGATGTTGCTGGCCGTCAGTGACGGTGTTGCCCAGGCCCATCCGGTGACCGAGCAGGTGATTGCGCTGGAGCGCACCCTGCAGGCCGTGAAAAATCAGCTTCAGTTTAAGGTGGTGGCCCCAAAAGGGGATCGCTGGATGAAAGGGTTTGTCGAGCAGCACCTGGCCGCGGAGCACATTGCCACGGGCTCCAGCACCAGCAAAGCGACTCATATCCTCAACCTGGATACCGAGTGGCGTCAGAGCAAAGTGGGTGATGCATATATTTCAACGGTTATTGCTGATTTGACGATTCAAAACAAACGCGGGAAAACAACCGCAAATCGTGAAGTGATTGCCAGCGGGAACTCTGTTTCTAATTACAAAGTATCTAAAGAAGGAGCCTCCCGTCATTTTTCCGCCCAAATGAGTGAACAAGGACTTTGGCACTTTTTGGGCGTTTTATAACACGCAATAATTGGATAAAGGTTATGTCAAAAAAAGCATTATTAGCGGTCAGCATTGCTGCGTTGATGACAGGCTGTAAGAGCCTGCCAGATGCTCCGGAAGGGATCTGTCACGCTAGCACCGCTATTAATATTCCGCAAAGTGAAGTCAAGGTGGCGACTTCACAAGCGAAAAAAGCGATTGTACTTCCGGCTGATGTGGCCAGCGGGATTGATTATCCGCGTACCATGGCGAATGCCTTCCAGTATCGTCTGGAAAGTCAGGTGGATCAGTCCGGTGCCAAGCTGGTTGATCGTTCCCTGGCCGGCAAGCTGAAGCAGGAAATTAAGCTGGCTGAGCAAAGTGGCCGGATTAACACTTCCGGCGTGGCAATTGCCGATTATGCGGTGCTGGCCGAAGTACGCTCATCGAACCTGAAGTATTCCTTCAGTGATGAGGAAACCAAAGTCAATGACGATGGTGAGCGTAAATACTATCCGGCCGAGTGTTCCTTTACCGCGTCTGTCGAAGGCATCGTGAAAGTCGTTGCGCTGCCGAGCATGGAAGTGGTCAAACGGATTGAAATCAGCGGTCGCGAAATGAGTACGTTTGAGCAGGATCGTCCGGATTCAGATTGTCCGATCTCGAATGGCCAGTACAAGCGCCTGGTTGAAGAAGCTGCGAAAAACGCGGTCAACCGCAATGACGAGCTGCTGAACCAGTTCGCTCCGAGCGGTACGGTTGAAGAGCTGCGTCAGTGTGAAGAGTACGGCGCCATGGTTCGGGTCAACATGGGCTCAACGTTGGGGATCAAGCCAGAGCAAAAAGTTGAAATTACGACGGCTGAAAAAGTGCAGCTGGCCGACGGCACGGAAGTGGTTGAATATTATCCGGTTGGTGAAGGACAGACCGCAGATGAAGATAACCGCCACGGCATCAAGCCGACCTATTCCTGGATCGGCGTTGACGAGAAGAACGTGATGAAAATCCAGCGCGGCGATCTGGTTGAAGCGCGCTTTGAAAGCGGCTGTAACGATGTCATTGAACCGTTCCGTACTATCTGTTGGGAAACATACGAAGCGTTCAGCAAAAAAGGCTCATAATGGGCGGGTTCACCCCTAAACAAGTAGATATATGATGATGAAAAAAACATTGATGACCACCATGTTGGTCATGGGACTGGCAGGCTGTCAGTCGAACACGGTCAGCGACATTCAATCCATGGCGTGTTACTACCCGGATGCGATGCAGCACGAAGCGCCGAAATGGGTGTGTGATGTAATGCCGGATGACGTTGCGATTGGCAGCGTGGGCTACGCTAAGAAAAGTGCGGCCGGCATGAGCGTGATGCGCACTATTGCGACCAATGATGCCCGTAAGCGTCTGGCAGAGCAGTTTGAAACCAACGTCAATACCATGTTTAAACAAGCGATGACGGCTGAAGTGGTTTCGAGCAATGAATCTGTGACCGAAGAAGTGAATGAGCAGTTCCAGTCGGTAACAAAAAATGTCAGCAGCCGCACTCTGAGCAACAGCCGGGTGATTGTGTCAACCCGCAGTCCGGGTGGCGGCCTGTATACCTTAGTCGGCATGGATCAGGCGACCTATGATCGTAACGTCGCGCTGGTGGTTGAAGCGGCGACTGATAAGGAATCTGGCCTTTGGAAGCAGTTTAACGACAAGAAAGCAGAAGAGAGTCTGCAAAAAGCATTGGATTCGATGCTTTAATCGTTCAACAAGATTGAGGGCTACGCGAGTAGCCCTTTTTATTTGAGAAAAGGAATAATGGATGAAGCTATCACGATTAGCCTGTTGTTGTGCCTTGCTGCTTGCTGCCCCGTTGCAAGCCAATAATGATCCGTTTGCCGAGCTGAGTTCTTCTGTCGCGGAAGTGAATAAGTCTCAAGCTGAGATCGATAAAGAATATGCACAGTTTGTCGCGGAACGCCTGGCTGAATATTCCCTGTGGCGCAAAGCGTACCTGGCCGAATATGATGCCTACCGGGCAGAAGTGATTGCCGAATGGGGAGAGGGGTTGCTCTCCGAGCCGCTGGTCACTGTGGACTATAGCGATGATAAAAGCACCCGGACTGTCGTTGATCTGGAGAACAATGAAGCTACGATTTCGGTTCTGGTGGATCAGAATACCACACCGGAACAAGCGGCTGAACAGGTGAAGCAGGCTGCGGCTGCGGTTGTGGCGAAAACCGGCTCGACGCTAGCAGAAGTTGTCGCTGAGCCGGGTCAGCTGCCGAATGGCAAAATTGCTGAAGCGGCGGTTGATTATTCTGAAGCTGCGGAAAAGTCGGCGAAGAAGGCTGTGATCGAACAAGCCCGAGCTCAGTTACAGGAGATCGATAAAGAGTCTGAAGCTGTGGTCGCCAAAATGCCGGGGATGCGACCGGAGATCGCCGAGTCAGTGGCCGTGAAGCAGAAAGAGCAACTGGTTGAAGAGACCAAAGCACGCCTGGCGAGCCTCGAAGCCACCTATGATGAGGCCCGGGAGAAAGCAGCGTCGCTAACCACCAAGAAAGTCGTGGAGTACCGGATCCAGTTACCGGCGAACGGTATTGGCAAGCGTGCCGCCAAATATGTCGGTTTCGCTGAGGCCGAGAGTGAGCGCTTTGATATTCCGGCGGCCCTGGTGATGGCGATTATGCACTCCGAGTCGAGCTTCAACCCCAAAGCCAAGTCGCCGATCCCGGCGTATGGCCTGATGCAGATTGTCCCGACCACTGCCGGTCATGATGTTAATGCCCGCATTCGTCAGAAAAATGAGCCGATGAAGCCTGCGGAGTTGTACATCGCCGGTGTGAATGTGGAAACAGGCACAGCCTACCTCAATATTCTGGATAAGAGTTATCTCAAATCTATCACCAATGAGCAGAGCCGTCTTTACTGCACTATTGCTGCGTATAACACCGGGGCCGGGAACGTGGCTAAAGCGTTCAACCCGGACGGATCGCGCAATATCCGCAAAGCCGCCAAGCTCATCAATCGCCTGACGCCACAGCAGGTCTACGATAAGCTGATGGCTGATTTGCCTTATGATGAAACCAAAAACTACCTGAAGAAGGTCACCAGCCGGATTTCGCTGTACGAGCAGCACAGCGCTTAATCGCGCGATTGAAGGCCGGCTTGTTCACAGTGCCACCATCCGGTGGCACTGTGCGTTTCCGGTCTTGCCCGTCCTGCTCTCATTGCGGTTGATATTCTCTTTTCCTTTTGCTTTCCCAACCCGGCCCGGTGTTGGTAAAATACGCGTTACATCCGTGAAAACGAACCTTGATCGCGTTGCGAAACGCTTAGTGTAGAAGAACCTCATGTCTCAAAATCAGCCTCACCCAACTGCAAATGCTGCCGCTCAGGCAGGGGCAGTGCGTTTAAACAAATTCATCAGTGATTCAGGCTTTTGCTCACGCCGGGAGGCGGACAAGCTGATTGATCAGGGACGGGTCACCATCAATGGCCAGGTGCCGGAAATGGGCACGAAAGTGCAGCCGGGCGATGAAGTCCTGGTCGATGACAAGCCGTTGCGCACGAAGGAAAAGCCGATTTATATCGCGCTGAATAAACCGACCGGGATCACCTGTACCACCGAGCGCCATGTCAAAGATAATATCATCGACTTTATCGGCCACCGCAAGCGGATTTTCCCGATTGGCCGGTTGGATAAGCCGTCAGACGGCCTGATCTTCCTGACTAATGATGGAGATATCGTTAATAAAATTCTCCGGGCCGGGAACTCGCACGAGAAGGAATACGTGGTGCGGGTCGACAAGCCGATCACCCAGGCTTTCCTCGATAAAATGGCTTCCGGGGTGGAGATCCTCGATACCGTGACTTTGCCGTGTCAAGTGACCAAGGAAACCACGTATTCGTTCCGGATTGTGCTGACTCAGGGGCTGAACCGCCAGATCCGCCGGATGTGTGAAGCGCTGGGGTATGACGTGTTTAAGCTGCGCCGGGTGCGGATCATGAACATCAGCATTGATGGCCTGCCGAACGGGAAATGGCGCTACCTGAGTGAGGATGAAGTGGCGGAGATCCATCGCCTGATTGCAGACTCGAGCGGCACGGAAGAAGCGTCCCAGGTCGATGGTCAGGGCGGTGCGATTCAAAAAGCGACTGATGCCAAGCTGTTTGACAGTCGCCAGCAGGACAGCCAGCGCCAGGACGGTAAAAAGACCTACAAAACCTACAAGGGTAAAGGTGAGTTTTACCGTCAGCGCCGTAGCGGCGATCATGATGAGCGCGGTGGTGCTCGTAGCGGAGCTCGCAACGGCAGCCGTGACGACAATCGTGCGCACAATCGTCCGAACCGGGGCAAGCAGCCAGGGCATCATAAAACTGGTCGAGATAGCGACGGTCAGTCTCGTCGCCCGCAAGGCGCTTCCGGCGGGATCAAGAAGTGGAAGTCAAAGAAAGAGTCCTAAGCGATTCGTTGACGCGGTTTTAACTTTACTGACCAGCGCAGCCCCATTGCCCTCCGTGGTGATGGGGCTTTTTCGTGTAATTTATTGCTAAGCGCGAAAGGCATGAATATTCCGTCAATTGCGTCTTGCATTCAGGTGGATGAATTTGCACTATGTATTCATTCACTATTTTCTGCGATCAAAGCCCGCTCAGAACAGGTTGAGCCGGGATACGGGGATCGGCATTACACAGAGGAAGTCATGGCAGGCAATACGATTGGACAACTTTTTCGCGTCACCACCTTTGGTGAGAGCCACGGCCTGGCACTGGGCTGTATTATTGATGGTTGTCCGCCGGGACTGGCGTTGACAGAAGCGGACATGCAGCATGATCTGGATCGTCGTCGCCCGGGCACGTCCAAGTATACTACCCAGCGTCGCGAGCCGGATGAGGTTAAAATTCTGTCCGGGGTGTTTGAAGGGCAGACCACCGGCACCTCGATCGGCTTGCTGATTGAAAATACCGACCAGCGCTCCAAAGATTACTCCAACATCAAGGATACCTTCCGCCCGGGGCATGCCGATTACACCTATCACCAGAAGTACGGCGTACGTGATTACCGTGGCGGCGGTCGTTCATCGGCGCGGGAAACCGCCATGCGGGTTGCGGCCGGTGCGGTGGCGAAAAAATACCTCAAGCAGGTACACGGGATTGAAATTCAGGCGTATCTCTCGCAAATGGGAGACGTCAAGATTGATCAGGTGGACTGGAGCCAGATTGAACAGAACGCTTTCTTCTGTCCTGATGCCTCGAAAGTCGATGCGCTGGATGAGCTGATCCGTAAGTTGAAAAAAGAAGGGGACTCGATTGGCGCTAAGCTAACTGTCGTCGCCCGCCATGTGCCGGTCGGTCTTGGCGAGCCGGTGTTCGATCGCCTGGATGCGGATATTGCCCATTCGCTGATGAGCATTAATGCGGTGAAAGGGGTTGAGATTGGCGATGGCTTTGACGTCGTGCAGCAGCGCGGCAGCGAGCATCGTGACGAAATGACCCCGGAAGGTTTTAAGACCAACCATGCCGGTGGGGTGCTGGGCGGGATTTCGTCCGGTCAGGATATTGTTGCCCACCTGGCGCTGAAGCCAACCTCTAGCATTACGGTGCCGGGGGAGTCGATTAATCGCCAGGGCGAGACTGTGGAAGTGGTCACCAAGGGCCGCCACGATCCTTGTGTCGGGATCCGCGCAGTGCCGATTGCCGAAGCCATGCTGGCGATCACCCTGATGGATCATTTGCTGCGCCATCGTGGCCAGAACAGCGGTGTGGCAACTGAGACGCCGAAGATTTAAACCGTTCATCGGAACCATGTTTAAAATAAAACGCGAGGTGCCCGGCACCTCGCGTTTTATTTGTTGTTCTCTGATGATCACCCCTGGCTTTCAGTTGCTTTTGCGGCCACGGTTTCTGTGTCTTCCAGGCGGAATACCGGCAGGCGCCAGCCAAACTGGACCGCAGCCATGCGGATCACAAACCCCAGTACCAGGGTGGCCACGGTGGCAATCAGCTCAGGTACGGCAACAAACATCAGGATGTAGTACATGCCGCCAGCCAGAAAAGCGACTGAGGCGTATAGTTCCTTATGCAGTACCATTGGCGGTCGGCGGCAGATCAGATCCCGTAGCAGACCGCCAAAGACCCCGGTGACCACGGCGGCAACCAGACAGATCAGCGGCGAGAGCCCCATGTCCATCGCTACCCGGCAGCCGATAATGCTAAACACAATTAACCCCAGCGAGTCGAGCAGGACAAATACCTTGTGAAAACGCACCACCTGCGGTGCGATCAGGGTGGTCAGCAATCCGGCCAGGCAGGTAATGGCCAGGTAATGCGGGTTTTCTACCCAGCCAAGCGGGTAGTGACCCAGCAGGATATCTCGAACGGTTCCGCCACCAATCGCGGTGGCGCTGGCGACCAGCATCACGCCGAACCAGTCCATATGACGTTTACCGGCAGCCAGGGCGCCGGTCATGGCTTCTGCGGTAATGCCGATGAGATAGAGTATTGTTAATAGCATGAGATAAATTGATGAAATAGAGAGAATGCCAAACGGAATTCGATTGTATTGAGCTAAATATGTGACGTCGAATGAAAGGTTTACGAAAGTGGATGAATTGGATTCATGTTTTTGTCACGGAAGTGACGCAGATATCCGAACTAGCGGGGCAGAAAGCGGGAAAAATGGCTAAAAAACAAAGCGGGCGCTGTGTTTATGCCCACTTTGGTCGTCATTGCGCCAGGTGCCGTCGCTGGCGCACGTTAACAACAGGTTAGAAACGGTAGTTGGCCTGAACCCCAACCAACCAGATGTTGCCCTGGATTTCTCCCTGGTAAGTCCCGCCGAATGGCACCGAAGATTGATCCGAGGCAATCCCGTTGCGCGGCTCGTTGACCGGTGCTTCTTCTGCAAAGATATAAGTAAAGCCGGCATCCATGGTCAGGCGCTCAGACCAACGGTAGCCCACACCGGTGCTCAGCCACAGGCGATCTGTTTCCGGAATTGTCAGGGTGCGGTTGGTGTCGTTGACTGCTGAGGTGTCATAAGCCACGCCGCCGCGCAGGACGGTTTTATTGTTGAGCTGGTAAGTCGTTCCTAACGCCAGGCGGTAGTTGTCTTCCCAGTTTTCTTCCTTAATATCCACCGTACCTATGGTGTTGATGTCGGCGGCAAGCTTTTTAAAGCTGCTCCAGTCAGTCCAGTTCAGGCTGGCGTGAACGGCCAGTTTGTCACTTAGCTGGTGGTGACTGGCCAGTTCAGCAGTTGCCGGCAATGACAGGTCCATGCTGCCTGGTAGCTGTTGATCCGGCATCAGGCGGAAGGCTGCGCCTTCAGCATGACCTTCCAGGCTAAAGTCCACTTTTGAGCGGTAGTTGAAGCCGATGCGGTGGGCGTCATTGATTTGCCACACGGTTCCCAGTTGCCAGCCCCAGGCAGTGTCATCCCCCTCCATATACTTCAGGGTAGCGCCTTTTTTCAGCACGAGTTCACGATTCTGGTTATAGGTATCAGCCGAGCTGACGGCTCCGAAGTGGCCTTCACCCAGCACATAGCGCACGCCGCCGCCGATGTGCCATTGGTTGTTCACCTTGTAGGCCAGATTCGGGTTGATCTCGACCGTTTTCACCATGGCTTCGTTGCCGAACTGGGTGCCTTTGAAATCACCCGACAGCTCGGTTTCCATGCCGTAGTTGGTGGCCAGTGCCAGGCCGGCTGCCCACGTGTCATTTATCTGATGGCTCAGGTAGAAATTCGGGATCACCGCACCATGGGCGATATCATCAGCGTTGCTTTCGACTGAGTCGCCGGTCAGGTTGCCGTTCGCCGCGTGTGGTGTCGCTGAGCCTTTGATATCGACATTTGGATTGACGTAAATCGCACCGGCAGAGATTTGGGTGCCTTTCAGATAAGTCAGCAATGCCGGGTTGCGAAATTGTGCACTGGCGTTGTCGGCCATAGCGGCCTCACCGGCAAACGCGCGGCCCAGGCCGGTGGCGGAGTATTCGGCCAGCTGGAATCCGGCAGCAGTGGTATTGGCGCTAAAGCCCAGGGCCAGCGCAGCGGCTAAAGAAAGGGTAATTCTGTTTTTGTTCATCAATCTGAATGTTCGCTGAAATTTGATAGTGGAGATCATACAAAATAGAGTAATCACTTTAAGTATTTCTTGTGAACCAATTTATTTTTGGATTGAATTTCTGTCATTGTTGTCTTTTTTGGTTATTTATCTGGTATAAAGTAATCTTTACTATCTGGTCGGATGTGGTTTCAGCGAACAACTGTGCAGGTATTGGCAGGTTTCAGCGACGCCGTGTTCACTGAAATTAGGCTGATGTTACTGGAACGATCAAGTTGGCTTTTTTGATCAATAAGTTACTTGAAAAAAGAAAAAGGGAGCTTAATGCTCCCTTCTAATGGTCCGGTAAATTTGTTCGCTGAATTAGAACGAACGGCTGTACTGAACCCCGTACAGCAGGGCGTTGGCACGGGTTGTGGCGTTCACGGAAGTGAAGTCGTTGGCTTCAACCACTTCTACATCTTTACCCATCAGATAAGTGACACCCACATCAATGTTGGACTTGGCATCCAGGTGGTAGGTAAAGCCGCCGGAGAGCCACTGGCGATCTGAATCCGGAACCGAAATCGACGTCAGTTGATCCTGGGCACTGGTGTCATACATATAACCGGCACGCAGGGTCCAGTCTTGGTTCAGGTAGTACGTTCCGCCCAGCGCGTAGTGCCAGCCATCCTGCCACTCATAGCGGTTCAGGACTTTCTTGCCGGTTGTTTCCAGTTGGTCAAACTCGCTCCAGTTGATCCACTGTACGCTGTAGTGAACAGCAAATTGTGCATTGAGTTTGTGGAAGCCTGAGAACTCGGCCATATCAGGCAGCGGCATGATCAGCTTTTCATGGCTGATGTCACCACCGCCAAGTTGGTATTGCATATCGCCTTTTGCTTCCAGATCCGGGCTGTAACGGTAGGACAGGCCGAAGCGGTTGTTGTCATTGTACTCATAAACTGTACCGACGTTCCAACCCAGTGCAAATCCGTCCGCATCAATATCGACGAGCGGGCCCTGAACACCGGTTTGAGCGGCAATGCCCGCTTCCAGCATTTTGTTGCTGCGCTTGAGCTTCCCTTCGCCATAGATCACATCCAGGCCGGCACCAACACTCCAGGCTTGGTTGATGCGGTAAGACGTGCCCAGGGCTAGGTTCAAGCTTTTCACATCCGTCAGGCCACCAAATTCGTTCCCCGCAAAACTGTCGCTAAATTCCGTCTTGGTGCCGAAGTTGGAGTACAAGCCTGTACCAACGGTCCAGTTGTCATTGATTGGGTGGATATAGTAGATGTTCGGCACATAGGAGGTATCGCCGACTTGCTCGTCGCCCAGTGGGAGGATTTTGCTATATGTGGTGTTCTTTACCTCAATATCGGTATCAATGGCATTGATACCCAGCGACAGCGCCGGGGCATCAAACAGCGACATGGCGGCAGCATTGCGGGCCATGGCGGATGCATTGTCTGCAATCACGGCATCACCGGCAAAGGCTCGGCCCAGGCCGGTTGCTGATTGGGCATTGAGCTGAAAGCCCGCTGCGAGAGCTTGCTGTGATGAGACGGCAACCGCCACGGCCACCACAGATTTTGTAAACAGACGCTTCTTATTCATATTTGTTGTTTTTCCAAACATATTATCGTTATTTTCTGCAACTTACGGCAGAGTGCGCGAGATTGTATGGGGGGAGGTGAAGGGAGCAAATCTGACCAGTTCATTAATTTGATAAAATTCAGTCATATCCAACGAAAAGTGCAGCTTGGAAGAAGTGCGGGAGCGAGCAGAGGGACTAGCGTTAAATGTTAACTTGTTGATATGTATGTAATTGTGACAATCAGGCGGGAACTGGCATCGATCTTTGCCGTTTCCCGCCGAAAATGTTACTGAGTTTGTTAGATTTTTTGCTGGAGGTCGGATTTTAACCGTTCGGCAATGGGCATTACGTCCTGACCCTTGTCGCCGATGACAATCAGGCTGGTTTCCTGCAACGGCATCACCACCCCTTGCAACTGCTGATCGGTAAATGAGGACATCGCCGGGGTTTTCTCCGGCACCACAAACACAGTCACTTTGCCGCCCTGGCCGGCCATGACCATATGCAGGGCATTTTTTTCGCCAAAAGCACAATGGTTGACATAGTAGACATGCCCGCCAAGTGCGTTCAGTTTCGAGCCAAACGGAGTCAGTTTGGCATTGACCTGTTGCAGGGAGACGGATTCGTCTACATGCTCGACAAACGGTGCTTCATCATAAACGTGCTTGAGCGCGACCTGGGCAATGGCACTGGTGTCATGGGCATTGGCCGGAAACAGCTGGGTATTAAACTGGCCGAGAAATAACCCAAAGACAAATGCAATCGATGCGGCAATCGCCAAATGAAAGCGTATCTTGCTGCGGTTATTTTCCGGCTGGCCTGACTGGTGGAACAAAATCCGATCCGCCAGATCGTCCGGGACATCCACTTTCAAAATACTGTCTAGTTTGGCATCTAATTGCAGCAGTTCATCAGCAAGCTGACGATTGGCTGATGAGGCGTTCTTGGCTGCAAGCATTTCCTGGCTGTTGTCATTCGGATCGGCCAGGAGACGACGACGGAATTCAAGATCGTCCATTGTGTTGACCCCTCCGCTCGGATAATTTTTCAATTTGCTCTTTTAACTGATTCCTGGCTCGGAACAAGCGTGTCATCACGGTGTTGCGATTCAGGTCGAGGATGTCGGCAATCTCATCGCCGCTAAACCCCGCCATCACCTGCAAGACCAACGGCTCGCGATACTCAGGCGCCAGCTTCATGATCTCCCGGTGCAGGAGCTGTTGCTCGGCATCCATATCGGCGCCCTGGTGCTTGGTGTCCGCGACAGCATAATCATCGATATCGACGAGATCCAGCTGCTTGCGTTCAAATCGTCTCGCATTTTCCCTGCGTAAAATTGTGATTAACCAGGACTTCGCTGCTTTATCATCATGGAGGCTATCGAGCGAACGCCAGGCCCTTAAACAGGTTTCTTGGACCAGATCTTCCGCAATGTGGGGATCATGGCACAACCAGTAGGCGTAGCGATACAAGTCTCGATGCCAGGCCCTGACCAGGGCTTCATAGCGTCTTTGTTTATTCATGTCTACAGAGACCGAGGCATCCGCGTTTTTCTTTCGGAAAAATTGCTTAATCATAGTTATGCCTATCAAAAACTATCACGGGTGAGCATTGTTTTTCTCGTTATACGTGTGATCGGGAATCATCGGATTATCAGCCTTAAAATTGATCTGGTTCAATTTGTATCGACACAGGAAAGTTATAGTAGTTCACGTCATCTGATGGTAAGCATGCGTTACGGTGCTGAAGCTTAGTCTTGGTCTGTGAGTCGTGATTACTGTCTGTTGAGCAAGATGACAACTTCCTTTTGAAGGCTGACTTTACTTTCTCCTATCAGGTTATGCCTGATTTGCAATTGGCTTTACGTTAATTGACTTATACCCTACACGGATGAATTTCTGTGTAATTATAACCATACCATAACGGTATGGTTTTTTTTTGCCTGTCCACCACCGAACCTTGCCTCGCCCACAAAACTTAAAACGATTGTTTGAAATAAATAACAAGTTGATTACAATTGGTGTGGTCTGACCTCTAGTTATGGCACATTGAGTGCCCCTGAAATCATCAAAAGGAGTAGCGATGACACGTCTCCAGAATCTCACCACACGACAGGGTGAGCGCATCGCCGTCGTCAGCGGGTTACGAACCCCGTTCGCCCGCCAGGCCACGGCTTTTAACGGCGTCCCAGCCCTGGATATGGGGAAAATGGTCGTCAATGAAATGCTGCAACAAATGGATTTTGACCCGAAGCTGATTGAGCAGGTGGTATTCGGCCAGGTGGTACAGATGCCGGAAGCGCCGAACATTGCCCGCGAAATTGTGCTGGGCACCGGGATGAACATCGGCACCGATGCCTACAGTGTCACCCGCGCCTGTGCCACCAGTTTTCAGGCGGCGGCCAATGTGGCCGAGAGTATTATCTCCGGCACGATTGATATCGGGATCGCCGGCGGCGCGGACTCCTCGTCTGTCCTGCCGATTGGGGTGTCGAAAAAGCTCGCTGCCACCTTGCTGGCCCTGAGTAAGGCCAAGACGATGGGTAAGCGCCTCAAGCTGCTCAGCCAACTGAGCATGAAAGATCTAATGCCGGTGCCGCCGGCAGTGGCGGAATATTCGACGGGTCTGAGCATGGGGCAGACGGCCGAGCAAATGGCCAAGAGCCACGGCATCACCCGCCAGGAGCAGGATGTGCTGGCCCACCGCTCGCACACGCTGGCCGCACAAGCCTGGAACGACGGCCTGATCCGTGATGAAGTGATCACCGCGTTCCCGGAGCCATATCGGCAGTGGATCGATAAAGACAACAATATTCGGGAAAACTCCAGCCTGGAATCCTATGCCAAGCTGCGTCCGGCCTTTGATCGCAAGTTCGGTTCGGTCACCGCGGCGAATGCCACCCCGCTGACTGATGGCGCGGCGGCGATTATGCTGATGCGCGAGGGCCGGGCCAAAGAGCTGGGCCTCAAGCCGCTCGGCTACATTCGCTCTTATGCTTTTGCGGCGATTGGCGTCGAGCAGGACATGCTGATGGGGCCATCGTATGCCACGCCATTAGCGCTGGATCGCGCGGGCCTGAGCCTGTCGGATCTGACTCTGATCGATATGCACGAAGCCTTTGCGGCGCAGACCCTGGCCAACGTGAAGATGTTCGGCTCGAAGAAATTTGCCGAAGAGAAACTGGGCCGTAGCCAGGCGATTGGTGAGATTGATATGGACAAGTTCAATGTTCTGGGCGGCTCGATTGCCTACGGTCACCCGTTTGCGGCAACCGGCGCGCGAATGATCACCCAAACCTTACGTGAGCTGCAACGCCGTGGCGGCGGTTTCGCGCTGAACACCGCTTGTGCAGCCGGGGGCTTAGGCGCTGCAATGATCCTGGAGGCAGAATAATGACCGAACACGTATCCGCATTTTCTTTATCTTACGCTGACAACGGTGTCGCCTGGCTGAAGGTCGATGTGCCGGAAGAGAAAATGAATACCTTGCAGTCAGCCTTTGTTGAGCAGGTCTCCGAAGTGCTGGCTGAGCTGAAAACCAAGACGGACGTCAAGGGCCTGGTGGTCTATTCCGGTAAACCGGATAACTTTATTGCCGGTGCCGATATCCGCATGCTGGATGCCTGTACCACGGCTGAAGAAGCTGAGCAGCTGGCCACCAAAGGACAGGAGCTGTTTGACGCACTGGAGTCGCTGCCGTTTCACGTGGTCGCGGCGATCCATGGCCCGTGTCTGGGCGGCGGCCTGGAGCTGGCGCTGGCCTGTCACAGCCGGGTGTGCTCGGATGATGACAAAACCCGCCTGGGTCTGCCGGAGGTCCAGCTGGGCCTGCTGCCGGGCTCGGGTGGCACCCAGCGTCTGCCGCGTTTGATTGGCGTGGCCAATGCACTGGACATGATCCTGACCGGCAAGCAGCTGCGTGCGAAAAAGGCGAAAAAGCTGGGTGTGGTTGATGAATCCGTACCGCAGAGTATCCTGCTTGAGATTGCTGAAAAGCAAGCGCTGAAGCCGAAACCGACACGCAAGCACACCTTCCAGGAGTGGGCACTGGGCGGCAATGCGCTGGGTCGCTCGCTGGTGTTTGATCAGGCGGCGAAGAAAACCCGCGAGAAGACCCGCGGCAACTACCCGGCGGCAGATGCAATTCTGGAAGTCATCAAGTACGGTTTGCAATCGGGGCTGGACAAAGGCCTGCGTCTGGAAGCCAAGCGCTTCGGCGAGCTGGTCATGACGCCGGAATCGGCGGCCCTGCGTAGCATCTTCTTCGCCACTACGGCGATGAAGAAAGAGACCGGTGCCGAGGCTGAGCCGGGCGCGGTCCGCCGTGTCGGCGTGCTGGGCGGCGGCCTGATGGGCGGCGGGATCAGCCATGTCACGGCAGTGAAGGCCGGTTATCCGGTGCGGATCAAAGATATCGCCAACGACGGCCTGCTCAATGCGATGGCTTACAATTACAAGCTGCTGGATAAGAAACGCAAACGCCGCATTATCAGCAAGGCGGAATTGCAAAAGCAGATGCTGTCGATCACCGGCGGCACGGATTACACCGGGTTCAACCATATCGATGTGGTGGTTGAAGCGGTGTTTGAAGATCTGAAACTCAAACACCAGATGGTGCGTGAGGTTGAGCAGCACGCTAAACCGGAGACCATTTTTGCGACCAATACGTCCTCGTTGCCGATCCACCAGATCGCTGAAGCGGCGGAGCGTCCGGAACAAGTCGTCGGGCTGCACTATTTCAGCCCGGTTGAGAAAATGCCGCTGGTGGAAGTGATCCCCCATGCCGGCACGTCGCCGGAGACGGTCGCGACTGTGGTCGCTTTGGCCAAGAAGCAGGGCAAAACCCCGATTGTGGTCGGCGACAAGGCCGGGTTCTACGTCAACCGGATCCTGGCACCTTACATGAACGAAGCGGCCAATGTCCTGCTTGGCGGTGAGCCGATTGAGCACTTGGATCAGGCGCTGCTCGACTTCGGTTTCCCGGTCGGCCCGATCACCCTGCTGGATGAGGTGGGTGTGGACATCGGTGCGAAAATTATGCCGATCCTGGTCAATGAACTGGGCGATCGCTTCCAGGGGCCGGATGTGTTCGAGACCCTGCTCAATGACGGCCGCAAAGGGCGCAAGAGCGGCAAGGGCTTCTATCTGTATAACAGCAAGAAAAAGTCGGTCGATAAGAGCGTGTATAAGCTGCTGAATCTGCAGCCGGAGAAAAAAGCCGACGCCGAGACCATTGCGATTCGCTGTACCCTGATGATGCTCAACGAAGCCGCCCGTTGTCTGGATGAAGGGGTGATCCGCTCACCGCGCGACGGGGATATCGGGGCGATTTTCGGGATTGGTTTCCCGCCGTTCCTGGGTGGCCCGTTCCGTTATATGGATCAGCTCGGTGCAGGTCGGGTGGTGGATCTGCTCAACGAATACGCCAATAAATATGGTGAGCGCTTCAAGCCGTGCGACAAGCTGGTTGCCATGGCACAAGAAAACCAGCGTTTTTATTCTTAACGTTTTTGACCTTAAGCGACCTCAACAACACGGCCTGCATTGCAGGCCGTTTTTTTGGCCTCTGGAAATCAAGACGCCAGGGAAGTTCACTTGGGTTGAGCGGGCTTCAACTCAGCCGTTTGGCCCAGTTTCCCTGATGCTGTTGCTTGCAATTTTCCTCACTGTCATAAATGACATGCCGGGTGATTGATTTGAGCTGGAGCCCCATCGCATTGAGCCGGGCCTGAATGAGGGCGTTCAACTGCGCCTGCGCTGCACTGGCGGTGAAGTTGGCGAGCTGTTCATTGGTTTCGAACACGCACACGATTTTTAAGCTGCCCGGAAAATTGGCATAATTCACCACGTGGGTCAGCCACTGAAAACCTTCGCAGGTGTCCAGCGCAAAATCACACACCTCGGTCAGCACGGCCCTGAGCTGATTGTCTGTCTTTTTATCTTGTTTTCGCACAAATGACCTTTTCTAGGGTTGAAGCGGTGGTTCTCCCGCACGGAACGCATGCCGGACGATTGTTGGGCCTGGTCCGAAGCATGTGTCGGCCGGGTGGACAGCCCGCTCAGCGGGCTTTTTTCTGAAACTCACTGACGGATTCGATCGACTCGCCGATCATCAGCGGCTCTAAGTTGCTGTGCGCCTGGCCCTGGCAGTGCATGATCAGCCGGTTGGCGGTGCGTGGTTTGATGATATCGACCACAAAGCGCACCATGTCGGCCCGGGTCAGGGCACGCAGGGCCTCAGCAACCTTCTGGCGCTGGTTAAATTGCTCATCTTTATTACCGATACTGATCCAGTAACGTTGGGCCCGGGCGCGCAGGTTGGTGTCCGGCTCGGTGATCTGCGCCAGCAGTCCTTGTTTGCTGGCCTGCCACTGGGCTTCGTTGAGTTCCAGTAACACCAGGGCGAAAGCATTGGTGAACTCATCAATGGCCTCCGATAGCTGCGCCGGTGATGCGACCGGGGACTGGATATAGAGGATCAGGCCCGGATGGCGGTTGAGTGGCAGATTGGCGGTTCCGACCATATAACCCAGTTGCTGCCGGGTTCGCAATTCATGAAAGAAGGTGGACGACATCAGATGGTTGGCCAGAGTATAGAGAGCAATTTTGCGCGGTGTCGGCTTGCGTGACTGATAATACATCAGGATGGCTGAGTCGGCATGGTTGCAACTGACCTCGTAGCGCAGGGTACCGGACTGGCCGAGGCGTACCAGTGGTCGCTGGGACTCGCCATAGAGCTGATCGGTCACCCGGAAGGCATCTTTCAGCGTTTCAGCCAGCGCCAGGGCATCTTCTTTGCGCCAGTTGCCGTAGACAAAGGTGTCGATGTGCAACTCGGCAAACATGGCATCGACAAATGCCGGCAGCTCATCCACCGTCAGGGATTCCAGTGCCTCCAGCAGCACCGGGAACGGTGGGTTATTCGGCTGCAGCAGACCGGTCAGCTGGTTAAACAGCTGCGAGATCGGTTTGTCCTCGGCGGCGTTGCGCCAGTTGCGCAGCATTTGTGCCTTGATGTTCTCGAATCGATCCGGGTCGAAGGAACGGTTGGCAAACCGATCCAGCAACAGCTGCATCAGCAGAGGCTGTTTTTCACTGAAGCCGGACAGTTGCAGGGTCACACCGCCCTGGTGGGCATAGAGGTTGTAGGACATCCCGGCAATTTCCGCCGGATAGGCGGACTCATTAATCGCTTCGAGTAGCATTTCCACGCAGACCCGGGTTTTGACGATATTGCGTGGCGAGCTGACGGCATGGGGGCTGTCGATGGCGACATAGACCACCCCTTTCGGTACCCGGAATTCATGCTCTTGCTTATACCACAGGCGGAAGCCGGGCAGATCCTGGATCAGTTGTGGTGGTAGCTCGGCTTCCGCCGTCAGCGGGTAAGGGTCCAGCTGCTCGCAGAGGTACGGGTTGCGCTCGGGCAATTGCAGTGCCGACTCATCTCCCGGTTGCTGCCAGCGGCTGAGCTGTGCTTCACTAAATGGCTTGACGGCATATGGTGTGTGGTACCACTGCGCCACCCGGTTGTATTCCTGCCCCTGAGCGACCAGAACCAGGCGCATGTTGCCCGGCGTAAAGTAGTTGAGCAACTTGCGGATCAGCGGCTCATCATAGCCGGCCATCATGTAATCGCCGTAGATCACTTCTTCCGGCGTGTAATGGAACAGGTTCATCACCAGGTAGCTGACGGTATCGAGCGGGCGGCTTTTTTCCTGGTAGCGAAATGCCATTTCCAGTACGGAGCGTTTCTCCTCGTAGCGCCAGGCATCTAGTCCCTCGCGCTTGATCAGCTCGATATACTGGAATACGGTCGCGACAATCTCATCGATGTGCTTCAGCCCTTTCGGCGTCAGGTTGAGGCTGACGGTAAATTCGCGGAAGTTGCTGCCGCTGACGCCGCCCCCGGCTGCCAGGGTATTGATCAGGCCTCGGCTTTTCAGCACCGACATCAGGCTGCCGCTACCTTCGTTCCCCAACAAGTGGGCGATGTAAGACAGGGGCTTCTGGCGATAGTATTGATCAACCGAGGGCATGGTAAAGGACAGGGTGAGTTTGCGCACTTCCTTGATCGGTTCAATGGCGATGAATTTGCCGCTCTCATTGGCGGTGAGCAGCGGCTCCTCGATTGCCGGCTTGGCAACGCCGGTATTGGGGATATGGTCAAAATAGGCCCGGGCATAGCTTTCCAGCTGCTCTAAAGACTGCGGCCCCAGCAGTACCAGACACATCAGCTCTGCAGAGTAGTGGGTGCGGTAAAAATTAATCAGCTCATCTCGGATCGAGTGCCCCTCGCGATCTTCCAGGGTGCCCAGATCGCCGACGGAAAATTTGGCAAACGGGTGCGCCGGGTTGATGGTTTCCTTGTGCACTTGATACAGGCGGCGGACATCATCTTTTATCTTCAGTTTGTACTCTGAGTCGACGGCCTGGCGCTCTTTGTCCAGCGCCTCTTCATTAAACAGCGGGGCGGTAAAAAACTGGCCGAAGCGATCCAGCCCTTCGTCATAGGCATGGGGGCTGACTTCAAAAAAGTAGGTTGTGTTTTCTGTCCCGGTCCAGGCATTGTTGCTGCCGCCGCTGCGGTTGATAAAGGTCTGGAAGTCACCCACTTTAGGGTATTTTTCTGTGCCCAGAAACAACATGTGCTCGAGAAAGTGGGCCATGCCCTGACGGTCAATCGGATCATCAAAGTGCCCGACGTTGACAGACAACGCGGCTGCGGAGCGGGGGGCCTCCGCATCATGTACCAGAAGTACCTTGAGTTGGTTATCTAAGGTCAGGTAGCGGTACTGCTTGAGATCGTTCGGACTGATATGCACGAGAAGCGCCTATTTTTTTGTAAATTAAGCTAATTATGACGCTCATTACTAAGGCTGGCAAATCGGTACGCGAGGCGGCGGCAGCCTTGTCCGGGATGGTTTTCGCCCACCGGTTCGCGATCTTTCGGGCGGGTCGTTTGCTGTGTCACGCTTCGGTCACAGAAACGGCGGTATGGCTATCTTGCACCGGCAGGACTTGTTAGCATAGCGGCATCATCAATTGTGAATTTGACCCGGTTTACACCAGAACCCAATGGCAGTGAATTTGTTTCTCCGCAAGAGCAAGTGCTCCGCGCAAGAGATAGCAACTGCCACGGTCTGGATCGGTATAGGGTGAATGTGACTGGATAGGCAATATGCGAATTTATATTATGCGTCACGGTGAAGCAGAGACGTTTGCGCCGACGGATGCGGAGCGACCGTTAACCGGACGGGGTCAACAGCACTCTGAGCAAATGGCGCTGCAACTGGCCAGCCAGTTGTCCGACCGGTTGGATTTGGTTTGGGTGAGCCCCTATTTGCGCGCTCAGCAAACCTGGCAAGCTATGGCGCAGCACCTGCCTGCCCCGAAGAAGTTGATGACGGTTGATGACATCACGCCATACGGACAGGCTGATGATGTGGCGACGTATCTGAAAGCGGTGATCACCGTCGAGCAGCCGCAAACTGTGCTGATCGTGTCGCACTTGCCGTTGGTGGGTTACCTCGCCGCTGAGCTGGTGCCGGATCTGCCGCCGCCGATGTACCGTACTTCCGCGATTGCGGCGATTGACTATCAACCGGAAGCGGAGATAGCCGAGTTTTTATGGCAGGCCAACCCGGAAGGATAACGCGCGAAAAAATTGCCAACCGGGGTTAAGGAAACCCGGCAGGCTGCCGATAAAAGCCATAGCTATTTTTTATGGCGTGGTGAATGGTTTGGCGTAGCTTTGGTTGCGTCATACCGGGATCGGATGCCATCCTATTGACCGGACAAGAATTGATAAAGTTATTGCTATGAAAGGAATAATACTCGCGTTGCTGGGAATTGTGCTGTTGGTTGGTTGTGTTCAGGGGCCAAGATCACCGCAGATTAATGCCAATGGTGCGATCAAGTGGGCCAACGGTACGCGTGAAGAAATGCATATTTCGGCATCGGGCAGTACCCTGACATTTGCCGTGCCGCCAAGCCTGTTCGGCCCGGGGGGCGTGACGATTTTTTCCCGGATTGACAGTGCCCGTAACGGCAACTGTGAGCATTATTACAGCGAAGGGGCGGTTAAAACCCGGATGCAGATCTGCGATAGCGGTGAAGTGACCCTGATAGTCGATGGCCGGGTGATTAATGTCGGCGCCCTGGCGAAATACGTCTATTAATCTTTGGGTGGCACATTAAGAGAAAGCGGCGAGCTGCACCGGGTACAACTCGCCGCTTGAATCCAGCTATCCGGCGCAACTAGCGCTCGGGAATATCAATCAGCACCAGCAGGGCGCCGTCACCGCCAAACTCGAGTGGTGCCTGGTGAAAGGCCATCACATCCGGATGCTGGGCCAGCCACTGCGGTGCTTTTTGCTTCAGGATGTGCTTGCCGATGCCGTGCATCACACAGGCACAGGCAACATTTTCCTTGATACAGGCGGCAATCATCGCCGCCAGCTCGCGCTTGGCCTCCCGCTGGGTCATGCCGTGCATATCCAGGTACATATCGGGTACGTATACGCCGCGGCGCAGCTTTTTCACTTCATATTTTGATACCCCGGTACGGGCATACTGGGTTGGCCCGTGCTCATCCAGATGGGGTTCGAATTCATCAGAAAAGTAAAATTCGTGGTTCTGGGACTCTTTTTCTGACACTTTGGGGCGATTCGCCTTCGGGCTCTGTCGGCGCGGCGCGATTATGGTATCATGCGACAACTTTTTTACGCCCTTAACCGCATCCTGAAAGAGTGCCAGTTCATCTTCCAGGGTCAGATCTTTTTTACTCATAATGAAATTCCAACAACTCTATAGCGGTATTGTAGCGTCATTCGGAGGCTATTTTGGATAAGATTTTTGTCGACGAGGCTGTCAACGAACTTCATACATTGCAGGACATGCTACGTTGGACGGTTAGCCGTTTCAATGCTGCCGGTCTTTTTTATGGTCACGGGACAGATAACGCCTGGGACGAGGCGGTACAGCTGGTACTGCCAACGCTGTATCTGCCTTTAGATATCCCGTCAGAAGTGCGTTTTTCCCGCCTGACCAGCAGTGAGCGCCTGCGTATTGTTGAGCGGGTGATCCGCCGGATCAATGAGCGGACACCGGTCGCGTACCTGACCAACAAGGCCTGGTTCTGCGGCTTGGAATTCTTCGTCGACGAGCGGGTGTTGGTGCCACGCTCTCCGATCGGGGAGCTGATTGAGAATGGCTTCGAACCGTTCCTTGCGGAGCCGCCAACCCGGATCATGGATTTGTGTACCGGCTCTGGTTGTATCGGCATCGCTTGTGCCCATGCGTTCCCGGACGCCGAAGTGGACATCGTCGATATCTCGACTGATGCGCTGGCGGTGGCCGAGCAGAACATTCATGATCACGGGCTGGAGCAGCAGGTGATCCCGCTGCGCTCGGATCTGCTGCGCGATGTACCAAAAGATCAATATGACTTGATCGTCTCCAACCCCCCATATGTGGATCAGGAAGACATGGACAGCCTGCCGGATGAGTTCCGCCATGAGCCGGAGCTGGGTCTGGCAGCCGGAAGCGATGGTCTGAAGCTGGTGCGCCGGATCCTGGCCAACGCCCCGGATTACCTGAAAGAGAACGGGGTGCTGATCTGTGAGGTGGGCAACTCCATGGTTCACATGGAAGAGCAGTACCCGAACATTCCATTTACCTGGATTGAGTTTGAAAACGGTGGCCACGGTGTATTCATGATGACCCGTGAGCAGCTGGTGGCTTGCCAGGATGAATTTAAGCTGTATCGCGATTAAGCAATACGATGGCTATGAAAACAAAAAACCGAAGCGCAGGCTTCGGTTTTTTGATGGTTTTAGCGGCAGCTTTTGCATCATCCGACGGCGGAGATTCAGGCCTTCGCTTGCTGTTGTTTGGCAACCAGCTCGGCCATGATCTCTGATTGATTTTTAAGGTAATCTTCCAGCCCGGCGCGGCGCAGATCGCAAGACGGGCAGTCGCCGCAGCCGTCACCAATCACACCATTGTAGCAAGTCAGGGTTTTTTCCCGGACAAAATTCAGCTTGCCGTATTGATCGGCCAGCGCCCAGGTTTCGGCTTTGTTGAGCCACATCAGCGGGGTGGCGATGTGGAGCGATCGATCCATTCCCAGCACCAGCGACTGGTTGAGGGATTTGACGAACGCATCGCGGCAGTCCGGGTAGCCGGAGAAGTCGGTTTCGCATACCCCGGTGATCACCGTATCGGCCCCGATTTGGTAAGCGTAAATGCCCGCCAGGGTCAGAAACAGAATATTGCGGCCCGGGACAAATGAATTCGGCAGGCCGTTGTCCTGGAGTTCATGGGAAACGGGAATGTTGTCACGGGTCAGGGAGCTGATCGCCAGCTCATTGAGCAGACCGACATCCATCACCTTGTGGGCAGCAACACCCAGCTCGCGGCAAATCGACTCGGCGACTTCAATTTCCAGCTTGTGCCGCTGGCCATAATCGAAGGTGAGACAGTGGACTTCATCAAACTGGGCCATCGCCTGGATCAGGCAGGTGGTGGAATCCTGGCCGCCACTAAAAACCACTACGGCTTTACGCATCGTTAAATTTCCTGTGTTGTTGCCGCATACCGCTCAAAAAGACGGGTATTACCGAAAAACAGTCGGTGGCATAAATCTTTGATACCGGCGGCAGGTTCTCCGCCGGCAGGGCAATGCTACCGCAGAGTGGCAGGAGAAGAAAGGCTGACAAAACAGCGAAGGGCCACCGGGATCCGGTGGCCCTGAATATGGGGGGAGGTCAAGAAAACGGGCGTGCTTACAACGTGCCGGTTTGCTCAAAGGTTTCCAGCTGGCTGAGATAAGGGGCAATATCGCCGATGTTGTCGCGGACCCACTGGGTGTCGAAGTAGGTATCGAGGTAGCGCTCGCCGCTGTCGCACAGCAAGGTGACAATCGAGCCGGTTTCGCCACGGGCTTTCATTTCGCTGGCCAGCTGCAACACGCCGTACAGGTTGGTGCCGGTGGAGGCGCCGGCTTTGCGCCCGAGCAGTTTTTCCAGCCAGTGGACGGTGGCAATACTGGCGGCATCCGGGATGGTGCGCATCTCATCGACTACATCGGGGATAAAGCTCGGCTCGACCCGCGGGCGGCCGATGCCTTCAATCCGGCTACAGGCCGGGCTGGTCAGGGCAGGATCGCGCGACTTGTAGTAGTCATGGAACACTGAGTTTTCCGGATCGACCACACACAGGCTGGTGGCATGCATCTGGTAGCGAATGTAGCGGCCGATGGTGGCGGAGGTGCCGCCGGTGCCCGGGCTCATCACAATCCAGGTCGGGATTGGGTGGGCTTCCAGTTTCATCTGCTCGAAAATACTGTTGGCAATATTGTTGTTGCCGCGCCAGTCGGTCGCGCGCTCGGCGTAGGTGAACTGGTCCATATAGTGGCCCCCCAGCTCTTTCGCTAGCCGCCGGGACTCGTCATAGATTGCGCCCGGGCTGTCGACAAAATGGGCGCGGCCGCCGTAGAACTCGATTTGCTCGATTTTCTTGCGGGCGGTTTTGCGCGGCACTACGGCAATAAACGGCAGGCCCAGCATCCGGGCAAAGTAGGCTTCAGATACCGCAGTGCTGCCGGAGGAGGACTCGATGATCGGGGTGTCTTTGCCGATCCAGCCATTACACAGAGCATACAGAAACAGCGAGCGGGCCAGGCGGTGCTTGAGGCTGCCGGTCGGGTGGGTGCTTTCATCCTTGAGGTAGATGTCAATGCCATTCAGGCTCGGCAAGTCGAGCTTGATCAAATGAGTATCGGCAGAGCGCTGGTAGTCTGCTTCAATGGTTCGGATTGCATGATTAATCCACTGTTGATCATGGCACATGAGGTCACCTTCAGGGTTCGGCTGCGTGGGAGAAACAGGGCAGCAGGTTTTCATTGATAGGGAACATAGTAATCGAAGCTGGCGAAAAAACTTTGCTTTATTTGCTTTATCTTTTCTAAAATGGAGAAAATTTTTCTACATTTATAACTGATGGGGAAATACATGGCACAGCTGGATCATACCGACAAAGCGCTGCTGCGGTTATTGCAGCAAGATGCGACGATTTCACTGGCTGAACTTGCCGAGGCGGTGAACCTGACCACCACTCCTTGCTGGAAGCGGCTCAAGCGGCTGGAGGAAAGCGGGATCCTGCGCCAGCGGGTGGCGCTGCTCGATCCGGTCAAGCTGGGGCTGGCCTTTACCGCGTTTGTCCAAATCAAAACCAGTAATCATTCGAAAGAGTGGTATCACGGTTTTGCCGAAACCGTGGTTGAGTTTCCGGAAGTGATGGAGTTTTACCGTATGGCCGGTGAGTACGACTACATGATGAAAGTGCAGGTCGCGGATATGGCGGCTTTTGATTTGTTTTACAAAAAACTGGTCAACAGTATCGAAGGGCTGACCAATGTGACCTCGACATTTGCCATGGAGTCGCTGAAATATACAACTGCGTTACCCCTTTGAAATACTGTATAAAAAAGCATGTCCGCTCAGTTTTATAAAATAGTACGGATGATTTCTTTGTATTCTCAGGAATTGCATTCTACTTCTTTGATTATCAGGTTGTTTTTCAGATAATAGTCCGGTGTCCAACCCTTTTCGTGACCCTGCCGGACCTGGCTCCGGGGCGCTTCTCGTCTGAAGCGGCGTCACATCTTCCGTTGTTTGCAGGGCAATTGCTGCTCTGACTCACTTTGATTCATCATAATTGATAGATAAATGATGGCTTGCCTGTTTCTGTGGAGGGATTATGCAGATTTTCTGGCAGCTGAGATGGTATTTTCGCCAACAGTGGCGCCGTTATGGCGGAGCGATTGCTATCTTGGTTCTGGTTTCGTTATTTGAGCTGTTGCCGCCGCGGGCAATCGGCTGGATCGTCGATGGCGTGGTGGCCGGGACGATGCAGCTGCCGCAGATGCTCGCTTGGCTGGCTGGCCTGGCCGGCCTGTGGTTCGGGGTGTATTTACTGCGCATTGTGTGGCGGGTCTGGCTGTTCGGCGCGGCTGCCGAGCTGGGGACGGTGCTGCGTAACCGGCTCTACCGTCACTTTTCTTCTCATCCGCCGATCTTCTTCGAGCGCTATAAAACCGGCGATCTGATGGCGCGCTCGACCAACGATGTCAACGCGGTGGTGATGACGGCCGGGGAGGGGGTGCTCACCGCGGCCGATTCGCTGATCACCGGGATCGCTGTCCTGCTGGTGATGACGACTATGCTGAGCTGGGAGCTGACGGTGCTGGCCTTGTTGCCGATGCCGCTGATGGCGTTGGCGGTGTTTCGCTTTGGTCGCCAGCTCCATACCTGCTTTGCCAAATCGCAGGCGGCTTTTTCAGATCTGACCGAAAAGACTCAGGAATCCCTCAACGGGGTTCGGATGATCCGGGCCTTTGGTCTGGAGCAGCGTCAGCAGGCGGATTTTGCCACTGTGGTGGATCAGGTCGGGGAGAAAAACCTGGCGGTGGAGAAAGTCGATGCCAAGTTTGATCCGGTGATCCAGCTGACTATCGGGATGTCCTTTTTCCTCAGCGTGGCCGGGGGCGGCTACATGGTATCGCAGGGCCGGTTGACCCTGGGGGATCTGACCGCCTTTGTCCTGTACCAGGGCCTGATGATTTGGCCGATGCTGGCGATGGCCTGGCTGTTTAATATTCTGGAGCGCGGCTCTGCGGCCTGGGACCGGTTGCAGCATATCTTTGATGAATCGCCGGAGATTGTGAGTGGCGAAACGCAGTTGGAAGCGACAGGTCAGTCACTGACGGTCGACATTCACCAGTTCTGCTGGCGCGGCCAGAGTCATCCGGCCCTGAGCGAGGTGCAGTTTACGCTTCAACCCGGCATGCTGCTCGGCCTCGCCGGGCCGATCGGCAGCGGCAAGTCGACCCTGATGTCGCTGCTGCTGCGTCAGCAGGAGCTGGCGCAAGGCAGTATCTTTTATGGCGGCGTCAGTATTCTTGAGGCGGATCTCAACCAGTGGCGCAGCCGCTTTGCGGTGGTGAGTCAGGCACCGTTCCTGTTCTCCCGCTCGGTTGCCGACAACATTGCGCTGGGGAAACCTGATGCGTCGATGGCGGAGATCCGCGAAGCAGCACGTGCGGCTTGCATTGATGACGACATCTGCCAGTTCCCGGCCGGGTATGACACCCTGGTCGGCGAAAAGGGGATCACCTTATCCGGCGGTCAGAAACAACGTATCGCGATTGCCCGCGCCTTGCTGCTTGGGGCAGAAATTCTGGTGCTGGATGATGCGCTGTCGGCGGTTGACGGCAAAACCGAGCACCAGATCCTGACCAACCTGCGGCGGCAGAAACAGCAAACCGTGATTGTGATTGCTCACCGTCTGACGGCAATGGAGCAGGCCGATACCATCCTGGTGCTGCAACATGGCCGGATCGCCGAGCGGGGCAACCACGCAGAGTTACTGGCTGCCGGGCGCTGGTATAGCGAAATGTATCAATATCAGAAACTGGAACGTGTCATCGAGGGGGCGCAATGACCGATCATACCATCAATAAGGCCGTGTTGCGGCGGCTGCTTAGCTACGCACTGGATGATCCCAAAAAGCTGGGTTATGCCATCTTGCTGCTGCTGGTCGCTTCACTCGCTGATGTGTCTGGCCCTTGGCTGATCCAGCACTTTATTGATCATTATATCGCCCGTGATCAGTATCCGCTGGATATGGTAGCAGGACTGGCGCTGGCCTATGTGGCCCTGATGCTGACGGCGGCCTGGTTTCGCTACAAACAGTCGCTGCAGTTTAACCAGATTGCGATCAGCGTGGTGCAGCGGGTGCGCAAGCAGCTGTTCGAGCGGATGATCAACCAGCCGTTGTCGGCGTTTGACTATATGCCGACCGGCAAACTGGTATCGCGGATCACCAATGATACGGAGTCGATCAAAGACTTTTATGTCTTCGTCATCGGCACCGTACTGAAGAATGTGGTGTTGATCGCCGTGATGCTGGTGGTGATGTGCCTGCTGAGCCCTAGGCTGGCCGCTGTGGTCGCTGTCTTGCTGCCGGTCGTGATGGCAATCATGGTGATTTACCAGCGCAAAAGTGCCGATGCCTACCGGACCATGCGTGATTTGCTGGCCGATATCAATGCCTCGATGAGCGAGTCGATTCAGGGCATGAGCCTGATCCAGCTGATGCGCCAGGAGCAGGCGTTCAGCCAGCAGTTTTCGGTGCTCACCCGACGTCACCTGGCTTCGCAAATTGGGGTGATGAAGCTTAATGGCCTGCTGTTGCGGCCGTTGATCGACTTTCTATCCGGGGTGGCCTTGCTATCGCTGGTGGCCCTGTTCGGTGTCAGTGGCACGGAGCTGATCGGGGTCGGGGTGCTGTATGCATTCATCAGTTATCTCGGCCGGGTGACCGAGCCGCTGATCGAGCTGACCCAGCAGCTGTCTTTATTGCAGCAGGCCATGGTCGCCAGTGAGCGGATCTTCGGCTTTATCGATGCCAGGCAGCAGGCATATGGCGATGATACCCGGCCGCTGGCATCCGGCCAGTTGGCTTGCCGCAATGTCTCGTTCAGTTATGACGGTCAGCAATCGGTGCTGGACGGGATTGATGTCGAGCTGCCGCATCGTGGCTTCCTGGCGTTGGTTGGTCATACCGGCAGCGGCAAAAGTACGCTGGCGTCGCTGATGATGGGCTTCTATCCGCTGACCGAGGGAGAGCTGACGCTGGATGGCCGGCCGTTGGCTTCGCTGGCTCAGTCTGTGCTGCGTGAAGGCATCGCTATGGTGCAGCAGGACCCGCATGTTCTCAGTGATACCGTGCGGGAAAACGTTCGCCTCGGTCGGGCGGTGAGTGATGATGATATCTGGCAGGCACTGGAGAAAGTCGGACTGGCGGGGCAAATCCGCCTGTATGACGCGGGCTTGGATACCCGGTTGGGGAGCGGCGAAGCCAATTTATCCGCCGGGCAGAAACAGTTGCTGGCACTGGCCCGGGTACTGGTGGCCCGGCCGAAGATCCTGATCCTCGATGAGGCGACAGCCAATATTGACTCCGGGACCGAGCATCAGATCCAGCAGGCGCTGCAGATATTGCGTCAGGATATGAGTATCGTGGTTATTGCCCACCGGCTGTCGACCATCATCGAGGCCGATGAAATACTGGTGCTGAGCCGGGGACAGATCATCGAACGCGGTAATCACCCGCAGCTGCTGACGCAGCAGGGCCATTATTGGCAGATGTATCAGCTGCAACAGGCTGGTGAGCATTTGCATAAGCTCGAAGAATCGGCAGGCGTGCCGGAGGCGTCATAAAGTTAACCGTTTGATGACATACCCGGGATGACTGTCACGTATAAATCCCGCCATAGAACTAAACACTGTACAGCAGCCCTGATCCGGGCTGCTGCCAGTGCATGACTACTTTCTCTGACGCATCAGGCCTTCTTGCACGGCTGAGGCAACCAGCTCGCCGCGCTGGTTGTAGATCTCGCCGCGCACCAGACCCCGTGAGCCGCTGGCAGACGGACTGTCGATGGCATACAGCAGCCATTCGTCCATCCGGAACGGGCGGTGGAACCACATGGAGTGATCGATGGTTGCGACTTTCATGCCCGGTGTCATCAGGGTGACGCCATGGGGATGCAGGGCGGTGACCAGAAATCCCCAGTCGGACGCGTAAGCGAGCACATATTGGTGGATCCGCGGATCATCGGGCATCGCGCCGTTGGCCTTGATCCAGAGATACTGGTTGGGCGCTTCGGGTTTGGGAGCCAGCGGGTTGACGGCGGTCACCGGGCGCACCTCAATCGGGCGCTGTGAGCCGAAGGTCTCAACAGCCTGCTTCGGCAGCTTGTCGGCTATGGCGTGTACCAGTGCCTGCTCAGATTGCAGCGACTCCGGGGGCGGCACATCCGGCATGGTAGACTGGTGGCTCAGGCCGGGCTCTTCGGCCTGGTAAGAGGCGGTGAGATAGAAAATCGGCCGGCCGTACTGGACGGCTTTGACGCGCCGGGTGCTGAAGCTTCGGCCATCACGCAGGTTTTCAACATCGTAGATGATCGGCTTTTGCGGATCACCCGGGCGCAGGAAGTAACTGTGAAAAGAGTGAACCTGGCGGTGCTCGTCTACAGTTTCTTTGGCTGCCGACAGGGATTGACCAATCACCTGGCCGCCATAGACTTGTGGCAGACCCAAATGTTCACTCTGACCACGGAATAACCCTTGCTCAAGCTGCTCTAAGTGTAACAGAGTGAGAAGTTCATTCAGTTCTTTACTCATCGGAGCTCCAAGTTCCATGTTATTATTTACTGATTTTTACGGATTGTTTGATGTGAATTCAAGTCACGACATCATCTATCTGTAAAATATTCAGTTTGTCTCTAGGTTGAAAGGGGAGAGGAATGAAAAAGCTTTTTACACTGTTCTCAGCGTTAATCGTGGTTTTGGTGATTTCTGCCTGCACTAATTTAATCCAGCAAAACGCAGATGTCGGAACAGTGGAAGGCACGTTGGCATATCGTGAAAGAGTGGCCCTGCCGGCCAATGCGCGGATCACCGTGACCTTAGCGGATGTGTCTAAAATGGATGCTCCTGCTGAAGTGATCAGTCAACAAACCTTCCTGGCCGACGGCCAGCAAGTGCCGATTGGCTTTCAGCTCGATTTCATGAAAGACCAAATCAAACCCAACCATAGCTATGCGATTAGCGCGCGGATTGAAGTGGGCGACAAGCTGTACTTTATTACCGATACCCGTAATGCGGTACTGACCGATCCGGCAGTGACCACCAAACTGGATATCATGCTGGTGAAAACCCGCTGAGTATTTCCGAGCGCTTGCCTATTGACGGTGCAGGCGCTCTATCGGCCATCCCAACGATAAGTCTTCAGTGACAGTTTGCCCGCTTCAGACACCTCAACCCCTTCGGCCAGTAACCGTTGCCGCTGACGGACTAAATCATCCCCTTGCTGGGAAATCATTCCCTTTGCATTGACCACACGGTACCAGGGCAGCGTTGTACCCTCCGGTAGTGTGGCCATCAGGCGTCCGACCTGGCGGTGATAGCCGGGGTAGCCGGCAAACTTGGCAATATCACCATAAGTCGACACTTTTCCTAGGGGAATTTGGTGAACCTGGCTATAGATTTGACCTGCAAAATCGTCCATATTTAAACCTGAACCAAATAAAATATCCCGATAGTGGCACAATTTTTGTGTTTTTCCCATGTGTGCTCTCGGTCAACGCAAGGAGGTGCATCGATGTTGTATGCCGCGTTGCTTATTGTGGTCAGTATCGGACTGACCATATTGGGGGTCAGTGCATTAGGGCATAGTCATGGAGAGTTGCCTGCCTTGGCACTGGCTATTCCTGCGTTATGGCTTCTCCCGCAGGGGGGGATCTACGCCTGGTTGCTGCTGGTCGCACTCGGTGCTTACGGCATGGTGTTGCCCGAGCAGCCGCTGGCGCTGTCAATCAGCTTGTTTATGATGATGCCGGTATTTGCGGTCTGTTTCTCGCCCAAAGGCGGCTGGCAGCTGGCAGCCTTGCTGCTCTCGATTGTGCTGGCGATGGATGTCGGCCTGATGGCCCTGCAAGGGGAAGGCAAACTGGCCGGTTCGGCGTCTTACACCGTGATTCAGATCCTGGCGGTGGCCCTGATGTGGTATGTCGGGCGCTGCTGGCGTCCGGTGAACGGCAACACCTGGTGGCCGTTGTTCCTGGTGGTGCCGCTGTGGGTCGGTGGGATGGAGCATGCTGCCCTGGTTGCCCTGTGTGTGACCGGCCTGATTGCCGCGCTACAAGGGATGATGAAAAGCAAGCTCCACGACTGGGTGCCACGGCTGGCCTGGATCCTGCCGGCAGTCGGCTTCGCTACTCTGGTGCTGGTGCCATACTTTGAAGTGCCGAACCCGATCCTGGTTGCTTGGCTGTTGGTGCTGGGTGGTGCTCTGCTGGGCGAGTTCCTGATCCAGGAGACCGAAGAAGAGATCTAATTGCCTGATTTCTCAGGTTTCGGGTCGGGATTGTTCACCACATTGTCATTTTTGGGTAATAAAACAGCAGTCAGTCGAAAAAGGCTGGCTGCTCCCTTGCATTGTATTCCTCGTTCACGGATAATTCCATTCGTTCTCGCAGCAAAGCATCCTCGCTTTTGTCGCAGAGATAAAGAATCTATGGAGGCCCCCATTGGTCCTCCCGCAACACTAACTTGTGAACCCGGTCAGGCCCGGAAGGGAGCAGCCGCAGCGAGCGACGTGTGTGCCGGGATGTGGCTGGTGGGGGCTTCCACCCATCTGGCGTTTGCCAAATCAAATCAATCTCTTACCTCATTCTGATGACCCGGTGATCCACTTTGTGTGTATCACGAGAGGCTGTCATGGCAACAAATCTCTGGTTATCGCCCCACGGGTTTTGGTACTTCCGTAAAGTAAATCTCTTGCCTTCTGGCAAACGTAAAGAAACCAGAAAAAGCCTGAGAACACGGTGTAAGCGCACAGCAAAAGAACAGGTGATCAAGCTGCTGACTTGCGATCAGTCATCATCCAGCGCTTCGACACCTGCACACCTCAGCCAATGTAACCCTCCCTCGTTACCTGTCAACATTACGCCTGACTATCTGTCCGCACACCTAGAGCGGTATCTTGTGGTTAAGGCTAAGCGCTGCTGCGAACGCGAGCTACTGACGATAGGACGGTATATCAGGCGGTACATTACGTATCTTAGGCAGGACGAGAAAGCAGATGCCACCAGTTCTGCCACCGCTTCCAGCTTTCTGGATTCATTAACTGTCGCCGTACCCACCAAGAACAAACATGCGAGCAAAATCGGGTGGTTGGATAAGCGCTCTGATATTGAAATTAATAACCCGTTCTCGCAGCTGAAAGAGAAGCACCCCGTTGCTAGTCAGGAGCAGAGGAAAGCATATAGTCTCGCACAAGCCCAGCTGTTAATTGAGCAGTCCTCTGAGTTTGACGAGTGGAAGCGGTGGGACGTCCTGTTGGGGCGCTATACCGGCATGCGGTGCAATGAAATTTGTCAGCTACACCGTGACGATATTGTTCAGGTGGAAGGTATCTGGTGCGTCAGTTTCAACCAGGATCATGACTATAAGCGCCTGAAGACAGCCTGCAGTAAGCGAATTTTGCCACTGCCCGTTCATCTGCCTAACCAGTTTAACGTTGATGACTTCCAGAGGTTTGTCATGAGCAGGGAAGGGCGACTGTTCCCTGAAGCGACCATCTACAAAGGAAATTGTGCCCAATACTTTGGTAAGTGGTTTAATCGCTGGCGGAAGAAACATCACCTTCCTGAATTCCATTCACTGCGTCATTTGGTGGCGACAGAATTAAAACAAGCTGGACAGCCAGAACAGTTTGCAGCTGCCATTCTAGGCCATTCGCATAAAAATATTTCATTTGGCAGGTACGGTAAGTCAATTCCGCCGAAACGGCTGCAAAATTCAATGAAAGCGATTGCAGTATCTAGTGTGACTTAACGGAAGCGAGACGGCAACAGCGTGACAAGCTGGCTTCACTCAGCGGATGATAACAACATAGGCCGACGAGAGAAAGGTACAGGGAAACAACCGCTAAGGGCAACGCACGCTTACCACCTTTACAGCGAATGGTGTAGGTACAATTACCGCCGCGCATTCAACAGCCAAGCTTTTAAGGCTCATATGCTGAGTGCTGGATACACTACCGCAGTTTATAATGGCTACAACTGCTATGAAGCCTTGTATGATGCGCGTTCACTTCCAGGTGATGTAGCTCTCAGAGCCTAATTGGTGAGAATAGTGATGGTTTCAGCCTATATATAGCTTCTCTGAGAAAATAGTAAGTTCTCTTTTGCTTTTTTCCTTTACGGTTCTATATGGCTTGAAACTGTCACTAAATCCACCACGGCCATCATGAATGGGAGAGCAACGGAAGCACTGACTATGTGTACAGACGGGGAGGGGGCTGGACTACAGCAAAATACCCCTCCCCCCATTCACATATGCCCATCCAGTAGGTAACCGATTTCTGAAGCCTGAATAGCCACCGACTTGATAGACACCTTTTAGTTAGACAAAATGACTAGCAGAGAGGTGCTTATGAGCAGCAAGCGATACCCAGAAGAATTCAAAGTTGAAGCCGTCAAACAGGTTACTGAAAAAGGTCATAGTGTAGCCGATGTGGCAAATCGTTTAGGGACTACCACGCATAGCCTTTATGCGTGGATTAAACGCTACGGCCCAGATTCCTCCCAGTATCAAGCCAAGTCCGATGAAAGTGCCGAAATTCGTCGGCTCAAAAAGGAGCTGCAAAGAGTCACCGAAGAAAGGGACATATTAAAAAAAGCCGCGGTGTACTTCGCAAGCCAGTCCGACTGAGGTACGCCTTTATCAAAGCCAATCAAGCTGTTTGGCCTGTTCGACGTATGTGTAAAGTCCTTAGCATCCACCCAAGTGGTTATTATGCCTGGCTTAAGCAACCCGACAGCAGACAGGAGAAACGGCGTAAATACCTTCTCGGACTCATCAAGCAGTTCTGGCTGGAATCTGGTGGCGTTTATGGCTATCGAAAGATATACAGCGATTTACGTGATGAAGGTGAATGTTGCGGTATCAACCAAGTTCACCGCTTGATGAAACGAGAAGGCTTACAGTCGCAAAGAGGATATCGAAAACCCAGGTCCAAAGTGGGCACAGAGAATGTCGTTGTTGCGAATAAGTTGGCCAGGGAGTTCAACCCGACTGCTCCAAATCAGTCTTGGGTGACCGATATCACGTATATAAAAACTCACGAAGGTTGGCTATACCTCGCAGTCGTCGTTGACCTGTTCTCTCGGAGAGTGATTGGTTGGTCGATGAAAAGCAGAATAACGAAAGAGCTGGTGTTGGACGCGCTCCTGATGGCGATATGGCGACGCTCACCGTCAGAGAAGGTACTCGTGCATTCCGATCAAGGAAGCCAGTATACAAGTCATGACTGGGATAAATTCTTAAAGCAGCACGGTCTGGAATCAAGCATGAGCCGTCGGGGCAACTGCCATGACAATGCGGTAGCTGAAAGTTTTTTCCAGTTACTGAAAAGAGAAAGAGTAAAGCGAAAGATCTATTCCACTCGGGAAGAAGCGCGGATGGATATCTTCGAATATGTCGAGATGTTCTACAACGTCAAACGCAGACACGGTTCCAATAATCAGTTGTCACCAGTAGAGTATGAAAAGCGGTATGAAGAAAGGTTAATTAGTGTCTACTGAGTCGGTGGCTATTCACAGCCATTACCTGTGACTACCTTTAATTCATTGAAATAAAATCTACTTTTTTCTTACAATGCCAATTTATCTGATGAATTTATGGCATAATTATGTAATTATCAGTTGTCTTGGAGAAATGACTTTAATGAGCAATATTCCAAAAAGCTTGCGTGATGCCATTCAATCAAAGCAGATCATCCCTTTTGTAGGAGCTGGTGTATCTAGATCGATTAAAGACAAGCAAAATAAACAAGTATTTCCAGGTTGGCTTGAGTTACTTGAGTTGGCGGCGAAAGAAGTAAAATCTGAAGGAGATTTAAATAATGCAACTTTAGTAGAAACTTTTTTAAAAATAAAAGATTATCAACAAGCGGCAAAGTATGCTCATCAAAGTTTAAATGGTCCTTGCTGGGTTAATTTTTTCAAAACCATATTCACACCTAACTTTAATTTACTTGATTATTCTAGCGCCAATTTACCAAAAGCTATTTGGAAAATAAACAAGCAGATTATCACCCTTAACTACGACAAAATTTTACAATGGGCCTATACCCCCTCAGCCCAAGTATCAACGCTTGATAATAATTCAGTTGCAGAACTACGCGAATTTCAAATTGGTAACAATGATAACCCTATTGTTTGGCATCTGCATGGACATATAGATAATTGCGCCGAATTAATCCTTACCCCTGACGGATATAACAAACTTTATGCGACAAACGAAGGATATGAAAGCAAATATAAAGCGGCCTTGACCACTCTAAAAAACTTAAGCGTTAACAAGAGCTTTTTATTTATTGGTTGCAGTCTGGATGACGCAGAATTGCTCTCAGAAATTCATAAACAGCAAAATTTATTTGCCGAAAATATTGGCCCACACTTCGCCTTAGTACATCAAGATCAAGAGAGCAGCATTAAAGAAAAACTTAATGGAACTAATATAAAATTAATAACTTTCGAAGACTTTGGTGAACCATTAGTACATCTAATTGAAGAGCTAGCTAGTTATGCACCACAAGAGCAATCAACCATAGTTATTGAACAATCGAAAAAAGAACCGTATATTAAAAATAAAATAGCTTTACTTTCAGCCAATCCATTAGATAACAGTCAACAATATAACAACTTACTTAAAGAATTTAAGAAAATCCCCTGTCAAATAGAACATTTCAGCTTAAATGTTGAAAATCTTAACAATTTACAAGGTTATGAATATATATTAATCCTTTCTAAAGTAATCAATAACCGCATCTTAATTGAAGATGAACACCTATGCAGCAGAAAAATATCATTTGAAGAACTAGAAACACAAATTGGAAATGATGATACATTTGGTGTTTTTATTTTTGTTGATCAACTACCAACTAATTCCAATACAGAAACACTTAAACTTCCAACATTAATAATTGCTGAGAAAGAAAAAAAGAAACTTAGTAGCATCGCTTTTCAGTTATTTAGGAAAAACAATTTAGAATATTTTGAACAATGCCAACTATTAAATAGTCATCAGTTCACATCATTTGTTTTTGATAACAAATTCAAATGTAAAAACAATATCACAAAAAAGAAAACACGTCTTCCAGATAGTATAGACCCTAAAACAGTTCGTAATTTTATCGGCCGAACTGGCGATCTTGAGCAAATATGCCGAAAGCTAATATCATTAGAAGAAGAAAGTGGTGCACTAACAATAAAAGGAGCGGGAGGTATTGGAAAAACAACAACAGTAAAAAAACTTTCTGTTGAGCTATCAGAGCGCAATTACTTTGAAGGTGGTATTCATTTTATTGATTGTGAATTTATCACTGATTTCCATCTGTTCCAATATAAGGTTGCCAGCACATTTAATCTAGAGCAAGCTGAAAATTTTCAAGATCAATTACGTTATTATCATGACGGATATTCTAGGCTTATAATCTTAGATAACGTAGAAACTCTACTATACATCGATGATTGCAAAAAAATTAAAGACTTAATTGTTTTTATCTGCGATTATGCTTCGATGGTTATTACCTCTAGGGAAAGGCTTAAAATTGAAGGAGAGATAGTTTATGAAATGCGTCAATTTACAACTGACGAAGCTGTTGAACTCTTTACTTCAAATGTAGCGATTCAAGATACTTCCGAAGATGAACTGCTATTATTACGCCATGACATCATTGAAGAATTATTAGATAACAATCCATTAGCCATTGAACTAATCACAAATAACATTCCTGATGGAAAAAATCTTCACACATTAAAACAAGAATTAGAAATCGATCTTTTCAGCAAAATCAGCGATGATGAGCTAGAAACTTTTAGTGACAAATCTGACACTAATATAAATAGGAAAAAATCCATTTACGCATCAATATTATATTCATATAACCTGTTAAATAATAACGAAAAAAATGCTTTTGAACTACTATCTTTGTTCCCTGACGGTATTGATCTGGAACAATTCAAGACATTAACCCGAGGAAAGAAAAACAACAAAAATTATCAGAAGCTAATTATAACAGATAAGGTAATTAAGTCTCTTCAAAATAAATCAATGCTAGAGAACAACAGCGGTGTAATAAAACTGCAGTCCATTGTTGGTAAATTTGCTGATGCACAACTGGCTAAAAGGGACAACATTACAAGTTTTTATAATAACGCTTTTAAATATAACCACAATCTTATTGAAGCTCTAGATGAAATCTATTACGATAAAAAATGTTTAGCTTTAGAAGTTTTTGACAGCAAAAAAAGTAACTTTCTCAAATCAATAAGCTATTTCGCCAAGCTTGAAATTGACTATTCAGATTTATGTAACTTTGTTCACAAAGTATGTGGTTTTTCTACTGAGTCTTCATCATTATCAAGTACTATTCGGATAATTTCAGAGAACGTTGATGTATTCCCGTCGTCATACAAACAGTGTATTGACGTTACTCTACTTTCAATTCGTTATTATAATGGTGATTTTGATAGGGCATTTAATGAATTAAAACAAATACTACCCTTAGAATCACTGAGGAATTTTCCTCATGATAATCTTGAACAAAGGATTACTGCATCACGAGCTAGAGATTTATATAAGATGGAAGGTGATGAATTTTTCTCTGCTAAACAATGTAAAGATAAGCAAATATTCTCACGGATGTACCGGGGTGACTTACTTTGCTTGGGTGAACTAGATTATCAGTATGCTAATTCCTGTACTAAAGACTTCTCTACTCTTGAAGTCCTTGCCAACTTAAATATGCTTTCATTAGAAGAGATTGATAATGTCTTATCATCTCTTTATGAAAAAGATCACCTAGAACGTATGCAGATATCTTATACTCGCTCAAAAATTTCTCCTCTAACGCACGATGAAATTGAACCATTGGTAATTGTCAATCCCTATACAAAGGGGTTAAAAAATCTGATGCTGGCATTTATTGAGTCAGATAAAGCAAGAGCTAAAAAGCTATACCAGGAATCGTTAGTTAACCTTGAGCATATTAAACATTACTATGTTGAAGCCTTATATTTATATACTAAGTTTCTGAAAGAGAATAACTTTGATGATTTCAACTATGTCTTTCAAAGAGGATTTGAACTTGCTCAAAAACATCACTATCGTTTTCTTCAACACAAATTCAAACAATTAACTAATCCTACAAATGAAGAATATAACTCTTTAAATTATCCATTACCTGATAATGTAAGCTTTACAGACTACATTAGAAAAGCATCAAATTTTAATTTAAAAAACAAGCAAAAATAATTTTGATAATTAGTTTAAAGGCATACATCAATTATATGTATGCCTTCACATTAAATTAATTTTCGCCTAATCAATCTGGTCAAATTAAAATAATACTATTCTAATTATTACCTAGGTATTTATTCAAATATATACTAAGACATCGGGTCACACGCGCGCGCGATAGTGCATTAGCAATTTCTAATTTAATCTGCAGGGTGATATTAATTTAGCTATCGCTAATGTAATGGGAGTTAGCCATGGTCGCGCCAAAGGGAAACATCTACAACAACAAGTACCAGCCGGACTATGTCGAGCAAGCCTATAAGCTGTGCTTATTGGGTGCTGTGGATCGTGAACTGGCAGACTTCTTTGAAGTCAATGTCGATACCATCCGTAACTGGTCACTCCGTCACCCCGAATTCGATGCGGCGAAACGCGCAGGCAAGATGAAGGCGGATGCGGAGGTGGCTGTCAAGCTATTTAACCGAGCTACTGGCTGCACCGTGAAGAAACAGCGTGTATTAAACAACGGCACCGTCGTTGACTACTATGAAGAGCTACCGCCGGATACCCGTGCCATTGAGTTCTGGCTGCAATGCCGACACCGCGAGCAATGGAATCCTAAGTAACAGGTGGAACTTTCTGGCAACCAAGGAAACCCGCTGGCGTTTTTGTTGGGTGAAGTTGCCCAGGTGGCTGAAGGTGCGGGAGCATTGCCGAGTGGAGAGCTATCATGAACGACAAGACCATCATTGTTTTATATTTAGCGTTACTGGTGTCAATTTCTTCATTATGGTTTGACCGGTTCCTTCCATATATTATTTGGATAATGTCTATGACGCTCTATGTGAGCTGCGTGTGGGTCGATATTTCAAGGGCAGAAAAAGTTGAGCTATCTGGTGATACCGAGAATGAACAGTTCAGTCCGTTGCTTCGTGGCGATTAATACGGGTTGTCTTTATCTAAATAGTTAACTAGATTTAGGTCATCCACTTTATGTGGATCACCTAAGCCAAATGAGACAAATCGTTTCGTGTAAGGCATTGATTTATAAACCGCAGCGAGCGACGTGTGTGCCGGAATGTGGCTGGTGGGGGCTTCCACCCATCTGGCGTTTGCCAAATCAAATCAATCTCTTACCTAATTCAGATGACTCCGGTGATTCACTTTGTGTGTATCACGAGAGGCTGTCATGGCAACAAATCTCTGGTTATCGCCCCACGGGATCTGGTACTTCCGCTGATCCGGAACAATGAGCACCCTCCAGTATGAACAAAAACATCCATACGACTGGTTTATAGGATAATCCCGATAAAGCACTTACTTTTAAGCACTTTACCGGGCTGCTGGTTTATAGTGACTTATCTTCAGCCAGCTCCATCACGCTGCCCTGATGAAGAAGTTGATACACCTGATTGCGGATCTGATTGGCCTGCTCTGAAGTCAATGTCTGCTCCATATCCCGGATTACCAACCTAAGCAGTACGTTTTTCTGTTCAGGTTGAATGGCGAGACGTTTTCTGGCCCCTTCAGGCAAAGCTTCATATGGCGTTTCTTCCACCACGTTGAGTGCTTCGATTGCCCCCTGCTGTTGGTAATCGCTCCTTATCAGGTCGCCAATCTGCTCTTCATCCATCTCTTTTGACACCACCAACGAAAGATCGCGGGTGATAGATGGCATCATGGATACTTCCTGATAGGGTTGCAACGAATACATCTGGGATAAAACGCGATGATCCTGACTTCTTAACAAACGAATATCGGGGATGTTTTTACGTAACATTAGCAGTCGGTCCAGCCCGAGCCCCATCGCTAACCCGCTATGGTGATTCAGCCCGGCTGCTTCCAAAATCAGGGGATTAATCAGGCCACATTCGCCCACTTCGACCCACTCATCATGCCACAGAGCATCAATTTGAACGCCTTCTGTTGTGTATGGATGCGGTGACGGAGTCATTCGCCACTCATTCTCAGGGATTAAAGCCTCCATAAGTTCTGCAATCATCTCCTTTAAGTCCTGGAATGCCATCGCCTGATGCGTCTGGTTGTCGACCAGCCGCCAGAGATCCAGTTGATGAGGTTCAGCGCAATGCAGCCGGTCAATGCAGTCTCTGCGATATACCAGACCGGGCAATACCATAAGTTGATCGGGCAGGCTTTCCCCATTGAGGCCAGCCAAAATATCTGGAATTGCGCTGGAAGTTTGAGTTCGAAGGATATATCGCTCTGTTACGTAGCGCGTGTATCTGGCGTCCCGGGCTGCGCCATCGGTGGGATAATTTAAGCGGTCATAATTATTCTCAACAGGAACCACCGGGCTGGTGCGCACGGTGTTTATCCGGCATTTCCATTTGTTTTTCAGTGCATGGGCGGCGGTTTTCACCATCAACCCCATCGCATGACCTGGGGCCTGAAGTGGATCGCTAAGGTCAGTCACTGAAAGTGAATTGATAAGTCTAGATTGAGACAATAAATTAAGCATACCTTGCTCCTTTTAATCAAACGGGAGCGGAAAAAACAAAAATCCCCCGGGATGAGGCCGGGGGATTTCCGCATAATTCATTGTCACATAACGACGCCGCCCGAGCCTTGAGGTTCCCGAGGGTACATAAATCGTTTTTGGTATGTGATCATTACAATATCCATGCTGTTAATATAACGAAATCACTTTGATGTGCAAGTATTTGAACGCACGAATGCTGATTTATTTAAGAACAAGCAGCCAATGGGCAGACTACAATGGCGCTGATAAATATCTAATTCATAAAACAGATGATAATAATGACATTAGATATCCTAGGGGCTTTGTGTTTAGCGTTATTTAGGTAATCAGCGATCAAGTACCAGTGGCTGAGTATAAAAGGGCATGTTGCATTAATTTTATCAGAAACAACATCATTACCCATATTTATTTGGTCGGGTGATAAAAATGAGTTGAGTATGCTTGTTTGACATTGCAAACTCTGAATCGAAATTATACAGGGACAGATGATATGAATAAGTACTCATTCCTGCCTGTGTTGCTTTAATGGCTTGTCATGCATTCGCTGTTGGAAGCCTTGGTTAGGAGCAACCCATGAGCGTAATGACGGAGCTTAAACCTTCTCAAACAAACCACCGGCTTGCCCACTCGCTGCTTGAACGAACTCAATAAACAAATCAACTGATTTTGAGGTTCTGGCCGGGTTCCAGGCCATATGGATATCCCAGCGGGTATCTTCTTCAAATGGGATGAGCTTGATGGCGTCATAAATACCGAGGATAGATTTCTTCGGTAGAATCGCCACGCCGGCATTGGAGAGGATTAGGGTGATGATGGTTTGGATATCAGCGGAGATATTGGTGATGTTGTGTGCTCTGCCTTTCAATAAGGTCATGGTTTTTATGTTTATCATAGACTTACTGTGATTACTCATCATCAGCAGGTTGAAGTTTTCCAGATAGTAATTAATCTTCTTGACCGTATAGAGATCTTTGGCAACGGCCAGTACAAACTCATCGCTGGACACCGGAATACTGTGGAGGTCTTTAGATTTTGGTTGTCGCATAAACCCAATATCTAAAGCGCCGGAGAGCAATTGTTCCTCTTGTTCGTAAGAGCAGATATCCGAGAGCGAAATCGAAATGTTTTTCTGTTTGTTCTTAAATTCCCGAATATAACCCGGCAGGAAATCATTGCTCGATTTGCCAAACCCAATCGATAAACTGGCGAAATGATTCTGGGCGATACTTAAAATATGATCGTTTGTTTTCTGGATATGCCGGTTCAGGGCGATGATTTCATCAATCACTTGCCTTCCCGTCTCAGAAAGCGTCGCGCCGTGATTATCCCGGATGAATAACTCAATGTCATAGGCTTCCTCAACATTCTTGATTTGTTTCGACAGGGCCGGTTGTGAGATGCAAAGGATTTCGGCAGCGACTCTGAAGCTCTGGACCCTGGCCAGGGTTTCAACCGAGTGCAAGTATTTGGGATTGATCTTCATAACTTTTGGTTATCACCCTTCAATAAAAGTCACTAGGCACTATAGCATAACAGTGGATAATTCCAATTTGTCACATTAAATTGGAGATGTGTAAGATGCAGTACTGTGTGTTAGCGAAAGAAGATGTGTTTATTTTTGAAGATATTCATGCCGAGCGTTCATCGGAAGTTATATTCAGCTTATTGACGCAGGGGTTTATTTATCTGCCGGTGTCCATTGAGGCCAATGATGTGGAAAACGCCCGCATCTGTTTTCACAATCGATATCAATGGGCCGATCTGACACAGGCATTTCAATCTAAACAAGTGTTGCGGTGCTAAGGGGATCTTGAAACTCGGTGAAATTTGATTTTGCGGATTACCCGGGTGGAACTGTGGCGAGCCAGCGATTCACCCATCATGGGCGGTATGGTGTGCGTCATTTGGCTATTGAGCAGAAGCCTGCAATCAAGCGCCCCGTCGATGACGGGGCGTTTAGTGGGGATTCGATGTACTCTGCCGTTTTATACGCGGCGCGAGAGGGTGATCGCCACGACACCAACGCTACAGGCGATCAGGACTGTGCCGAGATTCTGAGTTGCACCCGCCAGGCCCAGGCCACTCCCAATCAGCAGATAATACATTAGTCCGAATAGCGCACCGGCACTGCCAGCTTGCTGTTTGTAGTGGCTCAATGCCATGCTGAGTACATTGGGGATCGCAACACCGAAAGCCATCACGACAATCATCATCGGGGCGAGAAACCAAATCGAATCCAGCATGGCATCCACACCAACAGCTCCCAGTGTGAGCAACAGCGCGGCGGCTTGTAACAACCGGGGCTGCGACACATTCCGCGCCAGCAGGCACTTGTTGAGGTAGCTGCCGAGCAGTGAACCCAGCCCTAAGATTATCCCGCTGTAACCGAATTGTTCCGGTGTGAAGCCAAGCGCCGCAAACTGAAATCCGCCCAGCTGGTAATAAGAAAACAGGGCGATATTGTAGAGCGCCACGAGCAGGGCGGATTGCCAAATGTGCCTATCTTTCAGCATCCGCACACTGAGTGAGCCGAGTTTGAGCGGCTGCTTGGCGGTTTGTGTTTCCGGCAACCGAAACCAGTTATAGCCGAATAAACCAAGGGCCATCGCAAAGAGCGCAAAGAACACATAGGGATGGCCACCGGCTTGCGAGAGTTGACCGCCCAGAAACATGCCGATCACCGGACTGATGGCGATCCCTAGCCCCATTACACTGAACACTTTGCCGAGCGCCGCGCCATCGAACGCATCGCGCAGCATGGTCTGAGTGACCACAGAGCCGACTGCAATACCGAAGGCGCTCAAAGCACGTGCCATCATCAGCACGGTGAAGCTTTCGGCTTGCATGGCAACAAATGCTGCGCATCCGTAAATGAACAGACCCAGCAGCATGGTTGGCCGTCGGCCCAGTTTATCTGCAAGAACGCCCCAGACGGCAACACCAATGGCGAAGGCAGAAAAGTAAATCGATAATGTTTGTGCTGCCTGTGTTTCTGAGACTGCGAACGATTGTGCAATCGAGCCTAAAGCCGGACTGTAGATAGTCTCGACAATCTGCGGAAACATCAGCATGAGCACCATCAGCCCTAGAGAGGGTTGAACCTTCATTGCTTATCCTCATCGTGAATCAACTTGGCGCGCAGTGTATACTGGAGTTTGCCAGGCAGGTTAATAACATTTGGACTAAAAATATCAATATTCGGACATATGGCCATTATTACTCAGCAAACAGCCTTTGATGCGGATGCATTGACGGCGAGCGTGATCGGGATCGCTGCCGATGTCGGCGAGCATGATTCGGGGGTCCACCAGCACCGGAAAGGCCAGTTGCTGTATGCGCCGCAGGGGTGCATGACTTTTGTGCTGGACGATACCCTATGTATCTTGCCACCGACCAAGGCGGTCTGGATTCCGCCACACACCTCACACCGGGCGGTGATGACCAATGTCGTGGCCTATCGCTCTCTCTACTTCGATGCTTCAGTGTTTGAGGGACCTGAAGCGGTGACGATGATTGAGGTGGATGCGTTGCTCAAGGCCTTGATTGATAAAATGGCGTTTTGGCCTTGGGATAAAACGGAAGGGGAGATGAGCAAAACCGTCGCGCTATTCTGGGAAGAATTTTTTGCAGCCAAGCGTCATTTTTTCCAGCTACCGCTACCGTCAGATCCCCGCCTTAGCCGGTTTCGGGTGCAAATGGTACAAGAGACATTTTTGGCACCATCGGCTGCTGCGCTGGCTCAATCGGTTGGGCTAAGCACCAAAACAGTCACCCGGCTGTTCAAAGCCGATACCGGCATGTCTTACCAGGCGTGGCGGCAACAATGGCGCTTGCTCAAAGCCATTGAGCTGTTGTCCGGCGGGATGCTGGTCGCGGATGTGAGCGCCTGGCTTGAGTTTTCATCCGACAGTGCGTTTATTGCTTTCTTTAAAAAGCAAACCGGGCAAACCCCATTGAGTTTTGTGAAGTTATCTCCGCAAAAACGCTGATATCGGCTGTTGTTGGAGCAACTCGATGGGGAGGGGATGAGACTCCCCGCTTGAGGCCGTCCGTTGGGTGAAAGTGGGGGGTTTTGGCAATTCTTTTCTATTGCCCTGGAGCCATCAAATAAATCTTAACTTTTTCAGAATCATCACCTCAAGGGCGACCACAACCAGGAGGCCGAGACAGAACACGGTAAATGCGACTGGGTTTTCAACGCCGGGGATCCCGCCAATGTTGACGCCAAGCAGTCCGGTGAAGAAACCGGCCGGCAGGAAAATACCGGCAATCACCGAAAACAGATAGGTATTTCGGTTCATCATTTCGGCCTGCTGCTGATTGACGTTTGCGAGGTAGAGGTTGATCTGATCAATGTAGAACTCAATCGATTCATTGAGCCGTGCGATGGTGTCGAGGCAGTTCTTAAAATGGTTTTTCTGTGAGCTCAGCGCCGGGATATCCGCGTGCAGCAGATCCTCAAACACATAGCGTTGCGGCTTGAGGTAACGGCGAAGCCGGAGCAGCCGGGAATGTAGGGCGTTGAGATCTTTTACATCGATCTGGTTTTCGTTTTCCAAGTCATCAATTCGCGTTTCCACCGGTGCCAGAAATTCAGAGATAATGCTGCTGATCCCGTTTGAAATGTCTACCAGCAAGGACGGCAGGTTGTCCGGGCCGGTGCCGTTTTCAAGTTGTTTGACTAAATTGGAGACCGCGCGCGAGGACAGTTTGCGGGTGGAAATCAGGGCGCCCTTGTACCAGAGAATGCGCAGACTCAGCATGTCATCCGGCGCTGAGCCTTCGTTGAGGTTGATACAGCGCAGGATCATCAAGAAACAGTCGTGGTTGAATTGTTCAAACCGGGGCCGGGTATCATCGGCGAGCAGGGAATCAATAATCGCTTCCGGCAGGGCTTGCGCTTCCAGCCAGCCCCGTAAACCTACGGCATCCCGTTGGCAGTGGTACCAGTGCCCCGGACGGATCGCCTGGGGTTCCGGCAGGTTTTGCTGGGCTGTACCTGTGGTGAAGTCCCAACTGGAAATGATAAACCCATCCATGCGGCATCTCCTATGCAAGTAAATGTATTATTAATCCATCTAAATCTTGTTGATTGCAATGTTTTTTGGCGTTGCAGTTGTCTTGTCAGCCGTGAGCGACAGGGCTAAGTCCGGCAGGGTCTACGGCAATGATGAGGGAAGGCACAGTTTTGGCCACTTGTTACGGCAGGCGGGGCGAACAAAGGAGACTTACCGGCGCGGTGATGGGGGACCATCGCTCAAGCCGGTAAGCCTTAATCTTGCTGTCAGAAACGATAATTGAGTTGCAGTCCCGCCAGCCATGCGCTGTTATTTGTTAAAGCGGCAATATTGCTGGTGCGGACAATGGTCATCGATTCATCAATCTTCGTTTCTTCACCGACGATGTACCCGAGTGCGACATCAACGCTGAGGGCTTGGCTGAAGTTGTGGGTGGCCCCCAACGTGAACCAGTGCCGGTCGGAGTCGGGGATCGAGAGCGAGTTGATCTGATCGACCGGGGAGAGATCGTACATATACCCGGCCCGCAGTTCTGTACGCTCCTGCAGATCGTAGGTCATGCCCAGCGAGAGGTGCCCGGCATCCTGCCATTGATAGTCCTTGATCGGATCGTCAAAGCTCGGTGAAGTGAGGGCATCAAATTCCGACCAGGTAATGTATTGCAGGCTGTAGTGAAGGGCAAAACGGTTGTGGAGCCGATGATAGCCGGAAAACTCCAGTATATCCGGCAATGGAACGCTTAAGTCAGTCGCCAAGCCATTCAGCGGGTCGACGGTGCCGGAAGCGTCCAGCGAAGGGGCATAACGATAGGACAGGCCTAATCGGTGGTTGTCATTGATGATATAGGCAATGCCGGTATTGAAACCAACGGCGGTGCCATCTGCATCGATGTTTAACAAGTTTGGCCGCGAGATCTCCCCTTTACCGTAAATGATATCGATCCCCAGTCCCAGCGACAGGGCATCTGTGGCCTCATAAGCTGCCGACAGGCCGAAGTTCACACTGGATAGTTTGGTGGTGCCGCCGAACTCCGGCGCTGCAAAATCCCGGTCAAACTCAACATCGGTGCCAAAGTTTGAATGGAGTGTGGTGCCGAGGGTCCAACGGGAATGCTCAACCGGATGGACGTAGTGAAAATTCGGCACGACAGTCAGGTTGTCGATCGTGGTATCTCCCAGGGACTGGGTGGACGATGACGGTGGTGTATAGAGAATATCCGTTAATTCGACCTTGCTGTCGATAGCGATAGCACCGATTGAAAGCGTTGGCCTGTCGAGCAGGCTCATGGCGGCGGCATTTTTGGCGATCACGGCGGCATTATCAGCAATAATGGCATCGCCGGCGAACGCCCGGCCCAAACCCGCCACAGACTGCGAGTTCAGCTGGAAACCGGCGGAGTGGACCTGATAAGAACTCAGGCCCGCAATGGCCAGGCAAGAAACCGTGAACTTTTTCATTGGGCTGTATCCTCTGTATCTTCTTCCGTTTCAATGTTTTGCTTATCTTCTTCATCAAACGTGATCTGCGTTCCCTGGCTGCTGATCATCTGATAAACAGCTTCCTGCTGGGTATTGGTCGAACTGTAAACGTCTCCCAGTTGTTCGGTTGAAGGCAGGCCTGTTTCATCCATTGGCCCTTCATAAGGGAACAGATAGGTTCCGTGTCCGCCGACCGTGGCCCGGATCGCCCCTCGCAGCGGACGCTCAGGGCCTACCTGATCGTCACGAATTGCTTCCAGCTCCAATGCGCGGATCAGCGGCTCGGTGCCGGTCAGAGTGTTGTTGTCGGTGGCATTCGGAATGACCACATCCGGCATGTATTCGCCCATTTCACAGCTCTGGCCACAGTTGCCTTTGGCTTCAATCAGCAGAGTCGGCTGGTCATGTTCAACCTGGCGCGAGGTTTTGCTGACGGGATCGGCACTGTCGATTGTGCGCTGAACCCCTTTTTTCAGGTGTGGCAAGATAGCCTGGTAGATTTCATCAGCCAGCATTTCAACGGCTGCTTTGTTGTCGGGATCTTCAACAAAAGTCTCTAGTGCTGTAATGCATTCCTGGTTTGAAACGCCGTCGTAGCAGACGTTCGGGATCACCGTTTCAGCGATCGCGCGTTGAATATCCGGCGAGCTTTTGACCGATGCTTCCATCTCGCTGCCAAGCGTCAGGGACTCGAGAGTGATGTTGACCAAGCCCTGGCCCGGGACGATGAAATTGGCCGTAGTCAGAGAAAGCTGCTCCGGCTTTCTCTGGGTCATTTCACTGACCATCACGGAGACGATGCCCCCCAGAGAATGCCCGACCAGGTGAACTTCGGGAGCTGTCTCGATGTAGTCGTTTAGGGCATAGCGCAGGCTGATAAAGTCACTGACCGCCTGATGGAGGTTTCCTCGCAGGGTCAGTGGTGAGGAGATGTTAATAAAGTAAGATTTGTTTGCTTTGGCACTGATCGGCTGTAATTCATCGCTATCATCAGAGATGTCATCGGCATAAATGATCCGCTCGCCGTGATAAGGCATATCGATTGCGATGACGGCAAACTCTTTGCCGAAGGCTTTGTTTTTCACAAAGTCTTTCATCATCAGAGCGGCAGCACTTTTATCTGCGGTGACGCCGTGGATGAAAATGACAACCGGGAGTTTTCCTTGTTGAAACTTCTCGAGGCTTTCACCTTCAGATTGACCTTCGGGTAAATACAGATCGACCGGAATCTTTTCTTGGGTTGACTGAGGTAAAGGGTTGTTGTGGGTTAAGTGTGAGCCATCTTCTGCGGTCATCCACTGATACATATCCGGACAATGAGTGATCGGGTCGTATTTATCCAACACACAATTTCCGGAGTCAGCATCTTTTTGCGAGAAAGGCAAATAATAATTTGACGTGAGTGAACCCCGGTATAATTCGTATTTAACAAACAAATCGGAAATACCGGATTGAGCCACCGGAGTATTGTTTTGAGGCGGTTCTTCTACAACTTGAGGTGATGTAATAAACGCGAGTTTCGCATCTGAATTATTCTCAACGATAGCATCCAGAATGGCGTAGCTGTCCTGGGTGGTAAATGTTGAGGCATAAATGACCGAATTTTTATCGCCGCCAATTTGGGTATAGGCATCAATCGCATGATTGATAGTATTTCTTATTTGCTGCTCGTTTTCATCCAGTAAATCGACATTTTCAGTTAGCAGTTGGGTAAATTCTGAGGATGGTTGTACGGATTCGCCAAACTGAGTTTTCACCCCAGAGGTGACGATCATATGGTAAGTTGTCGCTGTATCGAGTGCATGCTGGCATTCAATCTGAATACTTGAGCCGTCACTACTGAGTTTCGTTTCTATAACTTTCAAATCGCTTGATCGAATCACCAGAACATTATTTTCTAGTGAGTCAGCTGCTAATGGGTATCTCTGCCCCGAATGGATACTTTGCAGCGGGATTTCAAGCGGCTCGGTACATAACCCCCAGCCGTCGAGCGCGGCAAAACTGGTTTCGAAATCCTGGTAGTATGAGGTATGGCGATTGTCTGCTGAGGAAAATTCAGGTTCATCTGGAAGTGAAATCGTACCATCGTGATCGTAATCATAGCCATCGTTCGGCATCGGGAGTGCGTTGACTGAAAACGGGATCTCGACAGCCACGGCTTCTTCCGTTTCACCGTCGGACGGGCAACCGGATAACAGCAATACCGTGATGGTGCAAAAAAGGCCCTGGCGTAACCATGGCAGAGAATAACATGTTTGGCTCATGTTGGTGCGGCTCCTTGTTCTGTTGGTAATGACCAGCGTGTTCGTTGTTATAGGTATCCGCTCATATAAACATGAGCGAATATAGAGGCCGAATCATTGATCCTTATTGAGGCTCATTGAGGTTGATGCGCGTCAATGAGCCTTGTGTTTCAGCCTTTTGAACCGCTGTATGCCGGGGTGCTGTGGAGATTGGGTGGCTGGCGAACGGACTGTGATTTGGGTCATGCTATTTCGGATATTGTGAGAGGAAGGTAACAGGCAGGGAAGTCAGTTGTTATATTTAATAGTTCAATTCGAACCAATCGTATAAAGTGCGATGAAAGGAAGCTAATTTAGACTAAATCGATAGCGTGACGGAGTTTTGCTGTGACGAGATCCAAAGGCGAGCAATGCCTGATTAATGACAATTATATTGTCAACTTTCATGAGCAAGTTGTTCAAAGTAAGCTAACGGGGTTAAGAACCGTTTTGGGGAGTAATGAAATCGCACTTTTGCGATACTTTATCGACCATTCTGATATTACGCTGACGCGCCAGGAGCTGTTGGATAAAATATGGACCTCAAGAGGCATGGTGGTTGAAGACAGCAGCTTGATGAACTCCGTGTCCGTCTGCAGGAAAGCATTTGAAGATAAGAAAGGACAGGTGATCCGAACTGAGAGAGGTGTCGGATATCGTTTTGTGGCCAAAGTTGAAACGATCGTTGAAGAGAGATTTCCGTCGTCGGAAAATAAACAAAAGACACGATACTCATGGCTGCCATATGTATTGATCTCGGTATTATTCGCGATGCTGATTTTTTTCTTCCTTCGTTCTCAACCCTTGCAGGATGCCGATGAGTTTTTGGTCGGGAAATATATGAAATGTATTTTGACGCCATCCTCTGGTGAGGCAACACGGGAGTATTTCAACGCTTCTGTTTATCAGGTGGACAATGAGAAAATATTAATCGATGAAGATGGCCGGTCATTAAGTTATGCGGCATCTGCGACGGAGGTGGCTTGTGAGTAGTGTCAGTCCGGCGATTAAAGCGATAATAGCCCTGATGGGCGGTGTTGTTATTGGCACCATGCTTCATTGGATTATTCCACAGTCTTTTTCTCAGCAATTCTACAGTAATACATCGGTTTATATTCCGGTTGCGAACAATGAAGGGGTGCTGATTGATTTGACGTTGGGGCTGGAGTTAAAAGAAGAACGCGATTTTTACATGTATGTAGCAAACCCCCAGCGACAGTTGGGGGTCACGATAACCGGGCCCTATGAATTCACCGGCGGCAAGTTATCTCTATATAGTGAGCAGTATGAGCGAGTTCTCCCCGATGATGAAGTAACGCTATTCGATCATTTCTTCACCCATGGTGAAACCTTTGCCAAGAAGAATATGGATATGCTGTCATTGAATGGTGGCGTCCTGCTTTTTCTGGATCGGACCGCCTTTTATCTGGTGGATGATGAGGCGAAGCTTGGCAGCGCTTCTGCGAAATAGTAAAAAGAGCATAGCAACGCCTTATGCGCATAACGTCCTTATTTGGGACCTCTGGGAGGACAGGAATGAACCGGGAACTGTATATCGGCGTGATGTCGGGCACCAGTATGGATGGCGTCGATACCGCGCTGGTTGCGATTGAAGGTGAGCACATTGAATTGCTGGCCCAGGATGATTTTCCGATGCCGGCCGCATTGAAGCAGCAATTACTGGAGATTTGTCTCGGCCAGCAGACGAGCCTGGTTGAAATCGGCCGGCTGGATCACCTACTGGGCCATCTGTTTGCCGATGCCGTGAATGCCTTGCTGGCGAAATCCGGTTATGTGTCCTCTCAGATCCGGGCCATCGGCAATCATGGTCAGACCGTGTTTCACCAGCCGACCGGCGAGACGCCGTTTACCATGCAACTCGGCGATGCCAATATTATTGCCGCCAAAACCGGGATTGATACCGTGGCTGATTTTCGCCGCAAGGATATGGCGCTGGGCGGTCAGGGCGCACCGCTGGTGCCGGCGTTCCATAAAACGATTTTTCACGCCACCGACTCCAGTGTGGTGGTGCTCAACATCGGTGGGATCGCCAATATCTCGGTGCTCCGTCCCGATGCGCCGGTTTTAGGGTACGATACCGGCCCGGGCAACATGCTGATGGATGCTTGGTGTTATCAGCACACCGGGGAGAAATTTGACCGGGATGCGGCCTTTGCCCGTCAGGGCGAGATGGATCAAGCTCTGCTGGCCAAGTTGATGCAAGAGCCGTATTTTGCAATGCCTGCGCCGAAAAGCACCGGGCGGGAGCTGTTCAATTTGCCCTGGCTTGCGCAGCACCTGGCTGAGATGGCGGTTTCTGCGGTCGATGTACAGCGCACCTTGTGCGAGTTCACAGCCGTGACGATTGCCGACGAGGTCCGCCGCTATCAGGCCGGCCCCAGCCCTGAGTTGCTGGTGTGCGGCGGCGGGGCTCACAATCCGCTGTTGATGGAACGGCTGGCGCAGCTCCTCACCGACTGGCAGGTGGCTCCGACCAGCGCTAAAGGTGTGGACCAGGATTATATGGAGGCGATGGCGTTTGCCTGGCTGGCACAACGTCGGCTCCATCATTTACCCAGCAATGCCCCCGAAGTGACCGGTGCCAGTCAGCCGGCCTCGCTGGGGGTTGTGTATTATTCGCAGTAAAGGACAGTTATGACCCACGATTCGCTGATTTCCGATCTTGCCAAGCTGGTGTCTGAAGGGCGGAATCCGGAGACCATGGATATTGATCTGCTGCCTGCGCTGGAGATCGTCCAACGGATGAACCAGCAGGATAAGCAGGTGCCGCTGGCGGTGGAAAAAGTGTTGCCAGAGATTGCCCAGGCCGTTGATCACATTACCGCGGCGTTTGAGCAGGGCGGGCGCCTGGTTTATATGGGCGCCGGTACCAGTGGCCGGCTGGGCGTGTTGGATGCCTCGGAGTGCCCGCCAACGTTCGGGGTCTCGGAGCAGATGGTCCTCGGCCTGATTGCCGGGGGGCCAGAGGCGATCCTCAAAGCCAAGGAAGGGGCGGAAGACTCCCCTGAACTTGGGGTGGCCGATCTGAAAAATATCCACTTCAGCGTGAAGGATGTACTGGTCGGCATTGCAGCCAGCGGGCGGACCCCTTATGTGATTGGCGGGCTGGAATATGCCAATGCCATCGGCGCAACCACAGTGTCGCTGTCGTGCAATCCGGACTCAGCGATTGCCGACATTGCGCAGATCGCCATCAGCCCGGTGGTTGGCCCGGAAGCCCTGACCGGCTCGACCCGGCTCAAGTCGGGCACCGCTCAGAAACTGGTGCTCAATATGCTGACCACGGCCAGTATGATCCGTCTGGGCAAAAGCTATCAAAACCTGATGGTGGATGTGAAGGCGACCAACGAGAAGCTGGTGGCGCGCGCGGTGCGTATTGTAATGCAGGCGACCGAATGTGATCAGTCGCTGGCTGCTGCCACATTGGCGCAAACGGCGAATGATGTGAAGCTGGCGATCTTGATGATCCTGACCGGGTTGGATCGGGATGCTGCCCGGGAGCAGCTGGCGCAGCAAAGGGGCTTTTTGCGTCGTGCCGTGCAAGCGCAGGAGGCGGATGAAGATTAAAGGGCGCACGGGACGGGAGCGACTGAGCTTGTGATGTTGAATATTGCTGACACCGCGCCTCCGGCGCTGGATGCGACGGCGAGGGCCATTGCTGCGCTGCGCACGCCGCAGTTTACTGTGCAGCTGGTCTCCCTGTTGTCGCAACTGATTGATTTCGACTGTGTCGTTATCCTCGGCTACCGGCAGGGTAAACATCCCATTTATCTGTATGATTCGATTCAGTGCCGTCGGGAGCTGCTGTTTCAGCGTTACCTGACAGATTCATTTTTGCAGGACCCGTTTTATCTGGCGCTGACCCAAGGGGCCGAAGAGGGGGTCTACAACCTGAGCGAGGTTTCCCGGCGGATCAGCCCATTACCGGATTACCGGCAGCAGTTTTATGATCAAACCGGCTGGAAAGATGAAGTGAGCCTGTCTGTTCGGCTGGAGCCGACACGCTGGATCGTGGTGTATCTGGGCTACCTGGAACAGCATCAGCGCGCTGAACCACAGCAACTGGCGGTGTTGAAACAGTACTATGGTGTGCTTCGGGCCTTGTGTCAGCAGCACTGGCAATCGGTTGATTTTAACCTGGCCCAGCCGCAGGGGGAGCAGGCGGTGATGCGCCGTGCCATCGATCAGGCGCTCGCCAGCTTCGGTCAGTCGCTGCTGACGGCGCGTGAGCAGCAAGTCACGGCCTTGCTGGTTCAGGGGCACGACTCGCGGGAGATTGCCGAGGCGTTGCAGATCGGGGTCGGCACGGTCAAGAACCATCGCAAGCGGATTTATGCCCGGCTCAATGTCTCGTCGCTCAGCGAGTTGTTTCATTTGTTCCTCAATCATTTGATAGCGGCGACCTGATCGGCAACCCAGTCGCTGATCTGTCCCTTTAGGGATATCGCCTTGAATACAGCCTTTCTTTTACGCTGGCGAATCAATTTATTGAGAGCAAGCAATCCATGACTTCTGAAATACTCCAAGACCTGACCCAACGTGGCCTGATTGCCCAGATCACCCATCCGGAAACATTGGCTGAGGCGTTGCAGTCGCCCCAGATGGTTTACTGTGGCTTTGACCCGACGGCGGGCAGTTTGCATATCGGCCATCTGGTGCCGCTGCTGATGCTCAAGCGTTTTCAGGATGCGGGGCACCGCACCATTGCTTTAATTGGCGGTGCCACCGGGATGATTGGCGATCCAAGTTTCAAAGCAGCCGAGCGAAGCCTGAATGAGGCCGGGACGGTCAATCAGTGGGTGACCGATTTGAGCGGGCAAATCGCGCGGTTGATGACTCCGCACCTGAATGCACCGCTGACCTTAGTGAACAACGCCGACTGGCTGGGACCGTTGGATGTGATCACGTTTTTCCGCGAGGTCGGCAAACACTTCTCGGTCAATGCGATGGTGAACAAGGATTCGGTCAGGCAGCGACTAGCGCGCCCGGATCAGGGGATTTCCTTTACTGAATTCAGCTACAGCCTGCTGCAAGCTTATGACTTTACGCAGTTGAATGAACGATTCGGCTGCCGCCTGCAAATTGGCGGCAATGATCAATGGGGCAATATTGTCAGCGGGATCGACCTGACCCGGCGCCTGAATCAAGCCCAGGTGTTCGGCCTGACGCTGCCTTTGATCACCAAGTCGGACGGGACCAAGTTCGGCAAAACCGAAAGCGGTGCGATTTGGCTCGATGCCGGGAAAACCTCGCCATATGCTTTTTACCAGTTCTGGCTCAACACAGCAGATGCCGATGTGTACCGTTTCCTGCGTTACTACACATTCCTCTCTTGTGAGCAGATTGAGGCTATTGAAGCGGATGATCGCGCCGGGGGCGGTAAACCGCAGGCCCAGCGAGTGCTGGCCGAAGAGCTAACGCGCTTTGTCCATGGCGAAACCGGGTTGGCCAGCGCGCAGCGGATCACCCGGGCACTGTTTGGTGGCGAGGAACATACTGGCAGCAATGTGCAGACGCTGACACTGGCAGAGCTGGATCAACTGGCGCAGGACGGATTGCCATGTCATGAGATGGCTGCAGACTTAGAGACGCCGCTGGATGTTGTCCAGCTTCTGATTGATGCTGCGCTGGCCGACTCGAAGCGCGTGGCCAGAGAATTGATTGCCGGCGGGGCGGTGCGGATCAACGGTGAACGGATGACGGGTGAGGTGGTATCGCCGGGCCTGGCCCTGTTTAACCACTATTTGATTGTGCAACGGGGAAAGAAGCAGTTTCGCTTATTCAAACTCAAGAGCCTGTGTAATCACGTGTAATAGACTTTCGCACGCAAAAATAAGAACGTAAGCCCTGTCACGTTACCGAGACATGTGGGAGCGCGACTGTGAGTGCGATGATTTGAGCATATTGATCCCTCACTGCTGTACCTGCCGGAGGGGCTGCTGAGGGTGGCGGCCACCCCGGCAATTTTCAGGGCAAGTCTGTTGTGACAAGCGCTGTAGCACTAGTAACGCTAAAGCCCACAACCACTTCTATCTGTTGCAGCGACCTGTTCGGTATGAAATGGGTCGCTGTTTTTTTAGGTGGCAGGGCTCGTCGCCACATTGGGTGGTGCAGCCGATGCCGGGTTGGTATCCGGCTCTGGCCAGTGACTGCGGGTTTCCAGGATTTCCGGCAAACATTTGAAAAAGGCATTGACCAGCGCCGGGTCAAAATGGCTGCCGGCTTCACTGCGGATCAGGTCGGTCGCTTTGTCGATGGGCCAGGCTGGTTTGTATGGGCGGGCACTGGTCAGGGCATCGAAGACATCGGCAATGGCAACAATCCGGGCGGAGACAGGAATGTCTTCCCCCTTGAGGCCGGCGGGGTAGCCGCTGCCGTCCCATTTTTCATGGTGGTACAGGGCAATATCCCGCGCCATGCACATCAGCGGGGAGTCATCTTCGCCGATGATCTCCGCCCCAATTTCCGCATGGCGACGCATTACGGCCCACTCTTCCGGATCCAGCTTGCCTGGTTTTTGCAAAATCATGTCCGGGATCCCGATCTTGCCGATGTCATGCATCGGGGCGGCATGCAGCAGATTTTCGGCCTGGTATTCGCTGAACCCGGCTGCCCGGGCGATGATCTGGGCATAGCGGCTCATCCGGATCACATGCAAGCCGGTTTCATTGTCTTTGTACTCAGCGGCGCGGCCGAGCCGTTGCACCACGGAAAGCCGGGTCGACTTGAGTTCTTCCATTCGCACCAGGGACAGGTGATTCTTGACCCGCGCCCGGACAACGGCAGGGCTGACCGGCTTGGTGATATAGTCCACTGCACCCAGCTCGAACCCCTGGGTTTCTTCGTTTTCACCGGACAGGGCGGTGACGAAGATCACCGGAATATGCCGGGTCGCGTGATCGCGTTTGAGCGTCTCGCACACCTGATAGCCGGACATGCCCGGCATCATCACATCCAGTAGGATTAAATCCGGCGCTTCACGGCGGGCCAGCGCCAGGGCGCGTTCGCCGTCTTTGGCGAACAGCAGCCGGTAAGACGCGGCCAGAATATTCTTCAGCACCTGCAAATTGGTCGGTTCGTCATCGACCAAGAGCAGGGTTTTCTTGTCATTGAGTACCATCATGGCAGGCTAATTTGTTCTTTTTATAGGTGATCAATATATCTGCCGCGCGTTCTGGTTCGAAATCGTGCAGCGCATCTGTAACTTTGTCGGCCACGTCGGCCGGAATTTTAGGTTTCAGATCGGCAAATGTTTCTTCCGGTATCTCTCCTTGCTGCAGCTGGCTGATCAAAATGGTTAACTGATCCAGATCCAGGGGTGCAACCGGGTTGTTTGTTGTTTCCGTTGGCTCCAGCGTTGTCGTTTGCTCTTCCAGCAGCTCCGTGAGCTCTGACAATGATTGTTGGTAGGCTGCGAGCAGGGATGGAACTTCGGCGAAATCCTCCTGCTTGAGCAGGGCTTCGATATTTCCGACGCAACGGGCCAGCTGCGGCAGGCATAAGTTCCCGGCAACGCCTTTCAGTCGGTGGGCCGGGGCGATGGCGGCTTGCGGACTTTGCTCAAATGCCGGGGTCAGCGTATCGACCATCCCTTCGTTGTCCATAAAGCGGCGAATGGCATCCAGGTGCTTCTGGGTACTGCCCCAGAGCGTTCGGCCCATTTCGTAATCGATCGGAAGCTGCAGATCATTCTTGCGCAGCTCGGGATACATATGCTGGCTGGCCGCTTGGCGGCCGAGTACCCGGGCGATCTCCCCCGTCAGCTCAATCACGCTGATGGGCTTGCAGGTAAAGCCATCCATCCCTGCAGCTTCCGCCTGGCGCTTATCCTGTTCCATCACACTGGCGGTCAGGGCAATGAGCGGAGTTGAGGAGAGGCCCTGCTGGGTTTCGAAGCGGCGGATGGCCTGGCAGGCTTCAAGGCCATTCATCACGGGCATCTGCACATCCATCAGCACCAGGTCAAACGGCTGCTTGCTGAAGTGTTCGACAGCTTGCTGGCCGTTGCTGGCCGTGACCAGGGTATGGCCGCGGGACTCCAGCATGGCGGTGAGCAGTTCGAGGTTTTGCGCCACATCATCGGCGACAAGAATATGCAGGGGCGGCAGGCGTATTTCTTCATCGCCGAAAATATCGCGAGCCACCGGTTTGCCGATGCTGAGCGGCAGAGTGACCCGGAAGGTGGAGCCTTCGCCGACTGTGCTGGTGACATTGATCTGACCCCCCATCAGCTCAACCAGCTGGCGGGAAATGGTGGTGCCCAGCCCGGTGCCGCCAAAGCGTCGGGTCATACTCGAATCGGCCTGTGAGAAGGGAGCAAAAATTTTCTCCAGCCGGTCGGCTGAGATGCCTATGCCGCTGTCTTCGACGCCAATCACTACGCCTTTGCCGGTTGTGGCCGGGCTTACCCACAAGGTGACATGGCCGCGTTCGGTAAACTTGACTGCATTGCTGAGGAGGTTGAGGATCACTTGTTGGATCCGCAGCGGGTCGCCCCGGAAAAATTCATTGAGCTGCGGTGCGTAATTGAGCTCCAGCCGCAGTCCTTTCTTGCGTGCGGCAAGGGACAGGGTGGCAATGACCTGATCACAAACCTGATGCAGGGAGAAGTCCCTCATTTCCAGCTCGGTCGAGCCGCTTTCCAGTTTCGCCGAATCGAGTATATCGTTGAGCAGAGCCAGTAATGATTTTGCCGAAGAGCGAACGATCCCCAGGTTCTTTTTTTGCAGTTCGTTGAGCGGGGTGTTCATCAGCAGTTCGGTAAACCCGAGAATTGCATTCATCGGGGTGCGGATCTCATGGCTCATATTGGCCAGGAAGGTACTCTTGACCTGTGCCGCTTCGATGGCCTGCTCTTTGGCATGGTGCAGGTCGGCTTCCATTTTTTTTCGTTCGGTGATGTCGGTGACAAACCCGACAAACTGGCGGGTGCCTTGAATGCTGGATTCGCCGACCGCGAGGCGAATATCAATGGTCAGGCCGTCTTTGCGCAGCGCGGTGACTTCCCGCCCCGAGCCGATGATCTTTTTCGTCCCGGTGGTAAGGTAGTTCATTAAATAGCCGTCATGGGCACTGCGGTAGGGCTCTGGCATCAGGGTACTGATATTTCTCCCGGTCACTTCGGTTTCGCTGTAGCCAAAAATGCGCTCGGCAGACGCGTTAAACGAGAGGATTTCACCTTGCGCCGAAATTTTGATGATCCCATCCACCGCGGTGTCGAACATGGCTTTGAGTTCGGTCGCGGTTTCCTCACTCTTTCTGAGCAGCGCGCGATAGCGGACCAGGGCATTGAGTGCAGCAACCGTGAGACTGAGCAGAATGGTCACCACAGCGATGGTTAAAGCCAGGGTATAGTGTTTCTGGCTATGCGGATCAAAGCCTGGTTCCATCTGCCCGACAAACCGGGTGGCTTCCATGGCGGTATAGTGCATCCCGGCAATTGCCAGGCCCATGACCAGGCTGGCAAGGAGGCGGATTTGATAGCCGGGCAGCGAAAGCTGCTGTCGCAACCTGAAGCTGATCCACAGCGCCAGGGTAGCCAGTCCGGCGGCCACGATAATCGACAGGCTGAAGTAAATCGGCTCATAGCGCAGGGCTGGCCCCAAGACCATGGCCGCCATGCCGATATAGTGCATACTGCCGATCCCTAAGCCGACAATGATGCCGCAGGCCAGCAGTTTAGGCCAGTTGACCCGGCGCTTGGCCAGCAGGTTCAGGGTGACGAAGGCGGCCAGAAAGCTCGGCAGCATCGACAGCAGGGTGATGCCGGGATCGTAGGACACCGTGGTGCAAAGCTCAAAGGCCAGCATGCCGATAAAGTGCATTGACCAGACACCGACTCCCAGCGAGGCGGCGCCGGTGAGTAGATGCATGCGCTGCATCACCGGCGATGCTTTTCGCTTGGCGGCGGTAGCCAGCGACAGCGCCATAAAGGAGGCGCCCACGGCAATGCACAGAGACAGCAGGACCAGCCAAGGGCTGTACTGCCCGGTGACCAGCAGGGAAGGATCCGGCTCATTGACAATGAAAAACTGCTGCAGGGAATACATGGATGCTGAATTCGAGGCTGAGGTGTAAATGATGACCGGCATGATACGCGAAACCGGCTCAGAACTATAGGAAACTTCATGAACATTTCGGGGCGTTTTTGAATATGCCAGCTGACCGTGGCATAGAGAGCCTGGCAGCCTGGTCAAGTTTGTTTGCTCTTTATTCGTTATGAGCTCTGTTTGTTATCAGGTTTGGGCTGGGGTAATATCCTGTGTTCAGGAAGCCGCGTGGCGTGAAGCTCGAGCTGTTTTTGTTTTTCAGGGGGGAACGCCTGGAAATGCTCAGTGAGCTAGCGGCACGGCGGCACGATGAATCAAAGGTGTCATGATGTCAGAGTATGCATTTCTTCTCCCTATTTCACTGTTCCTGCTCCTTGGTGTGATGAGTCCGGGTCCCAGTTTTATTCTGGTGGTGCAGACAGCCATGGCTAAATCCCGTTCAGCAGCGCTTGCGGTCGCGTTGGGACTCGGAGTCGGAGCCACATGTTTTGCCCTATTGGCTTCTGCTGGTTTGTTTTCCTTGTTGGCAGCGGTGCCGACGGTTTACCTGGCATTGAAAGTGGCGGGGGGACTTTACCTCTGCTTTCTGGCCGTACAAATCTGGCGTAGTGCAAGTGCTCCGGTGGCTCTGGATGATTCTCATGTCCAGCGACCGGGTGGGCTGGCCAATATGTTCCTGTTGGGGTTGGTGACTCAGTTGAGTAACCCAAAAACCGCGATCGTGTTTGGCAGTGCGTTTGCAGCTTTTTTACCGGCGCAGTTACCGGATAATGCACTGGTGGTGATTAGCGGGACGACCTTCGTCATTGATGCTGCCTGGTATGTGGCGGTGGCGCTGTTACTGTCGACCCAGCGCCCCCAGCGTTTTTACCGCCGCTTTAAGCACTATATCTGTAAAGGGGCAAGTACTTTGATGGGGGGGATGGGACTGAAGCTGATCATGGATCCCTAGTTCAGGCGTCGTTCTCAGCCCTGCTGGCAGGCTGCGCACCGCCGATTTCCCCATCGTTGGGGCCGGCAAGCAGACGGAAAAATGTCAAAGTTTTGACCTCTGTCACTCTATTTATCGAAAGATTGATAAAACGCATTCCCCTTCGCGCGCTTTGTGCATAATGTCAGTGACGTTCGAATGATTGAAATAAAAGGTTACAACTATGTCTGATGTGCCAGCGACTGTTACACAAGCTGCCGAAGTCGTTCAACCGGTAGCAGAATCTTCAGGCTCCATTTGGGGATATGTAGCAGGTGGTGCGCTGCTTCTGATCCTTGCCGGATTCTACGGGTACAAGAAAATGAATACCCCGGGCTTTATTATTAAGCAGGTCAGAAAAAGAAATATGAAAGAGCTGCAAAAACAAGGCGTCGAGAACTCCGAGTTTGTGCAGGATCTGGATAAGCTGCTCGACTCTGTCCTGGCGTATGCCAATGACAACAAGAAAAAGGGAACCGATGTTGTAAAATTGCTGAGCCCGCTCAACGATACCGCCCGGATCAAAACCCCGCGCGATATGTATCAATCCATGATCTACATTGCCAATGAAATCCGCGACCCAGCGCTGGCGCGTGAGTTTAAGGGCCGTGCCAAGCACGTTAAAGCGAGCTCTTCACTCATGAACGGCCTGCTCAAGCGCGCTGGGATTTAAGCCTGCCGTAGTTTCGTCCGCAGGGTTCACCTGCGCTCATCGCTGCCAAGATTTCTTGAGTTAAAAAAACCGATCGCCTGATCGGTTTTTTTGTATGGGCGACAATGTCACAGTAAATTTAAGGGTATTACCAATCAAAGTAAGTCAGTGATCAGAAATAGCGCAGGAGAAATGTTTGAGAACAAGGCAGAATTTTTAGATAAGTAATTATTCTACATCAAAAATTCTAACGCAGTTATCGAGCATTTGAACAAGCTAGGATGACCCCTTATTTACTGCGATTGGTATAACGCCGGATTAGTATGAACGAAGTCACGGCAGGTTCGCAGGTGGCTTGCTAGGCTCAAAAGGAGCCAGGCAGAGCGTGTAGCCGGGTTTGCCGGTGACGGCTTTATGTAAGGTGCAGAAGTGAGAGGGAATGGCGTATGAATGTTCAATTAACGATTACCATCGCGGGTCCGGACCGCCCCCAGTTGATCAATCAGCTTGCGGCACAGAGCCATGAGCTGGGTGGAAAGTGGCTGGTCAGCAAAATTAACCGGCTGGATAATCAAATTGTGGGCTTGCTCAAAGTCGATATTCCTGAAGCCTCGGTGGCGAAGCTAAAAGAGGCGTTCAGCCGTTATCCGGAGCTGCAACCCCGGGTGTTGCAGCTCCCGCAGCCTGTGCCATCGGTTGATCTGGTACCACATAAGCTGAAAATCGAAGCTGATGATCGTGCCGGGATCGTCAACGACATTACGCATATCTTAGATGATCTCGGGGCAGAGATTGTCCATATTGAAAATCATCGGGTCGGGTTACCTGAGCTGGGCAAAACGCTTTTCTTTGCCGAAATGGAGATTGAAGCGCCCCGCGAACTAAACCTGGAGCAGATGCAGGAAGCCCTTCAGCAGGCAGAAGAGCAAATGCGGGTTCACCTGATCAGCTAGCAGGTTATCCAGCAGTAAGGTGATGACAAAGGCTCACCAAGGTGAGCCTTGATTTGGAGGATCAGTAGCGTCTGCTGCCGTCCGGCAGGGTGCGAAGGATCCGCATCACCCACATATATTGTTCCGGTTGCTTGCGGATCATGTCTTCCAGGACCTGGTTCATATGGCAGGCATCACTGTACTCGTCCCCCGACGGAAAATTGGTCAGCGGTGGCTGGATGTCGATTTCATAGCGGCCTGTTTCCATGTTAAAGGATGGAAAGACCGGTAGCACGGCAGCGTTGGAGAGTTTGGCCAGTTTGCCAACGCCTTTGACGGTAGCTTTCTCATGGCCGAAAAACGGTGCAAACACACTCTGCTTTACCCCGTGATCTTCATCCGGCAAGTAGTAGGCCAGATAGCCCTCTTTAATTGATTTAAGGTATGGCTTGATCCCCTGGCTGCGCTGGTAAATCCGGCCGCCGAAGATTTTGCGCTGGCGGTTCATCAGCCAGTCTGCAATCGGGTTCTTCTGAGGGCGGATCATCGCCACCATCGGCATCTCTTTGGCTGCAAAATAGAGCGCGGTAAAGTCAATGGCCCAGTTGTGGGGCACCAGCATAATGACATTCTTATTTTGTTCCCGTAGTGCTTGGAGATGGTGTTCCCCTCGGACGTCATGCTGGTTCAGAATGAACTTGCGTCCCTTGATGAACGGCTGCGCAAAACCGAGCAGTACCGTTCCGGCTGTGGCGTAGGAGCGCTCCAGCAACGCCAGCTGTGCATGCTCCGACAGTTCGGGAAAGCAGAGCTTGATGTTAATTAAGGCTCTGCGTCTGGCACCGTTATTCTTGCTGACAAAGTAGCGGGCCAGTCGGGTGGCAATGGCAGCTCGGGCGCGGTGAGGCAGGAGCGCCAGCAGCACGGCAACAGGTAGCCCGAGCCAGGTCGGCCAGAACCTTGGGTGAAGAAACGAAGAATCAAAAACAGGGCTGTACTCGTTGTACTGATGGTTGCTCATGCTGATCTATTCAACGGTAGTCCAGAAGCAGAAAAGTATCGCATTGGCTGTCACCAAGGGCGTTGTGGTCACTATGGATCCGGGGGACCGGAGCGACGCTTTCTGGGTACCAGTTGAGTTCCAAATAATTGACATTGAACCGGGAATTGTAAGTCTTCTCCATCTGGAATCAAGTTTTATCCCCAGTTCACATCGTTGGGGGCATTACGTGGGTCAATTTTGGGTAAGTGCCCTGGAATGCAGTGCAGGCGATAGTGTCACTCGCCCAGACCTTCTATACTGGGCAGGTTGTTCACACCCAGTATGATGGTGAAGGTTGAGATGAAAACTGTTTTTGCGCACCGGGGGATCCCGACGCTGGCGCCGGAAAATACGCTATCGGCTTTTTCGTTGTGTAAACCCCATGGGATTCAATGGATTGAATGTGATGTTGATATTTTAGCGGACGGGACGGTGGTGGTATCCCACGATGATACGCTGGATCGTTGTACCGATCGCAGTGGCAGCCTGTATGACATTCATAGTGGCGATTTGGCACTGATCGATGCAGGCAGCTGGTTTGCCGATGCTTTCATCGGGGAGCGGATCCCGACCCTTGATCAGCTGATTGCCCTGGTCAACCAGGACGAGCTCAATATCAATGTGGAAATTAAGTCGTGCAGAGCGGGTTGGGCGATGACAGAGCAGCTGATCGATAATGTCATCACTGCACTGGCAAAACTTGATCCGGGGCGGCAGCTGATTGTCTCCAGTTTCAACCACCTGGCCCTTGCCGAGTTTAAGCGACGGCGTCCGCAAACAGCAGTCGCTTGCTTGTTTGAAGCAGGGCAGCTCGGTGAAGACTGGCTATCGGCGATGCAGAAATGTCAGGCGGACTGTATCCATCCGGCCGATCGTGGTTTGACGCAGCAAATGATTGCTGACTTTAAAGCGGCTGGCTATCAAGTGAATGTCTACACCGTCAATGACTTAGCGCGGGCAAACCAACTCTTTAACTGGGGTGTGGATGGGGTGTTTACGGATATTCCGCACCGTTTCCCAGCTAAGTACCGTACCTGAGGATGGCCGTGAGATCCCCGATAAGGCCTATATCGCAGTGATAAAAAAAACGCCTCCGGACGGAGGCGTTGGGGAAAAGCTCAGCAGGGTTGGAAATTAACCTTCCTGGCTGGTGGTTTCTCCGGCTTCAGCATCTACTGGCTCAGTGATTGCTTCAGGCTGTGCCGGTTGCGGCGCTTCTGTGTCAACTTTGGCTTCGACCGCAGCGCTTTTGGTCGGTGTGGCAGCAGCAACCGGTGCTTGCGGGGCAGGAGCCGGTACAGCTTCAGCGGCTTGCTTAGCGACGGTCAGCTGGGCGGACAGTTTGGCAACTTTCTCTTCAAGCAGCGCGGCGCGCGCTTGCTGATCTTTCAGGTCGCGACGCAGCTTCTGCTGTGCCAGCATCGTTTCTTGTTCGTTCTTGAGGTTGTCCTTGATGTACTGGACCAGATCTCTGCCCTGCTGGGTCAGCGGCTGATCACGCATATCTTCCGCGCCCAGGGCCTTGGTGATGTTGAGCAGGATTTTTTCATAGCTCAGCACATGGCGCTCGTAATCGCTCTCCGGCATCGCCTTGAGCTTTTTCACCACATTGGCAATCTGCTCCGCGTGCTTGAGAGAAAATACAGCTTCATCCACTTTGCTGATAATCTGGGTGGTGGCCCGTGGCTCGGCTGCGATAAAGGCTTTGGCTGCAGTGACCGCCGCTGCTGCCTGGCTCAGCGTTTTCGGCGCATGCATGCCGATTTTAGCCATCTTCAGGCGCTTCAGCTCTTTTTGCGCATCAGACAGGTAAATTTTGGTGACGGTTTTTACTTCCAGCGCGCGCTGTTTAGTGACCAGTTTTGGCTGACCGTTAATCGCATCGTCGGTATTTTCATTCGCTACATCGTCAACCAGGCGTTTCAGTTCGCTTTCCAGCTGGCGAGCCGTGGTCGGGTAGTACTTGGCAGCATCGATTTCTTGCAGTTGGGTCCGGTAGCTGAAGGCTTCTTCCAGAATGGTCAGTACTTCGGCGCGAATTGATTTCGCTTTACTGATGTGGGCATTAAATTTGGCAATTCCTTCTTCAGCTGCCTGGATGTTGGTTTTTGAGCTGAAGAAGCCGCTTGAGCTGTTGGCTTCTGAGTGGTCGAGTTCAAACTCACTGTAGTATTCCTTGGCTTCCGCCAGAGCTTGCTTGGCCTCGTTTACGGACTTGGTCGCAAACCAGTCCAACTCGGTCTCTTGGGTCGATGCCAGGATTTTTTCCGCTGCTTCAATCGACTGCTTCATCTGATCAATTTGGATCGCAGTTTCTGACTGGTTCGTTTCCAGCGGCAGGCTTGCCACTGAATCGGAACTCGAGTTCGATGCACAACCGGATAGTGTGAGTGTCACGGCTGCTGCAATCGCGGCAACTTTCAGTTCCCTCTTCATAAAAACTCCTCGGCAATGGAATTACAATAAAACAATGTCATTCGAGATCTAATAATAATAGATGTGGCAGTTATTTTAGGGGGATTTCATGACAAATTAAACAAACAATACAAAGTATATTGTGACACTTTTATCAAGACCGAAAATATAAATAACTTTGACGTTTTATTATTAACTTTCGTCATTAATTTGACGCGGTGTCGACTTCTCGAGGTGACGCTGATTAACGGATAGGATTATCGGGCTAGTATTGCGAGCCTTGTCTCGCAGGAGGCGGTCATTACAGAGCATGTCAGGTCGTAACCGAGTTGCTTCATGCCTGGTGCCGACCTGATTTAAGCTGAGTTGGCTGGTTCACGAGCGCGAATGACTTTTTTTCTTCATATCCTGCAATACGATTTCAAGTGCCGAGATGGCAACGTCCGGTTCAATGTTATTTGTTTCCAGTAAATAAATTAAGTCGACGGCTAGTTTAATATCCTCTGGGGCATCTTCCAGGGAAGGCTGTGTATTGTTTTGTCCTGTCATTGTGCTTATTTCTCTTCTGAAGTGATGGATGAAACAGCATTGACTTGGTAGCCAAGAAATATATCCATTGCTGCATGTAATAGCTGACTATGCGGCGCGACGAGTGCCTGATGATCCTGGCGGTAGCCACCGCCGACTACTGCGGCAACGGGGATCATTTGCTCATGGCACAAGCGGAGCACCAGGTGATCCCGTTGATAAATCTCGTCCAGGGAAACATTGAAATAACCCAGCTCATCATGCTGATGGATATCCACACCGGCATCATAAAGGATCAGATCTGGCTGGTGCTGAGCCAGGGCCAGCTGGAGTACGCCACTGAATGCGGCCAGGTATTCGGTGCCGCAGGTCTCCCGTGGCAGGGCCAGATCGATATCGGAGTCGGGTTTGCGGGCCGGGAAGTTTTTATCACAGTGTACCGAGAACGTGATGATATCGTCATCTGCTGCCAGCAAAGTCGCCGTGCCATCACCGTGGTGAACGTCACAGTCAATAACCATGACCTTATCGATGCCATCCAGAGTCAGGGCATGTTTGGCTGCAAAAGCCAGATCATTGACCAGGCAAAAGCCGCTGCCGAAATCATGGTGGGCATGGTGATAGCCGCCGCTGAGGTGAATACCGATCCCGTGTCGATGGGCAAGCTCGACAGTGAGACGGGTACCGGCTGTGGACATCATCGTCCGCGCGATCAGCTGCTCACTCCAGGGAAAACCAATCCGGCGCATTTTGGCGGCTGGCAGGGTATTGTTGACCAGAGCGTCGATATAATCCGGATGGTGTAACCCTTTCAGCTCATCGGGCTGGATTGGACTCGGTTGGTGGAGCTGGATATCGTCTCGCTGCAGGATATTGAGCGCATCCAGATGCTGGTAGAGCCGGCGATACTTGCTGATCGGATAGCGGTGATTGGCCGGCAGCTCCAGTGCCGAATAAATCGGGTGATAGACCAAAGGTAGCATCAGTTATCCTTTGCGCTCCCGGGCGCTGATTTCTTGCTCAATTTTCGCCAGTGCAGTTCGGCAGCGCGACAGCCTGCCTTCCAGTGCCAGCACTTCTTTTTGCAGTTTCTGTTGCTCCGCCAGCGTACGGCATTGGCCGATCAGGGCTTCTTTATCGCGCTGCATGGCCGCCAGACGGCGCTCCCAATCCTGATGCTGGGCCAGATCCTGGTACAGCTCGTGGATCGGGCGTCGCTGTTTGTACCGGGGTTTCGGTTCGCGCCGGCGAATTTGCTGGGTGGCCAGTTCGCGCTGTATGGCCTGGATTTGGGCGATCACTTTTTCGCAAATGTGCTGGGTGCGGCTCGGGAGCAGCTTTCCTGCCTTGTGCTCGCGTTGCAGGGCGTTGATTTCGCTGCGAACTTCATTGACACAGGGAGTCAATAGTTTACTGCGGCAGAAAAATAGCTGCTCATCGAATAAGGGACGAGAGGCTTCTCCCCGCTGGCGGTCGATCTTGGCTGCTTCAACCGCAAGTTGTTCAAGAATGGCTGTAAAACGGTTTAAATCAGGCATAGAGGACGTTGCTTATAACCAGGCTTGCCAGGCAAGTTTGATCGCGAGAATGATCACCACGGTGACAAAGACCGGGCGGATAAACTTGGCGCCGAAGCGAATCGCGGAATGCGCACCAATGTAGGCACCCAGCATTAAGCATATGCCCATGGTGAGTCCGAGGGCAAAATTAATGTGCCCCAGAACGGCAAAGGTGATCAGTGAGGTCAGGTTGCTGGTAAAGTTCATGGCCTTGGCCAGCCCCGAGGCCATCAGGATATCCAGCCGATACAGCGCCATATTGGAAACGGTCCAGAATGCCCCGGTACCGGGGCCGGCCAGGCCGTCATAGAAGCCGAGGCTGGTCCCTTGCAGCCATTGTTTTTTACGAAATGTCCGGCATCGGTGTGGCAAGCGGTTGGAGTGAACTTTCGGATGCGGGTGCCACACCGTGTATACTGCAGCGGCCAGAATAATCAATGGTAGGACTTTTTCCAGCCAGTCGGTACTGATGAGATCGACTACCAGCGTGCCGGTGATAGCACCGATCAGAGTCGCCAGAAAAGATGCTCGCCAGAAGCGCGGAGAAAACAGCTGCTTGCGGTAGTAAGTCCAGGCCGCTGTTGACGAAGCAAAAGTCGCGGCCAGCTTGTTGGTGCCCAAGGCAATATGCGGTGGCAGGCCAATGGAGAGCAATGCCGGAACCGTCAGCATCCCGCCGCCCCCGGCGACGGCATCAATAAATCCGGCTGCAAGAGCCACCAGACCGAGGATGAGGAGCATACTCGGTTCAATCATTTCTATCATTCAGTATTATTCTTAGCGTCAAATATCGTTCAGGTGTATTCGATAACCCGTTTAAATGGCGGTAATGAATCGAGCAGTGCTTTGCCGTAGCGGCGGTTGATGATCCGGCGATCAAGCAGCACGACTCTACCAGAATCTTGCTCCTTGCGCAGCAGGCGTCCGGCGGATTGGATGAGTTTTTTACTGGCTTCTGGCACGGAAATTTGTAAAAACGGGTTCCCGCCCCGGCTTTCGATATACTCGGCATGTGCTTCTTCTACCGGTGACGTCGGGACCGCGAACGGGATTTTGGTGATGATCAGGTTGGTGAGCAGATCGCCGGGCAGATCAAGTCCTTCAGAAAAGCTGCCGGTACCAAATAAAACGCTGGTTTTACCTTTTTTACAGTTTTCTTTATGTTTTTTTAGGGTAAGGCTGCGGGATTCTTCACCCTGGACCAAGAGTTCCCATTGGTTTTTCTTCATCAGGGGCTTCAGGGCTTCAGCGACCTGATTCATCTGCCAGTAGGAAGAGAACAGCACCAGGCTGGATTTTTCGCCTTCCAGATACTCCGGCAGGGTTTTGATTAACAGGTCCGTGAACTGCTGGGCCTGAGGTTCCAGCGGCATCGCCGGGATCACCAGCCGGGCATTATTCTGGTAATCAAAAGGGGAGGCCAGGGCCAGAAAGCGGGTTGCATCTTTGTCGAAGATCCCGGCCTGGCGGCAGAAATAATCAAACTGGTTCAGCGCCCGCAACGTTGCCGAGACCAGAATCGATCCCGCCGCTCGGCTCCAGAGCAGCTGATCCAGGCGGTGCCCCACTTCCAGCGGGGACACTTCGATGATGTAATCATCCTCCCGGTCCGGGCTTTTTTCTATCCAGCGGGCCAGCGGTGCGCCCTTGTCCTTGTTAGGCTGGGCCATCAACAGCCAGACTTTTTCCAGGTTTTCTAATCGCTGTAGGTAAAAACCAGACTCGGCCAGGGCCTGATCGCCCAGGCGCGGGCTGACCTCGCTTTCCTTGACTCGCTCGGCAATCAGGTCATGGATTTTACCTAATGATTTGGCGGCTTTCTTGCTGGCCTCTTTGCAACCCTTGGCTTCTTCTTCCAGCCAGGAAGGCAACTCGCCATGTTCAAACCGATAGACACCGTCTTTGTTGAACATGGCCGGATCAATCTGAGCCGAGATTTGTCGCAGTGTCGGGATCAGGTGACTGATGGCCTCACTCAGGGCGCTCTGAAAACGGCCGGCTTTTTGATAATCCGCCACTTCGGCCAGTTTGCTGATCGACTGATTGAGTTTTTCCAGCCAGTTGGCCGCCCCTTTGAGGCTGGCGGCTGCGGAAGAGAAGTCCCGTGCGACTTGGGGCAGGTGGTGGGCCTCGTCAATCAGGTAAATGGTTTGTTCCGGCTCGGGCAAAATAATCCCGCCACCGAGCTCAATGTCGGCCATCAGCAAGGCGTGATTGGCGACGATGACATCGGCTTTTTCCAGGTGTTCACGGGCTTTGCTGAACGGGCAACTGCGATGCTTGGGCATTCCCGAATTGCAGCTGTGTTTATCGGCCACAATTTGCTGCCAGACGCGATCGGGGATTGATGTCGGCCAGCTGTCCTTGTCGCCATCCCATTTCTGACTTTCCAGGGCTTTTTGCATCCGTTTGAGCAGGTCAAGGTCGGACTTTTTCGGTTTTTCTTCCCAAAGCGCGACTTGCTGGTCGCCACCAGTGATACAACTTGCTTCCAGCTTGTGGCTGCAGCAATAGCGTTGGCGCCCTTTGGCGAGGATAAAGCTGAATTCTTTCGGGAAAATCTGATTAAACAGCGGCAGATCCTTGTGGATGAGCTGCTCCTGCAGCGCGACTGTGGCGGTGGAGATTAGGATTTTTTTGTTATTGAACAACGCAAAGGGGATCCCGCCCAGCAGATAGGAGAGTGATTTACCAATCCCGGTGCCGGCTTCGGCAACCAGCATCCGGTGCTTGGCATGATATTCACCGGCCAGGGTTTTGGCGATTTCAGCAACCAGATAGTTTTGCGCGCGCCGGGGAATAAAGTTATCGAGCTGGATCCCCAGGTTCTCATAGCATTGTTTGATATCACGTTTTATCTGGTTGTGTAACATATCTGAAACTTTGTAAGGGCAGGGAGACGCATTATAGCACGAACATCTGAGTGTGAGCGGCAGCGTGTTCTGAGCATTAATTTAAACAAAATGCGATTTTGCTCACGAAAATAGATTGAACCTGACCAGGCGATCCTGTGCATGCCTGTTTAAACAAGGAATTAACTATTTTGAATGGTGTTTTTTAGTTTTTTGTTCTGCGTCTTGTTACTTTTTTGCCTTTTTTTAGTGTTTTTATGTGTTTCGGGCAGGGTCGTAAAAGAGTCATCTGTGTTGGTAATGACGGCTGACGGCAAAAAATGAACATTGTCAGTATAGATAAGTCATTGATATATATATCTTTTGATTTTTCTTGAGGTCTTTTTTAGATTATTTGACATGGAGATAAAAGTTCTGTCAGGATGAGCTCACAAGTTACTGACCTGCGGTTCATTCCTGGCTTTATGTGGTACAGGAATCCATGAGCCGCAGGGATATAAAGAAAAGGAATTCTGGAAACAGGAATTCCATTCCAAATAAGAAAAGGCAGTGGATATCATGAAAAAGACACTTCTAGCACTATCAGTACTAGCAGCAGGTTCTGCAAACGCAGGCGTTAACCTATATGACCAAGACGGCGTTATCGTTGACTTGTCAGCAGCTGCTGAGGTTCAGTACTATCAACCGATTCAATCAGAAAACTCTAACGACGATGCAGGTCTACACCTGGATGATGGTGACCTGGCACTGAACACGACTGTTGCAGTGACTGACGACCTGAATGCCATTGGTGGTGTAGCTTTTGCGTTCGAAAAAAGCGATGTAACTAACGATGAGCTGTGGGTTGGTTTCAGCGGTGAGTTCGGTGAACTGACTTTCGGTCGCCAGCTACTGATCTCTGATGACGCAGGCATTGGTAAAGATTATGAGCTGGGTTTCGAGCAAATTAGCTTTGGCGATACTGAAGGTTCAGAGACTATCAAGTATGTGTTTGACAACGGCCAGTTCTACTTTGGTCTGTCTCACGATCTGGATGCGGAAGGTGCTAGCCCTGCAACTGATTTCCTAAACACTAACGGCACAATTACCGATGGCCGTCTGGGTGCTCGTTTTGGCGATTTTGATGTACGTGCTTATTACTACACATCTGAAACTGCCTCAACTGCGGCGAATAAAGTTGAAGTCGATGCTTTCAACTTGGAAGGTCAGTACGTAATGGGTGCATTTGCGTTTGCTGCATCTTACGGTAACGTTGAGGCGGAAACAAACGGCGCAACAGCTGAAGTTGATCTGATTGAGTTGGCTGGTTCTTACACACTAGACAAAAACACTTTTGCTCTGGGTTATAACCGTGCTGATATCGATGGTGGTGACACTGTTGACAACATCTACGGTAACATTACCCACCGTCTGCACAGCAACGTAAAAGTTTACGCTGAGCTGGGCTGGGCCGATGCTGACAATGCTGATCTAGACCTGGGCTACCTGGCAGGTATGGAAGTACTGTTCTAAGGTGTCTTGACCTGAACACTGATAAAAGCCGCCTTCTGGGCGGCTTTTTGCTATTCTTGGGGCTTCGATTTGATGTCCATCGGGAGAAGGGAGAGAGATGAAGACGTTTCTATGGGCTGTATTGTTGGGACTGCCGGCGGCCTTGCAGGCTGCAACTTTAACGGTTGGCGAGAATATTGAGCTGCTGGTGGTGGATGGGAAAGAGGTTGAGAGCTCGTTCTGGTCACCCACTCAAAGCATTGAGCTGGCACCGGGCAAGCACCAGGTGGTGGTCCGCTATGACGGTGAGCTGAAAAATGGCTCTAAGAATGCGATGTATACCACGCGGCCTTATCTGTTTGAGCTGGAGGTGCCGGTGCAGGATGCCAGCATCGCAATTCCCCGTTTGACCACGTTATCGCAGGCGAAGGCGCATTTTGAGCGTGGTCCTGAGTGGTCGCTGGCGTTGGCGGATGGCTCCATGAAGCCGCTGGATTACGTTGAGCTGGAAGGAAAGGGGTTTGGTTCTTTCAGTAAGATGGAAGAGCTGGTTGCGGCCTATAACCGCCGGCACGGGATCACGTTTGAGCAGGGCTATGCGGTCGATCTGACCCAAGCGACGCTGGAAGTAACAGAGCAGGGAGAAGTCTCGCTCAGCGGTGATGCCCTGGCGCAGCTCAAACTCTGGTACAGCAAAGCGGACGCAGAAGAAAAAGCAGCATTTAAGGCATGGGCTGCTGTCCAGGATGCTTTGTAATCACGTCTGGGTAATCACGCCTGGCGGGGGCTCAGCACGGCTTGGCCGAGAGGCGACATAGGCTGCAGCGCGCTGCCTTTAGGACGCGACGCCTCAGGACGTTCCATGACAGAGCCACAGCGTTAATCGTGATGATAGCGACTGTGGCTTCTGCAGGCGTGGCAGCGTGGCTGCGCCGGATCGGCTTCCAGTGCCGCCAGTTCGATGGTCTCTTCGCAGTCTGTACACAAACCATACATTCCCAGCTTCATCGCACAAATGGCGGCATCCACTACCTCCAGTCGTGCCGCTAAGTCATGCAGGTTACCGAGATAGGATGCGCCGGCTATCTTAATCAGCGCATTCAAGTCAGCCAGCTCAATGGCTGTGGTCGAAGGCACCAGCGTATTGAGTACCAGTTCGTGTTTCAATTCGTTGAGCAGGGCTTCATGCTCCTGCTCCAGTCTGCGTTTTAACTGTTGATAGGCTCTTTCTGACGTTGTCATCGTTTTTGTATTATGTTTAGGAATGGTCAGTTCAGTCTAAAACGCGTGACGGGATTGATTGTGATTTGAATCAATTCTTTATACAGTAACCTGTGCAAATCCCTACTTTTGGCAGGTTTTTGTCGCTTTCTTGATCCGATATAGTACTGCCCGCGAAAGATCTGTGGCCAATGAAGCTTCAGGCAATCAGCAAAGTCAGTTATATTCAATATCGAAGAAGGAAGTGATTCATGGAGCAGGATTTTAAAGATCCGTATAGTTTTAAGTATTTTGTTGGTTTTCTGGTTGTGATGGGGCTGCCAACGCTCCCAGCCATTCTGACCTGGCTGGGGATCCTGGGCCAGTAAACGAGACCGGGCAGAGCATTTCACGCACCTGCCAGTCAGGAGGGGATGTGAAACAAGTGATCAGGCAAGCTTTTTTGCTGACCATCGGGTGGCTCTGCGTCGGGTTGGGAGTGATTGGTATCTTTTTACCACTGCTCCCAACCACACCTTTTTTGCTATTGGCCAGCGCCTGCTTCATGCGGGGCTCACCACGCTTGAGCCGTTGGCTGCATCAGCACCAACATTTTGGCCCCATCTTACAAAACTGGCATCAGCATCGTGCCGTCTCTCGTTTAGTGAAACGCCGGGCGAATATCACCATGGTGCTTAGTTTCCTCCTGTCTATCTATTTAGTGCCCTTACTCTGGCACAAAGTGATGCTGGTCTGTATGGCGACGGTGTTGCTGATCTGGTTTAATCGCCTGCCGGTGATGGAGCCTCCCCGTGTCTCTCCGGGGTCCGGCCAGACCGAATAAACCAGCTTCAAACAACCATGGCTGAGCAGATCCCGGCCATTAGTGCTTCCCGGTGATCCCATGATTTGATGCAAAACAAAGAATCCTGCGTATCAGTTGCCCCGGTTTGTGAAAATCACTAGTATTTGAGGCCGAATTGACTTGGCCTGCTGCAACAGATGTTGCCCGGCAGGTTTTTTAGTGAGCGAAAGCGCACTGTGTGGCATCTCATCACGGTGTAATGGAAAGCGATTATGACTCAAGATAACCATGCATTGATCAAGAGCCGTGCTCTGATCAAGGGCAGTATTCAATCTATCCCGGATTACCCGAAACCAGGCATTTTGTTCCGTGATGTGACCAGCCTGCTGGAAAACCCGGCTGCGTTCAAGGCTACGATGCAAGTCCTGATTGAGCAGTATAAAGGAAAAGGCATTACCAAGGTAATTGGCACCGAAGCGCGCGGATTTTTGTTCGGCGCACCGTTGGCGCTGGAGCTGGGGGTTGGTTTTGTGCCGGTCCGCAAGCCGGGTAAGCTGCCGCGTGAAGTGATTGGCGAGAGCTATGAGCTGGAATACGGTCAGGATACCCTGGAGATCCATGTCGATGCGATTGAAGCCGGCGATAAGGTGTTGCTGGTCGATGATCTGCTGGCGACCGGCGGGACAATTGAAGCGACGACAACCCTGGTGCGGCGTCTGGGCGGTGTGGTAGAAGATGCCGCGTTTGTCATTAACCTGCCGGAACTGGGCGGTGAAACCCGCCTGAAAAAGATTGGCCTGAACGTGTTCAGCATCTGTGATTTCGACGGCCATTAATTGATCCCCACCTGGCGAATCCTTGGGCGCTCGCGAAGCGCCCACTCGCCCCAATACCCTCCCTGTGCTAGCATAGCTGTCTTGATTCTGTAAGGTTAGTTAACATGAGTTACCAGGTTCTGGCACGGAAATGGCGGCCACACCAATTCTCGGATGTTGTCGGGCAATCCCATGTGCTGACGGCGCTGGCGAATGCTCTTGCCCACAACCGTCTCCATCATGCTTATCTATTCAGCGGGACCCGTGGTGTCGGGAAGACCACCATCGCCCGAATTTTTGCCAAAGGTCTGAACTGTGAGCAAGGGATCACGGCGACCCCTTGTGGCCAGTGTGAAACCTGCCGCGAGATCGATGACGGACGTTTTGTTGATCTGCTCGAAATCGATGCGGCTTCCCGGACCAAAGTGGAAGACACCCGTGAGCTGCTCGATAACGTGCAGTACAAACCCGCCCGGGGCCGGTTTAAGGTTTACCTGATTGACGAGGTTCATATGCTCTCTCGTCATAGTTTTAACGCCTTGCTGAAAACCCTGGAAGAGCCGCCGGAATATGTGAAGTTCATTCTGGCGACGACGGATCCCCAGAAACTGCCGGTGACGATTCTGTCGCGCTGTTTGCAGTTCCATCTCAAACATTTGGACAATACTCAGATCCAGACTCAGCTGGAGCATGTGCTGGGCGAGGAAGGGGTGGCGTATGAGCCGCGAGCCCTGAGCCTGCTGGCCCGTGCCGCCGAAGGCAGTATGCGTGATGCCCTGAGCCTGACCGATCAGGCGATTGCCCTGGGGGATGGCCAGGTTCAGGCCGAATCAGTTTCTGCCATGCTCGGGACGCTGAATACCGAGCAGGCGCTGTATCTGCTCGAAGCCATGGCTGCTGGTGAAGCGCAGCCGGCCATGGCTTGTCTGGAAGAGTTAGCCGGTGTCGGGGTTGAGTGGGACAGCTTGCTTCAGGAGCTGGCAGCACAATTGCATCGGGTTGCCATGGTTCAGGCGTTGCCTGCCTCACTTGATGAGAGCGCACCGGATGCTGAGCGTATTATCGCCCTGAGCAAACAGATCACACCGCAGGAAGTGCAACTGTGTTATCAGATTGCACTCCAGGGGCGGCAGGATTTGGCTTATGCTCCTGACGGCCGGACCGGGCTGGAGATGGTGTTGTTACGGATGCTGGCCTTTCGGCCGGTGGCCAGCGCCGGGATAGCGCCGCAAGCGGTCAGTGTGCCGGCGACCGAGCCGGCGCCCCAGCCACAATCCGGTATAGCTCAGCCACAGCCGGGTATGGCGCAGCCGATGACTCATTCGGGCCAGGCGCAGAGCACGACACCAAACCCTGCGCCGCAGGCCATGCAACGAGTGCAGGCGCTGAAAAATCAGGTGTCAGCACAGCCAATAGATACTGGTCAGAGTGTTATGCCTGAAGGGCAGCCTGTACCGCAATCTGAAGCCCCAAGGCCTCCTGCTACGCATCAGTCCTCCCCTCAGGTACAGTCTGCTGCGCCAGCGCAACAAGCAGCGCAACAGTCAGCCCTGCAAGCGGGACAGCCTTCGATGCAACCGTCGGAACAACCGACCCCGCAGCCGCAGCCGCAGCCGCAGTCATCAGCCGCTTCCGGCTTGCTGGCGGCGAGAAATACGCTGCGCAGCCACACTAAACGTGGCCAGGACGGGCAGCCAGATGTAAAAAAGGGCCAACCGGCGCCAGCTAAAAAAGTCGCAACCAATGTGCTTGACCGAATTGCATCCAAGCACTCGGGTCAGCCTGCTTCAGCGAATGGAGCACCTGCGATGCCGGCGTCGACACCTGCGCAGCAACCCACTTCACCGAGCGAGCAAGAGTACCGCTGGCAACCCGTCTCTCAACCGGTGCCGGAGACGGTGAAGGCTGAGGTGGCACCCGCCGTGTTAAAGCGCGCGCTGGAGCATGAAAAAACGCCGGAAATGGCAAAATTACTTGTCAAAGAAGCGGCAAATCAGGATAGTTGGAGCGATTTAGTGACCCAACTGAATGTTGGGCGACTGGTGCAGCAACTGGCGCTGAATTCTGCGCTGCTCCGGGAAGACAATCAAGTGACCTTGTTGCTCCGGCCGTCGCAAAAACACCTGGATACGCCGAAGGCACGGGAGCAACTGGTTCAGGCACTATCCGCGTTGTATGAGGCGCCGATCGAATTATCAATCGAATTAAGTGATAAAGGGCGCTCGCCGCTGGAATGGCGAGAAGCGATTTATCAGCAAAAACTGGATCAGGCCAAACAGAGTTTGCACAATGATCCGAACGTGACCTTTATCTGTCAGCGTTTTTCTGCTGTGCTTGATGAAGAGAGCGTCAGACCTATTTAGATCAACCAGACCAAGAGAGAGAGAGTATATGTTTGGTAAAGGCGGTATGGGTAACATGATGAAGCAGGCGCAGCAAATGCAAGAGCGCATGCAGAAAATGCAGGAAGAGATCGCGAACATGGAAGTCACTGGCGAGTCCGGTGCCGGCCTGGTCAAAGTGACTCTGACAGGCAGCCACAGCGTCCGCCGTGTTGAGCTGGATGACAGCCTGATGGAAGATGACAAAGACATGCTGGAAGACCTGATCGCGGCTGCGTTCAACGATGCTGCGCGCCGTATTGAAGAAGCCCAGAAAGAGAAAATGGCGAGCGTGACCGGTGGCATGAACCTGCCGGCCGGCTTTAAGATGCCGTTTTAATCAATGCGGACCAGTGTATTACTGGAGCAGCTCATGGAGGCTTTGCGGTGCTTACCGGGCGTGGGACCGAAGTCCGCCCAGCGCATGGCCTTCAGTTTGCTGCAACGAAACCGGCAGGGCGGCTTACAATTAGCAGACGCGTTGAGCCGGGCAATGACGGATATTGGTCACTGCCAAAGCTGCCGTACGTTTACCGAAGAAGACATCTGTGCGATTTGCGCTAATCCGCGTCGGCAGGAAAACGGCCAGATCTGCGTGGTGGAAAGCCCGGCAGATATTGTGGCGGTTGAGTCAACCGGGCAGTTTTCGGGGCGCTATTTTGTCCTGATGGGACACCTGTCGCCGCTTGATGGTATCGGCCCGGCAGATATCGGTTTGGATGTGCTGGAGTTCCGCCTGCAGGGGGAAACTATCTCTGAGCTGATCCTGGCGACCAACCCGACAGTCGAAGGCGAAGCAACAGCGCACTACATTGCTGAGCTGTGCAGTGAATATAACATCCCGGCGACCCGGATTGCCCACGGGGTGCCGGTTGGCGGCGAGTTGGAGCTGGTGGACGGCACCACGCTGTCGCACTCGTTTGCGGGTCGACACAAGTTGTATTGAGTCGATGCGGCGTCAGGCCAGCACACCGAAATAAAGAACCAACGCCAGTGCAGACTGCGCGTTGGTTTTTTTTATCCCATGAAAAGTAGGCCGGGGACTTGCTCGGATTGGTATTACAACGAGTAGAGGATATTGGAGCCGTAGTTGAGGCTGGTCAGCAGCAGGGCTTTTTCATTGAGGATATCAATGCGCCGGCTTTGCTGGGCATCCATCCTGAATATTTGCCGGATCACGCTCAGATGCTCGGGTTTGAAATCCTGATTCTGCCCGGACGTTACATCTTTGAACTCTCCCGGTGTGGTGAGCAGGTAGCCGCCACTCAGGTCCCATCGCCCGGTTTCAGAAATATGTAAGGTGAGCGGCTGCTCACTCTGACTAAAAAGTTTGAGCAGGGTGATCCGGGAGTAGGTTTGATTGGGCAAATAAACCACATGGCTGCTCTGCTCAACCCGGCGCAGCATCCCCAGCTGTTCCAGCTTGGTCGGCTCGATCCGGCTGACTGAGCTTGACTGCCACTCCCGCGACATCAGTAACTGCTGCAGTTTATAGTCGCTGGCAAAATAGAGCCAGGTGCTGAGCAGCACCGAGCATGCGAGCAGCAGAAGTGCCCAATAACGCCTTGTAAATCGGAGAGCCTGGGTGCGATACGAATCGGTTACTGGCATAGCTGGGTGTTATCCTCTTGGCGGGTATGTAAGCGCAACGTCACATTTTCTTCTGCCATGGCCGGGTGATGAATATAGTTCAACCACAGTTGATTACCCAGACCGCCCGTGGCAATGACTTCAACCGGCTGCGCAGTGCCCGGGTGGTAGTCCAGGTAGGTTTTGACACACGCGGTGATCATTGGCTTCCAAGATGCCAAATTCGGGTGCTGCTTTGGGATCAGGATCTGGACATGCTCTACGGTAAACCAGGGGGTGAATGCTTTAGACTTTGGCGGCATCGCTATCGCTACCAGCAGTGGCATAATGCAGGCGAGCGACAGCAGCATCAGGCTCAGCAGAGCCCTCTTGGGGCGAGGTTGTGACATTGACGGTGGTGTTCCTGCCGTATCTGCCGCTTTAGTCTGGTTGCCTGATGGACCGGCTGCCGATGCTGGAGCAGTGGTGCACAGCGCCGGCGTCAGCGATTCGGGTGCAACGCTATTTGTCGCCGTTTTTTCTGGTGCCTTGCTTTCAGATACCTGGCTTTCAAGCGTCCTGTACTCGGGTGGCATGGTTTCAGTGATTTCAGCCTCAACCACGATGGCAGCGTCGCAGTTGAGGGGGGTCACTTGGTTATCTGACGTTTCGGCGGTCGGATCAGGCTCGGCAGAGATGCCGGTCTCATCAAAATCTCGAACACTGGCGATCATCTGATAGCCGCGCTTGGGCACTGTTTTAATAAACCCGGGTGATTTGGTGGAGTCTTTCAGCGCTTTACGCAGGGTGGAAATGGCCTGGGTCAGGCTGGAGTCATCGACCTCAAACCCTTGCTCCCGCCAGACATAATCATGGAGTCTGGCTCGAGCGATGATCGCTCCCGGCTCTGCAATCAGCAGGCTCAGGGCGCGGCTCTCATTACTGCCAAGGCGGATCAGCTCCTGGTCTTCCCATTGGTCGGTAAGACTGTTGTCACAGGGGTCAAAAAGGAATCGTTGACCAATCAAATATTTATTTGAGGTGTTATTCATGGATATTGCCGAAGGGAACAATTCGGCGGTATGTATACCATGGTCTGACTGAATCAGCTCTGAATGTAAAAATATAAAAATTCAGGCTGAAAAAACCTAAAGCCGTGTCATCTGGGGCTGTTTGGCGATAAAAAGTACCCTGAACGGTTGAAATGATAAATTCTGCCCTTATGTAATTAGAGAATTTTATTGATTACGTAATACGACGAGTTACGGAGTTGAAATGAGCGAGCAAACTATTCATAAAAATAAGGAGACACGCGGCTTTCAATCGGAAGTAAAGCAGCTGCTCCATCTGATGATCCACTCACTGTACTCTAACAAAGAGATCTTTTTGCGTGAGCTGATTTCTAATGCGTCAGATGCGGCGGATAAACTGCGCTTCCGCGCGTTGTCCCAACCTGATTTATATGAGAACGACGCAGAGCTGGGCGTGAAGCTGTCTTTCAACGCGGATGCCGGGACGCTGACCATTCATGATAATGGTATCGGGATGACCCGTGACGAAGTCGTGGAGCATCTGGGCACCATTGCCAAGTCCGGCACCAAAGACTTTTTTGCCAAGCTGAATGAAGAGCAGTCGAAAGACTCGCAGCTGATCGGCCAGTTCGGGGTCGGTTTCTACTCTTCTTTCATTGTCGCCGACCGCGTGACGGTCAATACCCGTGCCGCCGGTGTGGCTGCCGATCAGGCTGTGCGTTGGGAATCGACCGGGGAAGGGGACTACTCGGTTGAAGATATCGAGAAAGCCAGCCGGGGGACTGAGATCATCCTGCACCTGCGTGAGGATGAAAAAGAGTTCCTGAGTGAGTACCGCCTGCGTGATATTATCGGCAAGTATTCTGATCACATCGGGATCCCGGTCTTCATCCAAACCACTGAGCGGGATGAAGAAGGCAAGGAAACCGGCACCAAGTGGGAGCAGATCAACAAGGCGCAAGCGCTGTGGACCCGGAACAAGTCGGACATCAGCGACGAAGAATACAAAGAGTTCTACAAGCATGTGTCCCATGACTTTGCCGAGCCGCTAAGCTGGAGCCACAACCGCGTCGAAGGCAAGCAGGACTACACCAGCTTGCTCTATATCCCCTCGAAAGCGCCGTGGGATTTGAATAACCGTGATAGTAAGCATGGCCTGAAACTGTATGTTCAGCGCGTGTTTATTATGGATGATGCCCAGCAGTTTATGCCGACTTACCTGCGCTTTATGCGTGGCCTGATTGATTCCAACGATCTGCCGCTGAACGTGTCGCGCGAAATTCTGCAGGACAACAAGGTGACACAGGCGCTGCGTAAGGCGTGTACCAAGCGTGCCCTGACGATGATGGAGCGTCTGGCCAACAACGACAGCGAGAAGTACCAGACGCTGTGGAACGAGTTTGGCCAGGTACTGAAAGAAGGCCCGGCAGAAGATTTTGCCAACCGCGAGAAAATTGCCGGCCTGCTGCGCTTTAGCTCAACGCACAACGACAGTGCGGAGCAGAATGTTTCCCTGGCTGACTATGTTTCCCGGATGAAAGAGGGCCAGGAGAAGATTTACTTCCTGACGGCTGACAGCTACAGCGCGGCGAAGAACAGCCCGCACCTGGAGCAGTTCCGTGCCAAAGGGCTGGAAGTGCTGCTGATGCACGATCGCATTGACGAATGGCTGATGAGTCACTTGCCTGAATTTGACGGCAAATCATTCCAAGCGATCACCAAGGCGGATCTGGATCTGTCCAAGTTTGAAGACGAAGCAGAGAAAGAGAAGCAGAAAGAGACCGAGGAAGAGTTCAAGTCGGTCGTTGAGCGCACCAAATCTTACCTGGGCGATCGGGTCAAAGATGTACGTACCACGTTTAAGCTGACGGATACCCCGGCGGTTGTGGTGACCGACGAGCACGAAATGGGCACGCAAATGGCCAAGCTGCTGGCTGCGGCCGGTCATGATGCACCGGAGGTGCAGTACATTTTCGAGCTGAACCCGAACCATGCCCTGGTCACGAAAATGGCAGATGAAGCGGATGAAGAAGCCTTTGGCCGCTGGGTCGAGATGCTGCTGGGTCAGGCTATGTTGGCTGAGCGTGGCTCGATGGATGATCCATCCCAGTTCTTGGCTGCGGTGAACAAGCTGCTGGCTTAAGATACAATTTGGCCTCGGGATCGGGGCAGACTAAGGTCGAATCGATTCCGATACTGGCTTCAAATAGTATTCTGATAACGTATGTAATCCGGGCCCGGTCTTTGGACCGGGCTTGCGACTGCAGGCTAATCAGTGTATTTTTCTTTTTTTTTTTCGAAAAACTCCATTTACGTAAAGGGGATTTAAGATGCGCATCATTCTTCTGGGCGCTCCAGGTGCAGGTAAAGGTACTCAGGCACAATTCATCATGGAGAAATTTGGTGTTCCACAAATTTCAACCGGTGACATGCTTCGCGCTGCCATCAAAGCTGGTACTGAGCTAGGTAAAAAAGCCAAATCAGTCATTGATGCTGGACAGCTGGTGTCTGACGATATCATCCTTGGTCTGGTAAAAGAGCGTATTGCTGAAGACGATTGTGCAAAAGGCTTCCTGCTGGACGGTTTTCCACGCACGATCCCTCAGGCTGACGGTCTGAAAGAGATCGGCGTCGATATCGACTACGTGATTGAGTTTGACGTGGCTGATGATGTGATTGTTGAGCGAATGGCGGGCCGTCGTGCGCACCTGGCATCTGGCCGGACTTACCACGTGGTTTACAACCCGCCGAAGGTTGAAGGTAAAGATGACGTGACCGGTGAAGAGCTGGTTGTTCGTGATGACGACAAAGAAGAAACCGTTCGTGCGCGTCTGGGCGTTTACCACGACCAAACTGCGCCGCTGATTGCCTACTACGGCAAAGAAGCTGAAGCCGGTAAGACCCAGTACATCAAAATTGATGGAACTCAGCCTGTTGCTGAAGTCAGTGCTGAGCTGGAAAAAGCGTTGTCTTAATTGACGACGCGACAGCAGCGAGAAATAGACGGGTTAGCTTTCGGGCTGGCCCGTTTTTATTTTATGGGCCTGAAAATGTATTTTTCAGTGATCTGATAGGGATTTAGACGGGTATAAGATGCATGTTTTCATAAAGCTGATAGAGTTGTTACCCATCTGATGCAGTCGCGCATCGACATCATCAGCTGGGTATGACAGGTCTGCTTTGAGCCCGGGCCGGTATCGACTGGCTTGAGGTGAGATTTCAATATCGCGAAGGAAAGTATGAGCAATAATAACAACGCATCCGGAAACGCATTTGGTGTTTTGCTGGTGAATCTGGGCACACCGGATGAAGCTTCCCCGGCCGCCGTGAAGCGATTTTTATCTGAGTTTTTGCACGACCCGCGGGTGGTCGATATGAGCCGTTGGTTGTGGTGTCCGATCCTCCATGGCGCCATCCTGCCGATCCGCTCGCCGAAAGTGGCTAAGCTCTATCAGTCGGTATGGATGGAAGAAGGCTCGCCGCTGCTGGTCTATTCCCGTCGCCAGCAACAGCAACTGGCAGCGTTGCTGGATGTGCCGGTTGAGCTGGGGATGACCTATGGCAATCCGAGTATTCGCTCGGGGCTGGATCGTTTAAAGCAACAAGGGTGCAAGAAAGTCTTGGTGTTGCCGCTGTACCCGCAATACTCACGGACGACGACCGCGGCGGTATTTGACAAAGTGGCGAAAGTGCTCAAGTCACAACCGGAGATTCCGGAGCTGCGCTTTGTCAATCAGTACTATGATCACCCGGCCTATATCAGCGCCCTGGCGGCGTCTGTAACCGATTACTGGCAGGTTCACGGCCAACCGGATTACCTGCTGTGCTCGTATCACGGGATCCCGAAACGTTATGCGGATCTGGGTGATCCGTATCCGGAACATTGCCATGGTACCACAGCACTGCTGGCGGAAAAGCTGGCGATGCCGCGTGAGCAGATGAGCATGAGTTATCAGTCGATTTTCGGTCGTGAGGAGTGGCTCAAACCCTACACAGAACAGACGATTGCAGACTTGGCCAAAAAAGGGGTGAAACGGCTTGATGTGATGTGTCCGGCTTTCTCGGTGGATTGCCTGGAAACCCTGGAGGAGATCGCCGAGCAGTGTCGGGAGACTTTCCTCGAAGCCGGGGGCGAGTCGTTCCATCTGATCCCATGCCTCAATGATAACCCTGCCCATATTGAGTTGATGGCTGCGTTGGTCCGACAGCATAGCCAGGGGTGGTAGCCGGCCGGCTTCTGGCGGCTGAGTGTGCGAAAAGGTGTCAAAGCTCTCAATATCCATGAGAGCTTTTTCTTTTCTGATCTATATTCTGTGATAGAATTCGCACAATTTTTTCAACTGACAGCTCACAGACATGAAATTTCCAGGCCAACGTAAATCCAAGCACTATTTTCCCGTCCATGCGCGTGATCCGCTTCTGAGTCAAGCCAAGCACGAAAAGCGTTTGACGCGTACCCATGTGGTCGGCATTGATCAGACGCTGGTGGATATTGAAGCCTGTGTTGATGATAAGTTCCTGGAACGTTATGAGCTGAGTAAAGGCCATTCCCTGGTGATCTCCGATGAAAAAGCGGAAGCTTTGTATCAGGAGCTGAAAGATCAGGAGCTGATCAGCCATGAGTTTGCTGGCGGTACCATTGGCAATACCCTGCACAACTACTCGGTCCTGGCAGATGACAAGTCTGTTTTGTTGGGGGTGATGAGCAAGGATATTGAAATTGGCAGCTACGCCTATCGCTACCTGTGCAATACCTCCAGCCGGATGGACATGAACCACCTGCAGCCGGTGACCGGGCCGATTGGTCGCTGTTTTGCCCTGATCACCGCCGATGGCGAGCGAACTTTTGCCATCAATGAAGGCCGGATGAACCAGTTGAGCCCGGAGAGTATCCCGGAGTCTGTGTTCGAGCGGGCCTCTGCACTGGTGTTAACCGCCTACCTGGTGCGCTGTAAAGAAGGCGATCCGATGCCGGAAGCGACTATGCGAGCGATTGAGTACGCTAAAAAGTACGATGTGCCGGTTGTGCTGACCCTGGGCACCAAGTTTGTGATTGAAGACGATCCACAGTGGTGGCGCGATTTTCTCAATGAGCATGTCACCGTGGTGGCGATGAATGAGGATGAAGCGGAAGCACTGACCGGCGAGAGCGATCCGCTGATGGCTTCCGAGAAAACCCTGGACTGGGTTGACTTGGTCCTGTGTACTGCAGGTCCGATTGGTTTGTATACAGCCGGTTACACGGAGGAGTCGGCTAAGCGCGAAACCAGCCTGCCACTGCTGCCGGGAGAGATCCCAGAGTTTAACCGTTATGAGTTCAGTCGCCCGATGCTCAAAGCGCAATGTGAAGCGCCGATGAAGGTCTTCTCTCATATCGCCCCGTACATGGGCGGTCCAGAGCGGATTAAAAACACCAATGGGGCCGGGGATGGAGCGCTGTCTGCGCTGCTGCATGATATGGCGGCGAACCGCTACCATAAAGAGAATGTGCCAAAATCAAGCAAGCACAAACACAACTTCCTGACCTATTCTTCATTTTCGCAGGTCTGCCTGTATTCAAACCGCGTGAGCTATGAAGTGCTGGCACAGCATTCGCCGCGACTGTCGCGTGGTCTGCCGGAACGCGAAGACAGCCTGGAAGAGGCATACTGGGAGCGTTGATCTGAATCGGATGTCATTGTGAACGGGGCCAATCATCGATTGGCCCCGTTGTTATTGTGCGCCGAGCATGGCGTTGTTCTAGGAGGTGAAAGTCCTCTACGGGCTCAGTCGAGCGAGAACCGTTAGCCTATGCAAGGGTGCCCACCGTGAGGTGGGATCTGAAGGAAGCAAACGGCAAAACTTGGGTGTGACGAACAGAAACCTGATAGTAGGCCAGTACAACTTGGGTAACCTAGCAATATATAGAACAGCCCAATGCCTCGACGGGAAGTGTGTACGGGTAAATCAGGCACAGCCAAGGGAAAGAACAACGTCTTACCTCGGGAGATCTTACGACCTGTCTCGGATGAGACTAATACAACAGTGATGTTGTGTGACGGGTAATAAGAAGTCAGCAGAAGGCATAGTACCTTGGGGAAGTACAACCCAAGGGAAGGCCGGAACTGAATATATCAAGAAGCAGTCACTAGACACTCAATCATGTGGGGTCATAGCAAGATGAACAACATCTCTACGTACTACTGGGCAACACCGCAAGTGACGCTCATGGCCACGAAGAATGACAAGCATGATCGGCGTAGACAGGAGGACGAGTCTTGGTGACCTCAACTCAGTTGATGGAGCGGATCTGCTCCTCAACAAATCTGAACCAAGCCCTGAGAAGAGTGAAGAAGAACAAGGGATGTGCTGGGGTTGATAAACTCGACATAACAGCGACTATCTCGATGCTTCGGCAGTCTTCTAATGGGCAAGCGCTCCGCCAGAGCCTTCTGGACGGGAGCTACCAACCGCAACCCGTTCTGGGTGTAGAAATTCCCAAACCCAGCGGGGGAGTGAGGCAGCTAGGTATCCCAACTGTACTTGATAGGGTAGTCCAACAGGCCATTACCTCAGTACTGACAGATATCTACGAACCTCAGTTCTCAAGCAACAGTTATGGGTTCAGGCCTAACCGCAGTGCCCACCATGCATTGGTGGCAGCAAGCCACTACATCAGGGAGGGGCGGGGTTATGTAGTCGACATAGACCTGGCGAAATACTTCGATACTGTGAACCACGATAAACTGATGCACAGGCTATCGGAGGACATCACAGATAAACGGGTCCTGAAGCTGGTCAGGTCATACCTACAGGCAGGCATAATGCGAAACGGGTTAGTTGAGCAGAGGCAACGAGGGACGCCACAGGGTGGACCATTATCTCCGCTGCTATCAAATATCGTATTAGATGAGTTGGATAAAGAGCTTGAGCGAAGAGGGCATAAGTTCTGCCGATATGCAGACGACTGCCAAATCTACGTGCACAGTAAGGAAGCCGCCAATCGAGTAAAAGCCTCAATCACGGAGTTCTTGGAGCAGAAACTGAAACTCAGGGTTAACCGTGAGAAAAGTGCGGCAACGAGAGTGACAGAGCGGACTTACCTAGGCCATCGCTTTCACCGAGATGGAAGCATCTATATCTCGAAGACAGCACAAACTCAGATGAAGAAGCGAGTGCGTCAAATAACGAAGCGGAATCGAGGGCGAGAGTTGAAGACAGTCCTAGTCGAACTCACTCAATACCTAAGAGGTTGGCAACACTATTTCAAGCTTGCCATACGGAAAAGCGCGATGCAGCGCTTGGATGAATGGATAAGGCGGCGCTTACGGTGCTATCGCCTCAAGCAGCGCAAGCGCAGATACAGCATAGCGACATGGTTACGCCAAGAGGGTGTAAGCGAACGCAATGCGTGGAAGCTGGCGATGTCAGATAAAGGGTGGTGGCACTTGGCTTTATCGCCCCAGCTCAATCAGGCCATGCCAATGAAATGGTTCAAGGAGATGGGTCTGTACTCGTTGCGAGATGGGTACGAGTCACTGAAAATATATTCGGAACCGCCGTATGCGACCCACGCTTGTACGGTGGTGTGAGAGGACGGAGGCCGTGAGGCCTCCTCCTACTCGATTGTGTTTACAAAATTATATTCGCTGATAGTACGTCTTACTTCTATGCTTTATTGGCATGCATAAGACAAAAAGGAGAGAGAAATGAAGAAGAATGCAGTGGTGCTGGCGCTCTTTTCTGTTCTGTCGGCTCCGGCCGTCATGGCGAATTATGTTGATCTGTCGAAAGGGACGCAGGAATTTGGCTTGCAGGGGAGTTTAGATCTCGACTACGTTGATGACTACCTGTTCCTGCTCAATACCTCTTACGGCTACTTCATTCGGGATGACTGGGAAATTGGTGGCGTGCTGGATCTCAATATGAGCGACAGCACGCAAGAGTTCCAGATTGGTTTTTTCACCGAGTACAACTTTACCAATACCAGTAACTGGGTGCCTTACTTGGGGACCGCATTTCAGGTTGCCAACCTGAGCGGGAGTGACGGCGATTTTGATTTCGACTTTGAAGATGCGACGGCGCTGAACGTCAAGTTCTCTGGTGGGGTGAAATACTTCATCAATACCAATGTGGCGATTAGTGCTGAAGTGAACTACAACATTGCCACGGATGATATCAATGTTACTAAAGATGGGGTCGAAGATAGCTTTACCCGGTTTGTGTTTGGTACTCGGTTCTACTTTTAATGCTTGCAATACCTTTTATAAAAAAACCGCCAAATGGCGGTTTTTTTTATGGATATCTGAACGCTTTAGAGCAATTAGGCTTGCTTCTCGTAAGCTTCGTTGTGGACGGCTGCCACAGCACGGCCTGAAGGATCGGCACTGTTCTTGAAGCTTTCATCCCACTCAATTGCTTTGGCGCTGGAGCAGGCAATTGATGGACCGCCCGGGACACACTTGGCCGCATCTTCCAGCGGGAATAGCTCTTCGAAAATCTCACGGTACATGTAGCCTTCCTTGGTGGTTGGCGTGTTGTACGGGAAGCGGAACTTCGCGGTTTCCAGCTGCTGCTCGGTGACTTTTGCCTCTGCCACTTCTTTGAGTGAATCAATCCAGCTATAGCCGACACCATCCGAGAACTGCTCTTTCTGGCGCCAGGCAACTGATTCCGGCAGGTAATGGCCGAAGCACTCACGGATGACATGTTTTTCCATCTTGCCGTTGCCGCACATCTTGTCCTGCGGGTTAATTTGCATGGCAACTTCCAGAAACTCTTTGTCCAGGAATGGAACACGCGCTTCAATTCCCCAGGCGGCCATGGACTTGTTGGCACGGGCACAGTCGAACATGTTCAGTGCCAGTAGCTTACGGACGGTCTCTTCATGGAACTCTTTGGCGTTTGGCGCTTTGTGGAAGTACAGGTAACCGCCGAAGACTTCATCAGCCCCTTCACCGGAGAGCACCATTTTGATCCCCATGGCGCGGATCTTACGTGACATCAGGTACATTGGCGTGGATGCTCGAATGGTGGTCACGTCATAGGTTTCGATGTGGTAAATCACATCACGAATGGCATCCAAGCCTTCCTGCACGGTATAGGTCAGTTCGTGGTGGACAGTGCCGATATGATCGGCAACTTCCTTGGCCGCTTTCAGATCCGGCGCACCTTCCAGGCCAATGGCAAAGGAGTGCAGGGTTGGCCACCAGGCTTCTGATTGCTCGTCATCTTCAATCCGGCGGGCGGCAAACTTCTTGGTGATCGCTGAAATCACGGAAGAGTCCAGGCCACCTGACAGCAGCACGCCATACGGGACATCGGTCATCAACTGGCGTTTGACCGCACTCTCCAGCGCATCGGCCAGGGCAACTTTATCCGTGTTGGCTTCGGCCACGCTGTCATAGTTCATCCAGTCACGTTTGTAGTAGCGGACCGGCTCACCGTTCTTGCTCCACAGGAAATGACCCGGAGGGAATTCGCTGATGGTTTTACACACAGGGACCAGGGATTTCATTTCTGAGGCCACATAGTAGTTTCCATGCTCGTCATAGCCGTGGTAGAGCGGGATAATCCCGATATGGTCGCGGCCGATCAGATACGCATCTTCCTGCTCATCATACAGAATGAAGCCAAAAATGCCGTTGAGGTAGTCCAGCAGCTCCGGGCCTTTTTCTTTATACAGGGCTAGGATAATTTCACAGTCGGATTCAGTCTGGAATGGGTAGTCAGGGGCGAATTCGGCCTGTAATTCTTTGTGGTTGTAGATCTCGCCGTTCACGGCCAGGGCTTGTGTTCGATCCGCGTTGTACAGCGGCTGTTCGCCGCTGTTGAGGTCGACAATTGCCAGGCGCTCATGCACCAGGATGGCTTTGTCTGATGAGTAGATCCCGGACCAGTCCGGACCGCGATGGCGCATTTTCTTGGACATCTCCAACGCGGTTTCGCGCAATGCCGCCGCATCACTTTTTATATCTAGGATACCGAATACTGAACACATACTTCTGACTCCGACTTAACTTGCTATCCGTAATTTTTCAGGGGCACTTTGAGCGTGTTGTGCGTTCCCTGTTGCTGATTGTTAAAATTGCGTATTCGGTAATGAATTGCAACCATAAATCCATATTCAATGAAACAAAAGCCTTGCTGGTGAATAAAATTCGGAAAAAATGAGCTTAACTGAATTAATTCTATATTTGGGGTGATTTTTGCTCAAAAAAACGAACGGCAGCCGAAGCTGCCGTTTCAGTCAAGGCGGCGGGATTATCCCTTCGCTAACGGGCTGATCTGTGGAGATAAGTGCTCGCAGACGTGGCGGGCAAAGCCGCTACCGGCTTCATTGTAGATATTGAACGCGGCATCGACCCCCAGCTCATGAAGAATGTCTTCATCATCACTGTATTTGGCAATGGCGGCAATTTTCCCCTGGTAGTTCCGCTCGCGGATCTGCTCTAATGCAAACGTATTGGCCTGGCTGTGCGGCATTGCGAGCAGGATCAGCTCGGTGCTGTGCTTTGAAATCACCCGAGCCCAGAAGTCGGGGTCCGTGGCATCGCCGTGGATCACATGGCGGCCGGCTTCCTGATGCTGCTTGGCGGAATCTTCCCGGGTTTCAATCCCCACCACCTGATCACCGAAACGGTTCACCAGTTCATCATAGGCGCCGGTGCCGATCCGCCCCATTCCCAGGATCATGATTTTCTTATCGCCCAGATCGATCAGGCGATCGCTCGGGTTGAGTTTCTCCGGTTCAAACTCCTTCAGCCATTTGGAGGCATCTTTATACAGGCGATGGCCGGCACTGTTCAGCGGCGCGGAAATCAGGAAAGAGATCGAAACGGCAATGGCAATTGCGACCAGGAAGCTGCCCGGTAACAGCCCCAGATTATAGGCCAACCCGCCGACAATCAGGCCGAACTCACTGTAGTTAAACAGGGTCAGGGTGCCCAGCATTGAGGTGCGCACCCGGAACCGGAACAAATTAAACACGCCGTAATAGAGGATCCCTTTCAGCGGCAGCAGCAGCAGTAGCAGCAGGGCCATCAGAAACCCGTCCAGGGTCGGCTCCTCTGACAGGCCGATGTTGAGGAAAAAGCAGACCAGCAGCAGCTCTTTGAGGTTGAACAGGGATTTAGACATCTCGGATGCTTTCGGGTGCGCAGCCAGCATCATCCCCATGATGAGCGCGCCGAGGTCGGCCTTCATCCCGACCGCTTCAAATAGCCCGGCACCGGCAACCAGGGCCAGGAAGATGCCGTAGAGCACCAGCATTTCACCGTGACCCGCCCGGTCAAGGATCTTAAACAGGGAAGGGCGCAGCAGCGGTAGGGCAAACAGCGCCAGGGCGGTGATCTCGGGAATTTTGCCAGTCGAGACCGTCAGGAAGATCACAGCGAAGATATCCTGCATTACCAGAATACCGATGGCCAGGGTACCGTAGGTGGCGTTGAGCTCCCCTTTTTCCTGCAGTGCCTTGATTGCAAAGACGGTACTGGAGAAGGAGAGCGCAAAGGCCAATAGCGCCAACTGCGTCAGATCCAGCTCGCTGAGCATCCCCAGGCCCAGCTGTTTCAGCGCCAGTAAGGCCAGGGTGAACAGCCCGGTGGTCAGCAGGTTATGCAGGGTGGCGCCGCCCCAGATTTCTTTTGCCAGCAGGGTTTTGATGTCGAGTTTCAGGCCAATCGAGAACAGCAGGAGTGTGACCCCCAGATCGGCCAGGGTCGAGAGTACTTCAGTCGATTGGTAGCCCGTAGAGTTCAGGGCGAAACCGGCGACCAGAAATCCCACCAGTGGCGGGAGCTTGCATCTGAGCGCGAGGTAGCCGGCCAGAAAAGCGGCAATGATGTAAATGAGTTCCATAGAGAGACTGATGTTCCTAAATTACTGTTATAACAAAACCAATCACGTTCAGCGCTGCCGTGATGGCGGTATGCGATATTATTTTTGCGGCGCAATATAGCATAAGGGGCATGTGCCTGTCCGGAACATGCCCCCGTTAAATTGTTACGATTTAATTGCTGGTGGGATGGGGAGTTGCCTGGTTATCGCCGGTCAGGATGACATCAGTCTTCCAGCAGGCGTTGCAGTAATACCCCGTTCAGCATCGCACGCTTGATCATCGAAAAAGCACCGATCGTTGGCTGATGATAGAGTTCAGAGGCGACAATCGGCAGATCTTTATGGAAGGTGGACAGTGACTGGGTTTCGATACAACGGCGGATTGCCGGGAAGACAATCTCCTTGGCGCCTGTGATCTGACCGGCGACTACAATCTTTTGCGGGTTGAACAAATTAATCGTCATCGCCAGGGCTTTCCCGAGGTGATTACCGACTTTGATCAGGGCTTGGCTTGCCAGCTCATCCCCTTTGTTGGCCGCCTCGCAGATGGCCGGCATGGTGACTTCTTCCAGCGTCTGTAAGCTGCTCGGGTAGCCTTGATCGAGCCGGCTCTGGACTTGCTGAATGATGGCCGGATCGGAAGCGACGGTCTCCAGGCAGCCGAAGTTGCCGCACTGGCATTTATCCCCGAGGGGATCAATTTGGATGTGGCCGATTTCGCCGACGTTGCGGTTATGGCCGAGGAAGACCTGACCATTGACGATGATCCCTGAACCGGTGCCGTGGTGGACGCTGACCAGAATGGAATCGCTGCAGTCCTGGCTGGCCCCAAAATAGTGTTCCGCAAGCGCCAGGCCGCGGATATCGTTGCCGACAAAACAGGATACGCCGAACGTGTCGCGGATCAATGTACCCAGCGGGAAAGGCTGGCTGATCTCGATATGCGGCATGTATTCAACGACACCATTTTCCGGATCAATCAGGCCCGGCAGGGTGATCCCAAATGCAACCAGCTCACGCATGACGCCCTGATTGTCCGCGATAAACTGGCGGATGTGACCAATCAGGCCGTCGGTGAGTGCCTGCTGGTCGGTGTAAACGAACGGATGGGCAGCGCTGGCCACATGCTTGCCGCTGAGATCAAAAATGGTGAGCTCAATATAGTCACGACCCAGACGGATCGCGATGGCGTGGAACGGGGTCGATTCGGTGGTCAGGGAAATAGCCCGGCGACCACCGGTGGAAGCTTGCTGCGCGACCTCTTTGATCAGGCCGCGCTCTAACAACTGGCGGGTAATTTTTGTCACACTCGCAGGCGCAAGCTGACTGACGTCAGCGACCTGAATTCGAGAAATAGGGCCTTGCAAGTCAATGAGTCTGTAAACTGCTGCACTATTGAGCTGTTTAACCAGATCAACATTACCAATTTGTCCGCCTGTCATAGTTTAGTTCTGCTCGTAATTGCCGTTAACAACCGTCGCCTGAACGTGGAAATCGCGATCAAAAACAGCCAGGTTAGCCACCATGCCTTTTTTGATAGCCCCCAGTGTCTTGTCCACGCCGATCGCGCGGGCAGGATACAGAGTAGCCATGCGTACTGCCTCGTCCAGGGCGATTCCTGCATGCTCAACACTGTTTTGAACCGCTTCAATCATGGTCAGTGCTGAGCCGCCAAGCGTGCCGTTTTCATCGACGCACTTGCCACCCCGGTAATATACTTTCTTACCGACAAAAATAAAGTGATCAATGTCTGCTCCTGCAGGCGCAGTTGCATCGGTAACCAGAACCAGCTTATCGCCTTTCAGGCGATGGGCGATTCGAATGTTGGCATAGTCGACATGGAAACCATCGGCGATGACGCCGGTATAGACTTCCGGGGTATCGTAAATGGCGCCGACCATTCCTGGTTCACGACCGGCAATCGGGCTCATGGCATTGAACAGATGGGTGGCAAAGGTGATCCCGGACTCAAACCCTTGGCGGGCCTCAACATAGGTGGCATTGGTATGTCCGGCGGAAACGATAATCCCGGCATCGGCCAACTGGCGGATGTGACTGTGATCGTTGCGCTCCGGTGCCAGGGTGACTTTGGTGATAATGTCGGCGTTATCGCACAGGGTACGGATCATCGCATCATCTGAGCGGCGAATATGCTCGACACTGTGGATGCCTTTTTTCATCACGTTCAGGTAAGGCCCTTCCAGGTGCAGGCCGAGCGAGTGATTCTGGTACTGGCTGTGATAGTCGCGTGCGGCTTTGATCGCGGCTTTCATATCTTCATCAGAAGAGGTGATCAGCGTCGGCAGAAAGCTGGTGCAGCCGGATTTCAGGTTAGCGCGGTGCATGGTGTGGATGGTGTCGGCGTTGATCTCGTCATTGAGCATGACACCGCCACAACCATTGAGTTGTAGATCAATAAAGCCAGGGGTGAGGTTGGCACCAGCCAGATCATAAACCTCAATGCCTTCAGGCAGTTCAGTTTCTGGGCAAACAGCATGAATGTTCACGCCGTCAATGATAACGGCGTGGTGATTCAGCACATCGCTCCCGGTAAAAATACGACAGTTGGTCAGCGCGTACATGAACAATTCCTTACAGGTGTTTGATATTGTCAGCTTCCAGTTCCTGGAAGTACTTCACAGTTTTTACTTTCAACTCCTGAGTGGATGGTTCATCGCAAACAATCAGGGACTTCGGATGCAGTTGCAGGGCGGAAACCGTCCACAGATGGTTGACCGATCCTTCAACCGCTGCTTCAAGTGCCTGGGCTTTGGCATGACCGGTCACCAGGATCATGATCTCTTTGGCATCGAGCAGGGTACCAACGCCTATGGTCAGGGCATATTTCGGAACCTGGTTGATGTTGCCTTCAAAGAAGCGGGAATTGGCAATCCTCGTGTCTTCCGTCAGAGTTTTGATCCGGGTCCGGGAAGAAAGTGAAGAGGCCGGTTCGTTAAAGGCGATATGCCCGTCGTTGCCGACGCCGCCCATGAAGAGGTGGATCTGACCGTAGGACTTAATTTTCGCTTCGTAACGCTGACATTCAGCTTCGTGATCTGCGGTGTTTCCGTTCAGCAGGTTGATGTTTTCTTCTTGAATATCAATATGGTTAAAGAAGTTGTTAAACATGAAGCTCCGGTAAGATTCCGGGTGGTCTGCCGGAATACCGATGTATTCATCCATGTTGAAGGTCACCACATGCTTGAAACTTACTTCTCCAGCTTTATAAAGCTCAATCAAGCGTTTATATGTTGCTAACGGAGTCCCGCCCGTTGGCAGGCCCAGCACAAATGGGCGTTCAGCTGTAGGTCGAAATTTATTAATACGATCAGCGATATAGCGTGCTGACCACAGTCCAACTTCTTTCGCATCTTGCAGTGGGATTAGTCTCACGGTGACACCTCATTCCAGTAGAAAACACAATAAAATCGTAGCGGATTCATCCTTTGTTTTGAATGATAAAATAAGTTTTATGATCGGGCTAGCAAAATCGCTCAGCTATAGCCTGAGCTGGTGATAATGATCACAATTGTTGAGGTTTTAATTTGCGGGTCAAAATTAATCTCTTACACTGCTGATAACTTAATCGGATAGCTAAAATAAGTTATCCCTACGACATCTGAGAAAACCACAGGGGGAATCAAGGTGAATATTCTTGGATATTTTCAAAAAGTCGGTAAGGCGTTGATGGTGCCAGTCGCCACATTGCCTGCCGCAGCAATACTGATGGGGGTTGGCTACTGGATTGACCCAACAGGCTGGGGGGCTAACAGTGCCGTGGCGGCCTTTATGATCCAAGCGGGTGCGGCCATTATCGACAATATGTCGGTCCTGTTCGCGGTCGGTGTTGCCTACGGGATGTCGAAAGACAAAGATGGTGCGGCGGCATTGTCCGGCTTTGTTGGCTTCCTGGTGGTGACCACCCTGCTGGCACCGGGTACAGTTGCACAGATTCAGGGACTTGAACTGAGCGAAGTTCCGGCGGCCTTTGGCAAGATTAAGAACCAGTTTGTCGGTATTCTGGTCGGTATTGTGGCAGCAGAAATCTATAACCGTTATTCCCATGTTGAGCTGCATAAAGCCCTGGCCTTCTTTTCCGGTAAGCGCCTGGTCCCGATTCTGATGTCTGTAGCCGGTATTTTCATGGCGTTTGTGCTGATGTTCATCTGGCCGACGGTGTACGGTGGATTGGTTTCCTTCGGTGAAGCGATTCAGGGACTGGGCGAAGCAGGTGCCGGGGTTTATGCCTTCTTCAACCGTTTGCTGATCCCTGTGGGTCTGCACCATGCGCTGAACTCTGTGTTCTGGTTTGATGTTGCCGGGATTAATGATATTCCTAACTTCCTCGGTGGCGCGAAATCATTGGCTGAGGGGACTGCCGTTCCTGGTGTGACCGGGATGTATCAGGCTGGTTTCTTCCCGATTATGATGTTCGGTCTGCCGGGGGCGGCGCTGGCGATGTACCATACAGCTAAAGCCAAGAATAAAGAGAAAGTTGCATCTATTATGATTGCCGCTGGTTTCGCCTCTTTCTTCACGGGTGTCACTGAGCCGCTGGAATTTGCCTTTATGTTCCTGGCGCCGGCACTGTATGTGCTGCACGCGCTGCTGGCAGGCCTGTCGGTTTACATTGCCGCTTCAATGCAGTGGATTGCTGGCTTTGGTTTCTCGGCTGGTTTTGTCGACCTGTTCCTGTCGACGCGTAACCCGCTGGCGGTGAACTGGTACATGCTGATTGTCCAGGGGCTGGTGTTCTTCGCACTGTACTATGTCATCTTCCGTACGGTGATTGTGAAGTTCAACCTGAAAACGCCGGGCCGTGAAGATGATGATGAGGGCACTGAAGACAGTGCAGCGACAGGCTCACAAGAAACCGGTGAACTGGCCAAGCAATACCTGAAAGCGTTGGGCGGCCACGGCAACCTGGAAAACATTGATGCCTGTATTACGCGTCTGCGTTTGACACTGAAAGACAGCAGCCTGGCTGATGAGAAAACCCTGAAAGCGCTGGGCGCGATGGGGGTTGTGAAGCTGGGAACCAACAACCTGCAGGTGATTCTGGGTCCACTGGCGGAGATTGTTGCCGGGGAGATGAAGAAAATTCCGGCTTCAGAAGATCTTTCTTCGGTGAAACTGCCTTAAGCGTCTGCTTCCCTGACTATAATCGACAGGATTTACTGGCGATATCTTTCAAGAAACCCTGCTTCGGCGGGGTTTTTTTATCCATATCGACAAACAATGCATACTATTTGTTGAGTCGTGACCCATATTTATGGATCATAGAGAATCCCAAATCCTGTAAGCACACGAGGTGTCTTTGATGAGTGAGTCTGAAGCTCGTCCAACTAACTTTATCCGCCAGATCATCGATGCGGATCTAGCCAGTGGCAAACATACAAGCGTTCATACCCGATTCCCGCCGGAGCCGAATGGCTACCTGCATATCGGTCATGCAAAATCCATCTGCTTGAACTTCGGCATAGCTCAGGACTATCAGGGCCAGTGTAATCTTCGTTTTGATGATACCAACCCTGAGAAAGAAGACATCGAATACGTTGAGTCGATTAAAAACGATGTGAACTGGCTGGGCTTTGAGTGGGACGGTGAGATCTGTTACTCATCAAACTACTTCGACCAGCTGTACGGGTTTGCAATTGAATTGATTCAAAAAGGCTTAGCCTATGTTGATGAGTTAAGCCCTGAACAGATCCGCGAGTTCCGTGGTACCTTGACTGAGCCGGGTAAGCCAAGCCCTTACCGCGATCGCCCGGTCGAAGAAAGCCTGGCGCTGTTCGAGTCGATGAAAAGTGGCGAAGTGGAAGAAGGAAAGATGTGCCTGCGCGCCAAGATCGATATGGCGTCACCGTTTATGGTGATGCGTGATCCGGTGCTGTACCGCGTGCGCTTCGCAACTCACCATCAGACTGGCGACAAGTGGTGCATCTACCCGATGTACGATTTCACCCACTGTATTTCGGATGCGCTTGAAGGGATCACTCACTCGATCTGTACCCTGGAGTTTATGGACAACCGCCGTCTGTATGACTGGGTCCTGGATAACATCACCATCGATGCTCGCCCGCACCAGTATGAGTTCAGCCGTCTGAACCTGGAATACACCGTGATGTCGAAGCGTAAGCTGAACCAGCTAGTGACTGAAAATCTGGTTTCTGGCTGGGATGACCCACGGATGCCAACGATTTCGGGCCTGCGTCGTCGTGGCTTCACGCCGGCTTCGATCCGCGAGTTCTGTAAGCGAATTGGGGTGACCAAGCAGGATAACACCATCGAGATGAGCTCGTTGGAGTCCTGTATTCGTGACGACCTGAACGAAAACGCCCCGCGTGCGATGGCGGTGCTGGATCCAATCAAAGTAGTGATTGAAAACTTTGACGGTGAGCCTGAGCTGCTGGAGGTGGCCAATCACCCGAACAAGCCGGAGATGGGCAGCCGTCAGGTGCCGTTTAGCCGCGAAGTGTACATTGAGCGCGAAGACTTCCGCGAGGAAGCGAACAAGAAGTACAAGCGTCTGGTACTGGGCAAGGAAGTGCGTTTGCGCGGTGCCTATGTGATTAAAGCTGAGCGCATCGACAAAGATGAAGACGGCAACATCACCACGATTTACTGCACTTACGATCAAGATACCCTGGGGAAAAACCCGGCGGACGGCCGTAAGGTGAAAGGGGTGATCCACTGGGTTTCTGCTGCAGCTGCACTGCCGGCAGAGTTCCGCCTCTACGATCGTCTGTTCACGGTACCGAATCCGGGCGCAGCGGATGACTTCGTTGCGGTGATCAATCCGGAATCACTGCAAGTGAAACACGGTTTTGTTGAGCCGTCGTTGGCGAAAGCGGAAGCTGAGAAAGCGTTCCAATTTGAGCGGACGGGTTACTTCTGTGCCGACAGCAAAGACTCAAACTCAGAGAACCTGGTGTTTAACCGCACGGTCGGCCTGCGCGATACCTGGGCCAAGATCGGCGACTAGGCTTGATTGAGAATATAAAAAACCAGCCAAATGGCTGGTTTTTTTATGTCTTGTGCGCTCAGGTAAGCACAAGAGGGCAGGAAGTTATTTGCGGTCGTGCAGCTCGGGGTGCTTGCTGCAATCGCCTTCCATGCAGTGGCCGTACAGGTACAGGCTGTGGTTGGTCAGCTTGACATTAAAGCTGGCTGCAATATCTTTTTGCCGCTCTTCAATGAGATCATCTGAAAACTCAATTACTTTGCCGCAGTCCAGGCAGACCAGGTGATCGTGGTGGTGTTGCGTTGCGAGTTCAAAAACAGATTTACCACCCTCGAAATGATGACGGGTCACAATGCCGGCATCATCAAACTGGTTCAGAACACGGTAAACGGTTGCCAGGCCAATCTCTTCACCGATATCGATCAGCTTTTTGTATAAGTCTTCGGCACTAATGTGCTGGCATTCCGGGCTCTGCAAGACTTCCAGAATTTTAAGACGCGGTAGCGTGACTTTTAAGCCTGCTTGCTTAAGTGCAGTATTGTTATCTGACATTCGAGTTTCCTATTGGCTAGCCGCAGCAAAAAACGGTGCGGTAGTCGTTCTCATTTATATTCATTATAAGTGACCCTTAGGCAACAATAAACCTTAAAAAATACGGGGTCTGCATATCTGAGAAGTTTTCCTTGGTTGCAAGGATGTTAAAAGTATGTATATTGTTCTCATCGTACCAGTTGGCACAGGAGAACTCCGTGAATGCGCTTTTCTACCACCCCAAGCTTGTAAAGTTCGCCCTGAATTTATGGCCACCCTTTTGGGGGGCCGGGATCAAAATTGTTCAGATTTCCGACGATTACCGCCGTGTGACGGTTCGGCTGAAACTGCGCTGGTGGAATAAGAATGCCAACCGGACCCAATATGGCGGTAGTATTTTTTCCCTGACCGATCCGATTTATGCCTTGATGCTGATGGGTATTTTGGGCAGGGAGTATTATGTCTGGGACAAGCAGGCGGAAATTAATTTTATCAAGCCCGGTAATACGGATTTGACGGCAGAGTTTGTGATCTCAGATGAGCGGGTCCAGGAAATTCGTCAGGCTACCCAATATGGGGAGAAGTACTTCCCTGAATTTGTGGTGAATGTGAATGATGCGCGGGGGGAAATGGTCTCACAGATTCGACGTGTGCTCTATATCCGAAAAAAGCCGCAATACCGGGAAGCACCCGTTGAGCCGTCCACTTGTTCACAAGAAGTTTGACCAGGCCACTTGAACGGGGCAGTTTTCTGAAAAGAAAAAACGCGCCGTTTTGGCGCGTTTTTTGAAATGTTGGTCGCAGGGGTGTGTTAGTCAGCCAGCTCGGCCAGGCACATTTCTTCGTAGACTTGGTTAACCCATTTTTCAACGCGCTCATCGGTCAGCTCAGGCTGGCGATCTTCATCGATACACAGGCCAACAAAGTGGTTGTCATCGACCAGGGCTTTGGATGCTTCGAACTCAAAACCTTCCGTTGGGAAATGGCCGACAATCGTGCCGCCTTTCGCTTCCACGATATCGCGAACGGTACCCATGGCGTCGCAGAAATACTCGGCGTAGTCTTCCTGATCGCCACAGCCAAAAATCGCAACCAGCTTGGTCGAGAAGTCAATCTGCTCTAGTTCAGGGAAGAAATCATCCCAGTCACACTGCGCTTCGCCGTAGTACCACGTTGGGATACCCAGCAGGAGCAGGTCAAAATTGTCGATATCTTCTTTGCTGCTCTTAGCGATATCTTTCACGTCAACCAGTTTTTTACCTAGTTGTTTCTGGATCATTTTCGCGACGGCTTCAGTGTTACCTGTGTCGCTACCAAAGAAGAGTCCTACACTCGCCATAGTAGAGATTACCCGTAAATTAATGGTTGGCCGCTATTGTGGTAATAACGGCATACTTAAATCGACCCAGGGATACCCCTGATGGCAACGACAGCACGTCTGTTCAGCGGCGGGGACAATTCCTGCCTGGCGTATGTCATTACCCGTTGTGTTCATGATTCAACGTTTCCGGATATTGCAAAGTGTCGCCTGTGTGGTTGGCCAGAAGCACTCTGCAAATAAATCAGATACGGAAACGGAATATCAGCCGATACCTGCCCCTTCCCAGCTCAGTTGGATCAGCCCTTTGGCGACAAAGCCGGCACAACCCAGACAAAGCACCACCCAGACAATCTTCCGCCCGAACGGTGGGACATTCCCTTGCTTTAGCACATCTTTAATCGCCATACCGATAAAGAAAAAAATGGCAGCAAATAGCAAATCCAGACCAATGGATTCCAGCAAATCCATATGCTCGTATAACATTCATGTCTCCTTACTGCAGACGCCAAAGCCAGGTCAGGCGCGCACTATACCACAGACAATGGGTTGCTGTTAACGGTCTAATCGGCTTGTAAAAAGTTCAAAATGACGCGGCTCACAATGTCTGGTTTTTCAGCATGTAACCAGTGGCCAGTATTGGCGACCATGTGCGCTTTTGCACTTGGAAACTGCCGAGCAATCGCTGCGCGATGCTCGGTTTGAATATATTCGGAGTTCTGGCCTTTGATGAACAGGGTTTTGCCGGAAAACGGCGGGACATCGTGCCAGCCCATAATGGTGCCATAGTTAGCAATCAGGCCGTCGACATTAAAACGCCAGCCATAACCGGTGTCTGTTTTGGCAAAGGATTTGAGCAGGAACTGACGGACACCCGGCTCCTGGACGTGGCGGGCGAGGTAGTGCTCGGCCTCGCTACGGCTGCTGACGGTATGTTTCGCGACTTCCTGCAATCCGGCAAAGACATTCTCATGACGGTGGACCTGGTAGTGGACGGGCGCCATATCGAGCACGATTAGATGATTGAGGCGGGGAGCCGCCAGCTCGGTCAGGGCCATCGCAACTTTGCCGCCCATCGAGTGGCCGATCAGCGAGAAGCGCTCGATGTCGCACTGGTCGATGACTTCCAGCACATCGGCGGCCATATCCTGATAGGTAAACGTATCGGAGTGGGGGGAACGACCATGATTACGAAGATCGACGCTGATCACTTTATATTGATTTTTCAATGATCTGGCGAGAAGCCCTAAGTTATCGGCACTGCCGAACAGCCCGTGGATCAAAATGATCGTTTCACCTTGCCCGTCGGTTTGGTAATGAAGATTCACTGACGATTTTCTCTTGTTGATAACGCTTTGCCGTAGAGTATAACCGCGTATCACGTTATAATCTCTCGGTGATTTTTAAACGGAACGATAATGAACACTACGATGAAGAGTATTGAGGTAGACGAAGAGCTATATCGTTATATCGCCAGCCAAACCCAGCATATCGGTGAAAGCGCATCCGATATTTTGCGCCGGCTGCTGATGGTGCCTGGTCAGGACGGTGTCGCCCAGCCAGAGGTGGTGATGCCGGTTCGTCCGAAAGGCATTGTGGTCAGTAAAGATGCGGGGAACGTGTCGACTTCGGATCGGGTGAAAGAAATGCGATCTGTGCTGATCTCTGATGAATTTGCCGCTCAGGAAAAAGCGATTGGCCGCTTCATGATGATTCTGTCCTCGCTTTATCGTATCGATCCAAAAGGTTTTGCCGAAGCGGCTGCGATTAAAGGCCGCACCCGGGTTTACTTTGCGGAAAGTAAAGAGACGCTGCTTGCAAGTGGTAAAACGACCAAGCCGAAAGCGATCCCGGAGACGCCATTCTGGGTCATTACGAATACCAATACTGATCGCAAACGCCAGATGGTCGAGCAGCTGATGAACAAAATGCATTTTGGCGCCGAGATCATCGACAAAGTTTGCGGTGAAATTTAACGGGCGTAAGCCTCTTTACTTACAAGGATAAGTTCATGGCGATCCATCCTCGAGCCGGTCAGCGCGCCCGGCAAGAAGATATGCATAACATTCCGGCGTTAGTGGCGAACTATTTTCAGATTGCACCGCAGGCTGACAACCTGCAGCAACGCGTGGCGTTCGGTACTTCCGGCCACCGCGGCAGCGCGGATAAGGGGACCTTTAACCAGCATCACATCTGGGCGATTGCCCAGGCGGTGGCAGAAGTGCGTGCTGCCAATGGCGTCACCGGTCCGCTGTTTCTTGGTAAAGATACCCATGCGCTGTCTGAGCCTGCGTTTGCGTCAACGCTCGAAGTGCTGGTGGCCAACGGGGTTCAGGTGGTGATTCAGGAAGGGCGTGGTTATACGCCGACACCGGGCATTTCTCATGCCATTTTGTGCCATAACCTGGCCAACGATGCCAAAGCTGACGGCATTGTGATCACCCCATCCCACAATCCACCGCAAGACGGCGGGATTAAATATAACCCGGTTCATGGCGGTCCGGCTGAGGGGGCGCTAACCACAGCGATCGAGTCTCGTGCTAATGAAATTATTGCTGCGGGCATGGTGGCTGTGAAGCGTATCTCGATCGAACAGGCGCTGGCAAGCGATCTGGTTGAGGTGCGCGATCTGGTGGCGCCTTACGTGGACGATCTGGTTAATGTCATCGATATGGCTGCGATTCAGAAAGCCAACCTCAAGATCGGTGTCGATCCGCTCGGTGGCTCCGGCATTGAATACTGGCGTCAGATTGCCAGCCAATACGGCCTGGATCTGACCCTGGTGGACGAATCGATTGATCCGTCTTTCCGCTTTATGTCGCTCGATAAAGATGGCGTGGTTCGAATGGACTGCTCGTCACCGTATGCGATGGCGGGATTGCTGGCGCACAAAGATAGCTACGATCTGGCGTTTGGCAATGATCCGGATTACGACCGCCATGGGATCGTCACCCCGGCCGGGCTGATGAACCCGAACCATTTCCTGGCGGTGTGCATTGATTACCTCTATCGTCACCGTCCGGATTGGTCGGCAGACGTTGCGGTCGGCAAAACGCTGGTCTCCAGTGCTTTGATTGATCGGGTGGTTGCGGATCTCGGCCGTGAGCTGTGTGAAGTGCCAGTCGGCTTTAAGTGGTTTGTTGACGGACTTTACAGCGGTAAGCTGGGCTTCGGTGGTGAAGAAAGTGCTGGGGCATCCTTCCTGCGCATGGATGGCACCCCTTGGTCAACCGATAAAGACGGTATTTTGCTGTGCCTGTTGGCTGCGGAAATTACCGCAGTGACCGGTAAAAATCCGCAGCAATACTACGAAGCGCTGGCTGCCAAGCATGGCGCATCAGAGTACAACCGCCTGCAAGCTGTTGCTAATGGTGAGCAAAAAGCCGTGCTGAGCAAGCTGTCTCCGGAGATGGTGGCTACTGAGACCCTGGCCGGTGATGCGATTACTGCGCGTCTGACCCATGCGCCGGGCAATGGCGCCGCAATTGGTGGTTTGAAAGTAACCACTGAAAATGGCTGGTTTGCTGCCCGTCCGTCCGGCACGGAAGATATTTACAAGATCTACTGTGAAAGCTTCCGGGGCAAGGCGCATCTGGCGCTGATCGAGCAAGAAGCCCAGGAGATTGTCAGCAAGGTGTTTGCCGACGCCGGCCTGTAAGCCTGTCTTAGGCAAGTCATTTGAAAAACGCCCGGTCGGCTGACCGGGCGTTTTTGTATCAGTCGAGGAATGAATCAACTTATTGTGTGTTCTCAAGGCTTTCGAAGCCGTCCCGGTGGGGCCAGTCCTCGGGCATCACGAACCAGACCTGATTATCCGGTGCAATCGCCTGCGTTGGGGCGGTCACGGTATCCACATCGAGCAGGGTTTCCAGTTCGCAATAGCTCGGCGGGTTGATCCACTGTGTCTTGCGGATGGGTTTGAGCGTCAACTGCGCGGCTTGAGCCGGGTAGCACCAGTTGCCGGTCAGGGCCTGCGGGTTAACCGCCAGTGAAGAGCCGGTTGTGTCTTGCTGGTGGGGGTAAAACAGGCGGCCCTGCATCAGTAGGCGCTTGATGTTTGGCATACCATACTGCGGTGCGACTTGCTCGATAAATGCCGGGTGATGGCTCAGCTGGAGCTGGTGCTCGAGCATCCGAGTGGTTTTTTTATCCAGGTTATCCTTGGCGTTCGGGCCCGGCCATTGTTGCTGGAATGCCAGGTAGAACTTGATGGCGACCTCCCAGTGCTCCAGGTGTCCGGTTTGGGTGTTTTCGACCAGAAAGTCGATCGCCCCCAGGGTCTGCTTTTGCCAGGTCAGCTGAACTTCTTCAGCCAGGAGCCGGTAATGGGGATGGGCCTCAATAAGCTGCTGCCAGAGCCACTGATAGTAAAAACCGAGCCGCTGGTTGCCTTGGTAGGGGGCGAGATCGCGGGGAAGTACCGCATGCTGGCGGAATTTGGTCAGCCATTGTTCATCTATCGCATAGGGTGTACAGATCAGTGACGGGCAATGTAGCAGGGCCTGCATATCATGCAGGGCTTGTTGCTGATCTGTTGCATTATTGTAATTTGTCTGCATATCGAAACTTTAAGTTACCTTTTGGCGACTATTTTGGCGAAATTACTGGTTTGAATGACTAGTATCGGAGCGGCTTTTGGATTAACTTTATAACAGGTTAGACCAGTTAGGAGGCTCTATGTACCAGCCCTATTCTCTGCTTCGTATTTTGTTGCGCCGGGTCGGTGTGGTCCTGATCGGAATGCTGGCATTGCCATTGATGCTACTGTTGCCCAAACCGAAACGCGCCGCATTTTATAGTCTCATGCACCGCTTCTGGACCAAAACCAGTACCAAGCCGGTTTGGCTGAAGGAGTCGGAGCATGGTGCGCAGCAGCTGTATTGATCACTGTAACATAAACCCCGGCTATCGGCTGAGGGTTGGCAAGTGGATCCGTCGCAAAGGTCATTCGAAACAGATGAAAGCTGCTCCTTCCCAGAAGATGCGATAAACTATTCGGGACACAAGAGAGGGAGCACGAATGAATCATCTAAAACTAGAAGCTGTGCTGAACGAGCTGCTCAGCCCACACCTGATCAAGGACTATTGTCCAAACGGATTACAGGTGGAAGGGAAATCCGAAGTGAAGAAAGTGATCACTGGGGTCACCGCCAGCCAGGCTTTGATTGACCGCGCGATTGAAGCGCAGACTGATGCGATTTTGGTTCATCATGGTTATTTCTGGAAAGGTGAGCCGTCTGAAATTCGTGGCATGAAATTTCGTCGGATCAAAGCGCTGATCGAGCATGGGATCAACCTGTACGCCTATCATCTGCCGTTGGATGTCCATCCGCAACTGGGTAATAACGCCAAGTTAGCTGAGTTGCTTGAGATTGAGGTTTTGGGTGGACTGGAAGCCGGGAACCCGCAATCGGTCTCCGTCTATGGTCAGTTTGAACAGTCGCTCACGGGCGAAGAACTGGCTTCGCGGTTGGCGATTGCGCTGCATCGTGAACCGTTGCATATTCCGGGAGGGCCGACTGAAATCAAAACTGTTGGTTGGTGTACCGGTGGTGGCCAGGATTTCATTGAGCTGGCGGCACAACAAGGACTAGATGCATTTATCTCCGGGGAAATCTCCGAACGAACGGTGCACTCAGCACGCGAGCTGGGGATCCACTATTATAGTGCCGGCCATCATGCAACTGAACGCTATGGCGTGAAAGCACTGGGCGAGTGGCTGGTGCAGGAGTACGATCTTGAGGTCAGCTTTATTGATATCGATAACCCGGTTTAATTCCGGCTGGGTGAGGTTGTTGGCGATGGCCTGAAACAAACTGATCCCATATTATTGGCAATAAAGAAAAAAGGTTGAGCGCCAGGCTCAACCTTTTTCATTTAAGCTGTGTCTTCGGACTTATTCGCGTTCGTGGATCGGTTGAAATTCACGCTGCTCATAGCCGGTGTACAGCTGGCGAGGACGACCGATTCGGTTACCCGGATCGTTGTGCATTTCGTTCCAGTGGGCAATCCAGCCGATGGTCCGCGACATCGCAAAGATCACGGTGAACATAGAAACCGGGATCCCGATCGCTTTCAGGATGATGCCTGAGTAGAAGTCGACGTTCGGGTAGAGCTTCTTATCAATGAAATATTCATCCGACAGGGCAATACGCTCAAGCTCCATCGCCACATCAAGCAGTGGATCATCAATTTTCAGCTCCTCCAGCACTTCGTGGCAAGCTTCACGCATGACTGTTGCACGTGGATCGTAGTTCTTGTAAACCCGGTGACCGAAGCCCATCAGACGGAATGGATCATCTTTGTCTTTGGCACGCTCAATATACTCTGGAATATTGTCAACGCTGCCAATCTCTTCCAGCATCTTCAGACACGCTTCGTTGGCGCCGCCGTGTGCCGGACCCCACAGTGAGGCAATCCCGGCTGCAATACATGCAAATGGGTTGGCACCGGAAGAGCCCGCCAGACGAACGGTAGACGTCGACGCGTTTTGCTCGTGGTCGGCATGCAGGGTGAAGATTTTGTCCATCGCGCGGGCGACGACAGGGCTGACTTCATATTCTTCACAAGGCGTTGCGAACATCATATGCAGGAAGTTTTCAGCATAGTCCAGGTCGTTACGCGGGAAAATAAAAGGTTGGCCAATGGAATATTTGTAACACATCGCAGCCAGGGTCGGCATTTTCGACAGCAGGCGGAACGCCGTGATTTCACGGTGCGTGTCATTGTTAATATCCAGTGAGTCATGGTAGAAAGCTGCCAGGGCACCGACCACACCACACATCACCGCCATTGGGTGTGCATCGCGGCGGAAACCGTGGAAGAAGCTGGCAATCTGCTCATGAACCATGGTGTGTCGCGTCACGGTCGTGCGGAAAGTTTCGTATTGCGCACGGGTTGGGACTTCACCATAAAGCAGGATATAACATACTTCCAGGTAATCAGCGTTATTGGCTAGCTGGTCAATTGGGTAACCGCGGTGAAGCAGGATCCCTTTATCGCCATCAATGTAGGTAATTTGAGATTCACATGATGCTGTGGCCAGAAAGCCAGGGTCAAATGTGAAGTAGCCGCTCGCGCCAAGCTTGCGGACATCAATCACGTCTGGCCCTTGTGTGCCCCCGAGAATCGGCAGTTCGACTGGTGCATTCCCTTCAATGTGAAGAGTCGCTTTCTTGTCTGCCATAACAATCTCCTTTGCTTTTTATAATCCTGATCCAGATTCGGATGTGCAGTTGTTGTACCGGGGGATCCTGCATTTGTCAATTTTTGTACTGCTTTGTGTGCGCTTGTTAATAACTTTTGGTAAAAAAGTGCAAATTCCCGAAACCGTGTTAGAGGTCATGTAACCGGGTTTGTAATTGCTTGTTACGAGGCGTATACTCGCCGCAGGTCTCTGGTTCTGCAGCCGCCAGATACAAGTGCTTAAGTACTCAACAATATTAGTCACTTAGGTTGAAATATGTTTTGGGGTCCCTACATAAACATATTTGCAACCAAAGGTTACGAAAATGTTGCGCTCATTTGTCCTGGCCCAAGCGGATCGGAGAGTTTAATAAAAATAAGATGCTTCAATGGAGCTGAGTGGGCAAATACCGTGAAAGTAAATAAGCCAAGACCTGTTAACCTCGACCTACAGACGATTCGCTTTCCTCTGACGGCGATTGCGTCCATCCTGCACCGGGTCTCCGGTGTCATCACATTTGTTGCTGTTGCCATTCTTCTATGGCTTTTAAGCCTTTCCCTGTCTTCCCCAGAAGGTTTCGCCAGTGCTGCCAATATTGTTGACAGTTTCTTTGTGAAATTTGTGCTGTGGGGGATCCTGACGGCGTTGTTCTACCACATTGTGTTAGGTGTGCGTCACTTGATGATGGACATGGGATATTTTGAAGAAATGGATACCGGGATTGCAAGCGCCAAAATTAGCTTCGCAATTGTCGCGGTACTGGCTGTCTTTGCAGGAGGCCTGGTATGGTAAACAATGTGTCAACGGTTGGTCGTAATGGTGTACACGACTTTATTCTGATCCGCGCAACTGCGATCATCCTTACCCTTTACACCCTCTATATGGTCGGATTTTTCGCCTTCGGGCCTGATCTGAGCTACGAAACCTGGACTGCGTTTTTCGGCAAGCTGAGCACCAAAGTGTTCACCATGCTGGCGCTGTTCTCGATTATGATCCATGCCTGGATCGGCTTATGGCAAGTCCTGACCGACTACATTAAACCTGCCGCGCTTCGTGCAGGACTCCAATTTGGTGTGGTTGCCATTCTCCTCGTCTACCTGTTTTCTGGCTTCTTTATTGTGTGGGGTGTGTAAGTGAGCATTGCAGTTCGTGAATTTGATGCTGTCGTAATCGGTGCTGGTGGTGCAGGGATGCGCGCCGCGCTACAGATTTCAGAACAAGGGCTGAAATGTGCCTTGTTGTCTAAAGTTTTTCCAACCCGCTCGCACACGGTTTCGGCGCAGGGCGGGATCACTGTTGCCCTGGGGAACTCACACCCGGATAACTGGCAGTGGCATATGTACGATACCGTCAAAGGCTCTGATTACATCGGTGATCAGAATGCGATTGAATACATGTGTAAAAATGGCCCGAAATCCGTGATTGAGCTGGAAAAAATGGGTCTGCCTTTCTCTCGTTTTGATAACGGCAGCATTTACCAGCGCCCATTCGGTGGTCAGTCAAAAGAATTTGGCGGCGAGCAGGCTGCGCGGACGGCGGCGGCCGCCGACCGGACCGGCCATGCACTGCTCCACACGCTGTATCAGCAAAATATCAAGCACAAAACCACGATTTTCTCTGAGTGGTATGCGTTGGATCTGGTGAAAAACCAAGATGGCGCTATCTTGGGCTGCACGGCCCTATGCATGGAAACCGGTGAGATTTGTTACTTCAAGTCCAAGGCGACGATCCTGGCCACCGGTGGTGCAGGCCGTATTTACCAGTCGACAACGAATGCTCACATTAACACCGGTGACGGTGTTGGTATGGCACTGCGTGCCGGGGTTCCGATGCAGGACATGGAAATGTGGCAGTTCCACCCGACCGGGATTGCCGGTGCCGGGGTTCTGGTGACCGAAGGTTGTCGTGGTGAAGGTGGCTATCTGCTGAACAAAGACGGCGAGCGCTTTATGGAGCGTTATGCGCCGAATGCCAAAGACTTGGCTGGCCGCGATGTCGTCGCTCGCTCGATGATGGTTGAAATTCGCGAAGGCCGTGGCTGCGATGGCCCTTGGGGTCCACACATCAAACTGAAGATGGATCACCTGGGTAAAGATGTTCTGGAATCGCGCCTGCCGGGGATCTGTGAGCTGTCTCGTACCTTCGCCCACGTTGATCCTGTGAAAGAGCCGATTCCGGTGATCCCAACCTGTCACTACATGATGGGTGGTGTCCCGACCCAGGTTTCGGGCCAGGCGATCAAGCAAAATGCTGCCGGTGACGACGTTGAAGTACAGGGCCTGTTTGCCTGTGGTGAGATTGCTTCGGTTTCTGTCCACGGCGCTAACCGCCTGGGTGGTAACTCCCTGCTTGACCTGGTGGTCTTCGGTCGTGCAACCGGTCTGCACCTGGGTGAAACCCTGGCAGCCCAAGCTGAAGCGCGCCCTGCAACTGACTCTGACATTGAAGCTTCTTTGGCGCGTGTCAACCGCTGGAACAGTACCCAGAAAGGTGAAGATCCGGTCCAAATCCGTAAGGATCTGCAATCTTGCATGCAAAACAACTTCTCGGTATTCCGTGAAGGTGAAGCGATGGCGACTGGTCTGGAAGAGCTGAAAGTGATCCGTGAGCGCCTGAAAGATGCTCGTCTGGACGACACGTCAACAGAATTCAACACCCAGCGCATTGAATGCCTGGAGTTGGAGAACCTGATGGAAACGGCATTTGCGACGGCTGTAGCGGCGAACTACCGTACTGAGAGCCGTGGCGCCCATGCCCGTTATGACTTCCCTGATCGTGACGATGCAAACTGGTTGTGTCACTCCATTTACAACCCTGAGACAGAGCAAATGTCGAAGCGTGATGTAAACATGACACCGGTTCATCGTGAGGCATTTCCGCCGAAAGCGCGTACTTACTAAGGGAGGTAAACATTATGAAACTGAATTTCTCAATTTACCGCTACAACCCTGATGTTGATAACGCGCCGCACATGAAAGGGTACACCCTGGATGTGCCGGACGGCTCCGACATGATGGTGCTGGATGCGCTGATCCTGCTCAAAGAGCAGGATCCGACCCTGTCTTTCCGTCGTTCGTGCCGTGAAGGAGTCTGTGGCTCAGACGGCATTAACATGAACGGCAAGAATGGCCTGGCTTGTATCACGCCGCTGTCGGCGTTGACGGGCGAGAAAACGATTGTGATCCGTCCGTTGCCGGGTCTGCCGGTGATCCGCGACTTGATCATCGATATGGAGCAGTTCTACACCAACTATGCCAAAGTGAAGCCGTTCCTGATTGATGATGATGCGTTGCCGCCGGCACGCGAGCATCTGCAGTCACCGGAAGAGCGCGCGCACTTGGATGGTCTGTACGAATGTATTATGTGTGCTTGCTGTTCGACATCATGCCCGTCATTCTGGTGGAACCCGGATAAATTTATCGGTCCGGCCGGCCTGCTGGCGGCTTACCGTTGGCTCATCGATAGCCGTGATACAGCCACTGATGAACGCTTGTCTGATCTTGACGATGCATTTAGCGTTTTTCGTTGCCATGGCATCATGAACTGTGTAAATGTTTGTCCGAAGGGATTAAATCCAACCAAGGCGATTGGTCACATTAAGTCAATGTTGCTGAAACGCGCGGTATAAAAATCGAATTATCGATATGCTGGCTTTCTGACTCGCTATCTGAAGCCAGCTTTTAAGCCCGGCCTAGAGACCGGAGCAAAATGGCGATAACTAGTGGTTAAGGGAAAACAATGCAGAACGGCGTTATGAAGGCTTGGCTTGAGTCTTCACACCTGGCTGGCGCCAATGCAACTTATGTAGAAGACCTCTACGAGTTGTATCTTAGCGACCCAGAATTAGTTGACGAAGAGTGGCGACACGTCTTCGGAGAGCTGCCTGTGGTGAATGAGATTGCTGTTGAACAGCCTCACTCCCGCGTTCGTGACTACTTCCGGCGTTTAGCAAAAGAAACAACCCATCTAAGTGCTACCGTCAGCGATCCAGACGTTGATGCCAAACAGGTTAAGGTATTGCAGTTAATCAACGCATACCGTTTCCGTGGACATCAGCACGCAAACTTAGACCCGTTAGGCTTATGGCAGCAAGATCGAGTGCCTGATCTCGACCCGGCTTTTCATAACCTGACCCCAGAAGATTTCAACGAAACATTTAATGTTGGTTCTTTTGCCGTTGGCAAAGACAGCATGAAGCTTGCTGAAATCTTTGATGCACTGAAGAAAACCTACTGTGGTTCGATTGGTGCGGAATACATGCACATCACCAATACAGAAGAAAAACGCTGGATTCAGCAGCGACTGGAATCTGTGGTTGGCCAGGGTGCATTCACCGACGAAGAAAAACTCACTTTCCTGGACGAGCTTACTGCAGCAGAAGGCCTGGAACGCTATCTGGGCGCGAAGTTCCCGGGTGCCAAGCGTTTCTCGCTCGAGGGCGGCGATGCGATGATCCCGATGGTGAAAGAGCTTATCCGCTACGCCGGGACCAATGGTGCCCGCGAAGTTGTGATTGGCATGGCCCACCGCGGCCGTTTGAACATGCTGGTCAACGTGCTGGGTAAGAAGCCGCAGGATCTGTTTGACGAATTTGCCGGTAAACATGATGAAACCTGGGGCACCGGTGATGTGAAATATCACCAGGGGTTCTCGGCAGACTTTGCCACTCCGGGCGGCGACGTGCATTTAGCATTGGCATTTAACCCGTCTCACCTGGAAATTGTAAACCCTGTTGTGGTTGGCTCGGTACGTGCCCGTCAGGATCGTTTAGGCGATAAAGACGGCTCGCAGGTCCTGCCGATCACGGTTCACGGTGACTCGGCAATCGCCGGCCAGGGGGTTGTTGCTGAAACATTCAACATGTCCCAGTCACGGGGTTACCGTGTCGGCGGTACGATCCGCATCGTGGTCAATAACCAGATTGGTTTTACCACGTCTAACCCAAATGATACCCGCTCTACGCAATATTGTACCGATATTGCCAAGATGGTTCAGGCGCCGATTTTCCACGTTAACGCTGATGATCCGGAAGCTGTGGCATTTGTCACCCGTATTGCTCTGGATTTCCGTAACACCTTTAAGCGTGATGTGGTGATTGATCTAGTGTGTTACCGCCGCCATGGTCACAACGAAGCGGATGAGCCGAATGCGACTCAGCCGCTGATGTACCAGAAGATCAAAAAACACCCAACACCACGCAAGATTTATGCTGATACCCTGACGGATAAAGGCACAATTGAGCTCGAAACCGCTACGTCGCTGATCAACGAATACCGTGATGCGCTGGACCGTGGTGAGTGTGTGGTGAAAGAATGGCGTCCGATGAAGCTGCACTCTGTCGACTGGGCACCGTATCTGGGCCATGACTGGACTGCTGAGTGGCCGAATACGCTCACGGCTGAGCGGCTCAATGATCTGGCTCACCGCATTTGCCAGTTCCCGGACAGCCACAAGCTGCAAAGCCGCGTCCAGAAGCTCTACCATGACCGCACTCTGATGGCTGACGGCGAGAAACCGGTCGACTGGGGGATGGCGGAAACGCTGGCTTATGCCACTTTGGTTGATGAAGGCCACCGTATCCGGATCACCGGTCAGGATTCCGGCCGTGGGACTTTCTTCCACCGCCATGCCGTACTGCACAACCAAAGCGATGCCAGTACCTACATTCCGCTGGCCAATATTCATGACAAACAAGGCCCGTTCCAGGTCTTCGACTCCGTGCTGTCTGAAGAGGCCGTCCTGGCATTTGAATATGGCTATGCCACGGCAGAGCCGGGCGGTCTGACCGTCTGGGAAGCTCAGTTTGGTGATTTTGCCAACGGTGCTCAGGTCGTGATTGACCAGTTCATCAGCTCGGGTGAGCAGAAGTGGGGCCGGATGTGTGGTTTGACCATGTTGTTGCCGCACGGCTACGAAGGGCAGGGGCCTGAGCACTCCTCCGCACGTCTGGAGCGATACCTACAGCTGTGTGCTGAGCAGAATATGCAGGTCATTATCCCATCCACGCCAGCTCAGGTGTATCACATGTTGCGCCGCCAGGTGCTGCGCCCGATGCGTCGTCCGCTGATTGTGATGTCACCGAAGTCCCTGCTGCGCCACCCGCTGTGTACTTCGTCGATGGACGAGCTGGCAAGCGGTACGTTCCAGCCGGCTATCGGGGAGATTGATACGCTTGATCCGAAGCAGGTTAAGCGTGTCGTTCTGTGCTCCGGCAAGGTGTACTTCGACCTACTGGAGCAGCGTCGCAAGAATGAACAGACCGATGTGGCGATTGTGCGGATTGAGCAGCTCTACCCATTCCCGAAAGAGGATGTCCAGGCAGCACTAGCTGATTATCAGCATGTCACAGACTTTGTCTGGTGTCAGGAAGAGCCGCAAAACCAGGGGGCTTGGTACTCCAGCCAGCACAACTTCCGTGCAGCGCTGCCACAAGGCGCAAACCTGAAATATGCAGGCCGTGCGGCATCAGCATCGCCGGCAGTGGGCTACATGTCGGTTCACCTGAAACAACAGAAAGCGTTGGTTGAAGACGCGTTGACAATAGATTAATAGAACTGGAACAAAAAGGACAAAGCGGATATGACAATCGAAATTCTGGTTCCCGATTTACCTGAATCCGTTGCTGATGCAACAGTTGCTACTTGGCACAAACAGCCGGGTGATGCCGTTACTCGTGATGAAGTTCTGGTTGATATCGAAACTGATAAAGTTGTGCTGGAAGTGCCGGCACCCGAAGATGGCGTTCTGGAAGCGATTCTGGAAGAAGAAGGGACCACGGTCCTGACCAAGCAGCTGATCGGTAAGATTAAAGCCGGCGCTGTTGCGGGCGAGCCAACCAAAGATGTCCCGGCTTCTGCCGAAGCATCGCCGAACAAGCGCAGTACTGCGGCCCTGAGCGAAGAAACCAGCGAGGCCCTGAGCCCGGCGGTTCGTCGTTTGCTGGCTGAGCACGACATTAATCCGGCTGACGTCAAAGGTACCGGTGTTGGCGGCCGTATTACCCGTGAAGACGTGGAAGCGTTCGTCAAAGAAGGTAAGAAAGCGGCCCCAGCTGCGGCCCCGGCCGTTGAAGCGAAAGTTGAAGCGCCGCTGGCCCACCGTAGTGAGAAGCGTGTTCCGATGACGCGTCTGCGTAAGCGTGTCGCTGAGCGTCTGCTGGAAGCGAAAAACAGCACTGCGATGCTGACCACGTTCAACGAAGTCAACATGAAGCCAATCATGAGCCTGCGTAAGCAGTACAAAGACATTTTCGAAGAGCGTCACGGCATCCGCCTGGGCTTCATGTCTTTCTACGTCAAGGCTGTGGTTGAAGCGCTGAAACGTTACCCGGAAGTGAACGCCTCGATTGACGGTGATGACATCGTGTACCACAACTACTTCGATGTCAGCATTGCTGTGTCGACGCCACGTGGTCTGGTTACCCCGGTTCTGCGTGACTGTGACAAGCTGAGCCTGGCTGAAATCGAGAAAGGGATCCGTGAGCTGGCGATTAAAGGCCGTGATGGTAAGCTGACGGTTGACGAGCTGACTGGCGGTAACTTCACCATTACCAATGGTGGTGTATTCGGCTCGCTGATGTCGACACCAATCATCAACCCGCCACAAGCGGCAATTCTGGGCATGCACAAGATCCAGGACCGTCCGATGGCGGTTGACGGCAAGGTTGAAGTGCTGCCAATGATGTACCTGGCACTGTCTTACGACCACCGTCTGATTGACGGCAAAGAGTCGGTCGGTTACCTGGTGACCATCAAAGAGCTTCTTGAAGACCCAACACGTCTGCTACTGGACGTTTAATACCTGCGCCGGGCCGGGGCGGCTCAACCCCCGGCCTGTTTCCTGGCATCAGGTATGATTGACGAAGAAATACCCAAGAGTATTTCACATGGAAATAACAAGTCCCAAAGGGATATGAAAACGGATAGAACATCATGAATCTGCACGAATATCAGGCAAAACAGCTATTTGCTGAATATGGTCTGCCAGTTCCAGAAGGTTATGCTTGCGATACGCCGCAAGAAGCGGCGGAAGCAGCCGGTAAAATCGGCGGCGATAAGTGGGTTGTCAAATGTCAGGTTCACGCCGGTGGCCGTGGTAAAGCGGGTGGTGTAGAGCTGCACGACACTAAAGATGGCATTAAAGAATTCGCCCAGAAGTGGCTGGGTAAGAATCTGGTGACTTACCAGACAGACGCCAACGGTCAGCCGGTCACGAAAATCCTGGTTGAAGAAGCGTCAAACATTGCCAACGAACTGTACCTGGGTGCCGTGGTTGACCGTGGCAGCCGCCGCATTGTTTTCATGGCATCAACTGAAGGTGGCGTGGAAATTGAAAAAGTTGCGGAAGAAACCCCTGAGCTGATCCACAAAGCGGCGATTGATCCGCTGGTTGGCCCACAGGCTTATCAGGGCCGTGAGCTGGCGTTCAAGCTGGGCCTGAAAGGCGATCAAATCAAGCAATTTACCAAGATCTTCATGGGCCTGGGCCAGATGTTTGCCGATTACGATCTGGCGCTGCTGGAAATCAACCCGCTGGTGATCACCGGTGATGATAAGCTGCTGTGCCTGGACGGTAAGATTAACATCGACTCCAATGCCATGTACCGTCAGCCGAAACTGCGTGAAATGCACGATCCGTCACAGGAAGACGAGCGTGAAGCACATGCGGCGAAGTGGGAACTGAACTACGTTGCGCTGGACGGCAACATTGGTTGCATGGTCAACGGTGCGGGCCTGGCAATGGGTACCATGGACATCGTCAACCTGCACGGCGGCAAGCCGGCGAACTTCCTGGATGTGGGTGGCGGCGCGACCAAAGAGCGTGTCACTGAAGCGTTCAAGATCATTCTGTCTGACAGCAATGTCAAAGCGGTCCTGGTCAACATCTTTGGTGGTATTGTCCGTTGTGATCTGATTGCCGAAGGTATTATCGGTGCTGTCGAGGAAGTCGGCGTTGAAGTACCGGTTGTGGTACGCCTGGAAGGGAACAATGCTGACCTTGGCGCACAAACCCTGGCTAAGAGTGGCCTGAACATCATTGCTGCGACATCCCTAACTGAAGCAGCGGAAAAAGTAGTTGCTGCAGCGGAGGGTAAATAATGTCCATCCTAATTAACAAAGATACCAAAGTCATTTGTCAGGGCTTCACTGGCGGTCAAGGCACTTTCCACTCCGAACAGGCGATTGCGTACGGTACGCAGATGGTCGGCGGTGTCTCTCCGGGTAAAGGCGGGACGACGCACCTGGATCTGCCGGTGTTCAATACAGTTCGTGAAGCGGTTGAAGCAACAGGCGCGACGGCATCAGTGATCTACGTTCCGGCACCGTTCTGTAAAGACGCAATCCTGGAAGCGATCGATGCCGGTATTAAGCTGATCGTGACCATCACTGAAGGGATCCCTACGCTGGATATGCTGGATGTGAAAGTACGTCTGGACGAAGCTGGCGTTCGCATGATCGGTCCAAACTGCCCGGGTGTGATTACGCCGGACGAGTGTAAGATCGGTATCATGCCAGGTCACATTCACAAAGCCGGTAAAGTGGGCATCGTGTCGCGCTCCGGTACCCTGACGTACGAAGCCGTGAAGCAAACCACAGACGAAGGCTTCGGCCAGTCAACTTGTGTGGGCATCGGTGGTGACCCTATTCCGGGTTCAAACTTCATCGATATTCTGGCGCTGTTCGAGAAGGATCCGGCGACGGAAGCGATTGTGATGATCGGTGAAATCGGCGGCACAGCGGAAGAAGAAGCCGCGGCATACATCAAAGAGCATGTCAGCAAGCCGGTTGTTTCTTACATCGCGGGTGTGACCGCGCCTCCGGGCAAGCGTATGGGCCACGCGGGCGCCATCATCTCTGGCGGTAAAGGCACTGCGGACGACAAGTTCCAGGCGCTGGAAGCGGCGGGTGTGAAAACGGTGAAGAGCCTGGCTGACATCGGCAAGGCACTGCGCGAAGTCACTGGCTGGTAATTGCGTCAGCCACTGACTGTGTCACAAAAAACCGCTGTCTGGTTAATCAGATAGCGGTTTTTTTATGTCATATTCATGCCGGCCTGCTGACGAGCGAGTGGTATTAGATAACCATAGATTTGAGGGTTGGGCTGATGGTGAACGGCGCCTCAGTTGCGGTCTCGATATCGGCAACCGTATAAGCAGGCGAGATTTCGGTCAGCACGAGTCCCTCTGGCTCGACGACAAACACCCCCATTTCGGTGATGATCTGATTCACCTGGCCGGCTGCCGTGAGTGGCAAGCTGCAGTGGGGAAGGATTTTGGGTTTGCCTTTCACGGTATGCTCCATCGCCACAATCACCTTTTTTGCGCCAACCACTAAATCCATGGCACCGCCCATGCCCGGTACCATCTTGCCGGGGATGATCCAGTTGGCTAAATTTCCCTGCGCATCGACCTGAAGCGCACCCAAAACGGTCACATCAACATGTCCGCCGCGAATGATGGCAAAAGAGTCTGCACTGTTGAAATAACTGGCACCGGGAATGGCTGTAATGGGCTGTCCGCCGGCATTGACCAGATCCGGGTCATGCTGATGTTCGTCTGCCAGGGCCTGGATCCCCAGTAGACCGTTTTCGGATTGGAACAGCACCTCAATATCAGTGTCGATTTCATTGGCAACCAAAGACGGCAGACCAATGCCGAGGTTGACGATATCTCCATCCCGAAGCTCCCGGGCAACCCGGCGGGCGATAGTTTGGCGAACTTGCTGTTTATCGGTGTTGTCTGACATGGCTTCAGTTCTCCTGATGATAAATATGATCGACAAACAAGCCGGGGGTATGGATGCTTTCCGCTGTGATTGCACCGGCCTCAACCAATTCGTGGGCTTCGACAATGACCGTTTCCGCGGCCATCGCCATCAGCGGGTTGAAGTTTTGCGTGGTCCGGTGATAAAAGGTGTTGCCTTTGTGATCGACGACAGAGCCGCGGATCAGCGCCAGATCAGCCCGCAGCGGCTTTTCCAGGAGAAATGTCCCGCCGTCGACCTCGATCACCGGTTTACCTTCGGCAATGACGGTGCCAAGACCCGTCGGGGTCAGTACACCGCCCAGTCCGGCACCGGCGGCCCGGATCCGCTCGGCCAGGGTGCCCTGGGGGATCAGTTCAACCTCAAGTTCTTCAGCCACCATTTGCCGCCCGGTTTCCGGATTGGTACCAATATGGGATGCCAGCAAACGGCGGACGCGTCCCGCGGTAATGAGTCGCCCGGCGCCGGAGGTTGGGGTACCTGTATCTGTGGTGATTAAGGTCAGATTACTCACCTGACTGTCGAGCAAAATGTCGATCAGTTGTTCAGGAGCGCCGTTGGCCATGAACCCACCGATCATGACGGTCATGCCGTCACGGAGCAGCGTTTGGATTTCGCTCGAGTGAATCTCTTTCTGCATTGCTATTGCCTCAAACTGTTCGCAGACACCACACGCTTGCGTGAATGTGCCTTGCTGGGAAACTGGTTGTGGTTCATTTGAGTGTATGAGCGCAGGGACGGAGAGTGTTAGCCCTATTGCGACAAAGCCAATTTGCGAATATGCAAGCTGCCGAACAGTAGGCGAGCAATGCCGACGAAACACAGGACAGGCTTCGCCGGGTTCGGGCTAGCGCTGGGCGCGCTCAAGCAGAAACGCTTTAAACTTACTGGCCGCGGCGGAAGCGCGCTGGGGCGGGTAATAATACAGGCTGAGGCTCCAGGTACTGGTCCCGTAGTTACGAAATAAGGGCACAAGGCGATCGTTTCGGATGTCATCCTCTACCACAAATGCGGGCAAATAGCCGATCCCTGCACCATTTCTGATCCCCTGAAGCAGCAAGTCGCTGTCGTTGACTTCCAGAGTTTTCGGGATTTTGATCATTTGGGTTTCCGGGCCGCAGGTAAAAATCCAGTCGTTGCTGCCGGTCAGTGTTGAGGCGAACAGGCAGCGGTGGTGACTTAATGCTTCCGGTGACTGCGGCGCGCCAAATTGTGCCAGATAGGCGGGTGAGGCGACGGGGACAAAGGGGCATTGCATGATTTCTCGTCGAACCAGGTGGAGGTTTTCTTCCCGGTAGCCTTGATAGGTGGCATTGGCACTGATCATCAAATCCGCCTCTCCTGCATGATCCAAAGCCCAGGGGGTGATATTTAAAGAGAAGGTGACATGCGGTTGCTGTATCAGGTAATCGCTGATGTCTCTCATCAGGTGGTGGTTGGCATAGACGGGCGTGCAGGCAATATTAATCTGCCCTTTGTCATGCGCCTGATAGTCAAGGAGCGACTGCTGGATTTGGTTGGCGCTATCGACGAGCGGCGCAAACTCATCAAACAGTTTTTGCCCGGCAGGGGTTGGTGTCAGCAGCTTGTTGGTCCGCCTCAGCAACGGCATGCCAAATTGCGACTCCAGGCTTTGCAGCCAGCGGCTTCCGGCAGAAACCGAAATATCGAATTTACGTGAGGCGGCCGAGATTGAACCGCAGCGGATGACGTTGACGAAAAAAGCCATTTTGTCGAGCATGTGATCCCTTTTGCTTGATTGCGTTCCTTCATTGCATTCGGTTACCAGGTATTATGCGGCGAACTCATGATGCCGGAAAAGCCTGCGACCTGCGTGTCTAAACTCTATCCGGACAGGTTTGCACGGATAGCGCCAATGTAACTGATATTTTAAATGATATCAGTGATGTAAGATCAGATATGTCGGGCTGGGGACGTTTGCATGAATAGGCGGGATAGCTGCCGGTAGATATGATTAGATGAGCGGGATGAGCCATGCTGTCTACCCGGCGTAACATCAGGCAGACAGCTGGGGGGTTACAGCAAGACTAATCCTACGCCGATGATCAGGCCGGAAGCTAGCAGGGCAATCAGGCAAAAGCCCATAATGTCTTTAGCATTCAGGCCGGCAATACTCAATGCTGGTAAGGCCCAGAACGGCTGAATCATATTGGTCCAGGCATCGCCCCAGGCGATGGCCATGGCCGTTTTTGCCGCAGGGACGCCCAGCGCCTCACCGGCCGGCATCATGATTGGTGCCTGGACGGCCCATTGTCCTCCCCCGGAAGGGACAAAGAAATTTACGATGCCGGCACTCAGGAAGGTGAACAACGGGAAACTGTCCGGGGTGGAAATACTGACGAACCAGTCCGACACAGCCCCGGCCAGCGAGATCCCTTCCGGCCCTTTGGCAACCATCATTCCCATGATCCCGGCGTAAAACGGAAATTGCAGCAAGATCCCGGCGGTGTTTTGGGTGCCTTCCGCTACAGCCTTGATTAAACGTTTCGGCGAGTCGTGGAGCAAAATGGCGGTAAACAGGAAGATGAAGTTGACGATATTCAGGTTCAGGGCAAACCCGTGCTCGGCAAAGTAGCTGATAATGTAGCTAAAACCGAGCAGGGCAAGCAGCCGGTTCACCCATGGATTGTGCTCCAGCTTCTCGGCCGGTGTCAGTGCTCGCGACGGCTGTGACGGAGATGGCTCTTGTAAGAGCGCCGGGTCGATGGTGACCACCTCGCTGGCACTGCTCGGATGCATGGCCTTGTTGAGCAGCGGGATCACCAAGAGCATGACTGCCAGGATGAGGAGGTTGCCAGTGGAAAAGAGTGTGTCGCTGGTGGAAATGGCCTGCGTGACCGCGCCGGCGGTGACAACTTCTAGGTTGCTGCCGCTGGCCAGGGCCAACGGAATTGAACCTGATAGACCGGCATGCCAGAACAGGAAACCGGTATAGGCCGATGCGATCAGTAAGCGATAGTCAACCCCTTTGACTTTGGCAGCAAGCTCTCGGGCAAAAATGGCCCCGACCACCAGGCCAAAGCCCCAGTTAATCCAGCAGGCGAGGGCGCTCACTACAGTAACAATCAAGATGGCATGGCCCGGCGTTTTTGCTGTCATTGCCAGATATGCCAGGCCGCGTTTAAAGACGGGGGCGGATGCCATCGCATGACCGGTCACAACAACCATCGCCATCTGCATGCCGAATTTGAGCAGGTTCCAGAATCCGCCGGCGAAGGCATCGACCATCTGTACCGGACTTTGCTGGGTTACCGGCATGGCGATCAGAAAGACGACGAAAGTCAGGATCGCCGCAAATAAGAAGGGATCGGGCAAGTAACGCTGTACCAGGGTTGTGCAAAGGGACGAAAAGCGTTGCAACAGCGTTGGCTGTTGATAGCCAACAGTTTCAGTTGTCATGGTTGACTCCTTTCCATGGATGCTTCAGACCAAGTGGGTGTGTCATAATGGTTATCAAATCGTTCTAATGTTGTAACGGTGAAATTCAAGACGATTATCCGCCACAATGAAACTGGTATTAACGGGAATATGCTTTGCAAATATTCAAGGGTATATGGGGCGGAGACGGAGAAGGGCGATGAAGCGAATCGCTGTGGTCATCTGGTGTTGTTTGACGGTTGCGGGCAGTCTGATGGCCAAAGAGGATAAAACCGGCTACCAGGATTGTATTCTGACGCACGTGGCTGGGGTGGAAGACAGCCTGGCGGCCAATTTAATGACCTATGCCTGCCATCGTCTCTATATCGATAACTTTATGTTGTCCGAGCAGGATGAAGGGTACTTTCGGTGTTTGCTGAACTATTTACCGGATGCCAAGCAACAGGAAGCCACCTTATTGGTGCGGCAAACCTGCAACCAGAAGCATCGGAGCCTGTTTCGTTAATGCAGGAGAGCGCCAGCTGACAGCAGCTGGCGCGGCGGGGTATTATTCGGTGCGTTTGAACTGGCAGAGGATGAACATGGCGGCCGCGGCAACCACAACCGACGGGCCGGCCGGGGTGTCATATTGCCAGGACATCATCAGGCCCAGCAGGACGGCAATCGCACCAATTACCGAAGCCAGTACGGCCATGCTCTCGGGGCTATGGGCAAAGCGCCGTGCTGTCGCAGCCGGGATCAGCAGGAGTGAGGTGATGATCAGGGCGCCGACAAATTTCATCGCCACTGCAATGACCAGCCCGACCATCAGCATCAGCACCAGGCGCATCAAATCGACATTGACGCCTTCAACCTGGGCCAGCTCCTCGTTGATGGTCATCGACAGCATCGGCCGCCACAGGGTGAACAACAGGGCAAAAACCACCAATCCGCCACCGTAAATCCAGAATAGATCCTGAGTGGTGACGGCCAGCAAATCTCCGAACAGGTAGGCCATCAGGTCAATCCGGACATGATCCAGGAAGCTGATGGCGACCAGGCCGAGCGACAGAGCACTGTGGGCCAGAATCCCGAGCAGGGTATCGGTGGCGACATATTTTTGTTTTTGCAGACTGACGAGGATCACCGCCAGCGCAAGACAGCAGATCACCAGGGCCAGGTTAAGGTTGATATTGAACAAAAAACCCAGTGCAACCCCCAGTAGTGAGGCATGGGACAGGGTGTCACCGAAATAGGCCATCTTGCGCCAGACGACAAAAGAGCCCAGTGGCCCGGCCAGGGCGGCAATACCGATACCCGCAAGCAGGGCCGGCAGAATCAATTCAAGCATGTGTTTTTCTTATGCCTCGTGGTGGTGCTGACATGGGCCTACCGGGCTGCCGGCAAGATCATGCTCATGATTGTGGTGGTGGTGGTAGAGGGCCAGTTGTTCGCTTTGCTGGGTGCCGAATAAAGCCACATAAGACGGGTGGCTGGTGATCGTCTCCGGTGCGCCGGAGCAGCAGACATGATGGTGCAGGCAGATCACGTGGTCCGTTTTCGCCATCACCAGGTGCAAGTCGTGCGATACCATCAGGATGGCACAGTTGAGTTTATCGCGCAGAGATTGGATCAGGCTGTAGAGCTCTAACTGGCCGTTGACATCCACCCCCTGGACCGGCTCATCCAGCACTAGTAAATCCGGGTGTTGCAGTAAGGCGCGGGCCAAGAGGACTCGCTGGGCTTCCCCGCCGGAGAGGGCGTGCATATCGCTGTGATACAAGTGCAGGCCACCGACCATGGTGAGTGCTTCCTGGATCTCATTGGGTTTATAGCGGCCGGCCAGACGCATGAAACGGTCAACGGTTAGTGGTAATGAAGCATTGAGCTGGAGCTTTTGCGGCACATAACCGATCCGCAGTCCCTTTGCCCGGATCACCTGGCCGCTGCTCGGTTTGCGCAGCCCGGTGATCACTTTGACCAGGGTCGACTTACCGGCACCGTTGGGACCTATCAGGGTCGTGATCTGACCGCGGTCCAGCTTGAAAGAAACTTGATCGAGTACGTGCCGCTCCGCAAAGGTCACGGTAACCGTCTGTAATTCAACTAAGGTTGTCATAAAAAGTGCGTCAGGGAATTGCCAAAACGAGATGTTATAATATAACATCTTTAGTCTGAACTTGTAATCAATAATAGCTTTGGAAAATATTATGCGCCGTTTTTTTGCTTGTTGCAGCTTTCTTGTGTTGCTCTTTTCGCCGTCTCTTCTGGCGAAAGAGCTCAAAGTGGTCACTACCGTCAAGCCGCTGGGGCTGATCGTGCAGGCATTGACCGATGGTGCGGCGCATAATGATATTTTGCTGCCGCCGGGGACATCGCCACATGATTATGCGCTGCGCCCGTCTGATATGAAAAAGCTCAATGATGCCGATCTGGTGATCTGGGTGGGCCCGGAACTGGAAACATTCCTGGTCAAAGTTTTGGCGGAAAAGGAAAATAGTCTAATGCTGACGGCTCAAAAAACGATTGAGCTGCGCCATTATGCGCATGAAGGTGAAGTGAGTCACGGTGATCATACGCATAGCCACGACGGTGTTGATCCGCATTTGTGGCTAGGGCCAACCCAGGCAATTCAGGCAGCAAACGTCATTTCTGAGCAGCTTATCAACATCGACCCATTGAATAAAAAGGTCTATGAAGATAACCTTTCGCAGTTCGTCGCCGAGGTGGAGCAAACCATTGAGGCGCTGGCCCAGCAACTCAAGCCGTTGGCTGATCGTGGCTACTATGTGTTTCACGATGCCTATGGCTATTTTGAGCAGACATTTGCACTGAACAAGCTGGGGCATTTCACCGTGAATCCTGATCGCCGTCCGGGCGCCAAAACCCTGGTGTCTATTCGTCGTGCGCTCAAAGCGGAAGCGGCGGTCTGTGTGTTCAGCGAACCGCAATTCTCGCCAGCAGTGGTGAAAAGTGTGGTCAGGGGCACCAAGGTTAATATCAGCACCCTGGATCCGATGGCAACGGAGATTGCCGAAGGTAAACAGGGATATGTCCAGTTCTTAGCGGGATTAGGGCAGAGTTTTACCAATTGTCTTAAATAATAATGAAAATACTCAGGGCGACAGCCTTCACGATAAAAAAGTTACCTCGCCAGCACCGGATTGCGCTTTTTTCGACCTCTGCCATTGTGGTGGCACTGACCGTTTGGCAACCAACTTCGCCGTTGAAGCCGACGGCAACCGGGCAGCGAACATCGGTTGAGATTCCGCTGGGGGCGCTGGATGTTTTGTCCAAGCAGCGCCACCAGGAAACATCGGTCACCCTGGATGAACCAGAGCCGCTGATTGAGGAGAACAGTGAGCCGCTTGGTGCTGTGCTGGATCCGACGGATCCGGAGTTTTTGGCGCCAAAAGATGAGCTAGAGCAGCAACTGGCACAAGTGACGGATGTTGCCCACCAACATAAGGTGGAACCGGGGGAAACGCTGGGCGCAGTGTTTTCTCAATACGGCCTGCCGTTGGCGGATATGTACCGCTTGATTGAGGTGAATCGTTCGATTCAGAACCTCCGTGTCGGCCAGCAGCTAGAATGGTCGGTTGATGATGAAGGCCGGGTCAAAGAATTCAGCATCAGGCGCAGCGCCAAAATCATCGATACCTTCACCCTGACGGCCAAGGGTTATCAATTTAAGCAACTCGAAGAGAGTGGTGAGCTTAAGCCGGTGGTTCTTACCGGGCGTATTTCCGGCAGCTTTTATCAGTCGGCCCGTGCCGCAGGGCTGACCCCCAACCAAATCCAAACGCTGGTTCAGGCCCTGCAGTGGCGGTTTGATTTTGGCCGGGAGGCTCGAAAAGGTGATCGCTTTGCGGTGACGGTCGAGCGGGAATTTATTGATGGTAAAGCCGTGACGCGCGGGGACGTGAAGGCGCTTTATTATATCAGTGGCCGCCGGGAAGTATTTATCATGCGCCATGAGGATGGCAATTTTTATGATCAGGAAGGGCGGAGCCTGAACCGGGCGCTGCGTCGTTATCCGCTGGCAAAGCGCTATCGCATCAGCTCCTCTTTTAATCCGCAGCGTAAACACCCGATCACCAAACGAATTTCACCGCATAACGGGACTGATTTTGCCACCCCGATCGGGACGCCAGTCCTGGCAGCGGGTGATGGCGTGGTGGTCAAGGCCCGCAGGCACCGACTGGCCGGTAATTATGTGGTGATTAAGCATGGCCGCGAATACATGACCCGGTACCTTCATTTGCACCGGTTGTTAGTGAAGGTCGGCGATAAGGTGACCATGGGCCAGCGGATTGCGCTGAGTGGCAATACCGGCCGCTCAACCGGCCCGCATTTACACTATGAGCTGATTAAAAATAACCGGGCGGTGAATGCGATGAAAGTGCCTTTGCCTCAGGCGGCGCCGGTTCCTTCAGCAGCCCGCAGTCGATTCGTCCAGAATGCAAATGGCGAACGACAGAAACTTCTGGCAGTGATGCCGGGTTGATGATAAAGCGCACAAGAGTGCGCTTTTTTTATGCCTTACCACTCAATTTATAAAACCCTGTTAACAAAATTGTGCAGCTGTCCTGCATAATGGCCGGATGATATTCACGCGTTGGCGTATATACATTTTCTTCGCATGGTAAACATCCTGGCTGTTTTGTGGCTCCTGTTGTCCGTGCTGTGGCAGAGTAGTGTTGCCCTGGCTGAAACGAACACGGAGCATGTTTTTTATCCGCTGCCTTATCAGGAAAGCGGCAGCTTTGTGACGCCGGTGAAAATGTTCAATAACCCGGCTGGTGGCGTGTGGATCCTGGATGCGCGCGGCGAGCTGCTGTTCTATGACGGCCGGAAGCTGAATCATGCCACAGATACCACCGGCCAGCCGATCGCCGGGGTGCAGGATGCCGTGATGATCGCACAGACACTGTGGCTGGTGAAAGACGGGGCCGGGTATGCTTATTCACCAGCAACGCTGAAATTGCGCCACTTGCCGCTGACTCAGACTAATCTGTTGTTTGTCGAGAGCCAGGATCAGACAGCCTGGTTTGCGGACGCCGAAGGCTTGTATGCGTTTCGTCACCCGGGGACGCAGCCAGCATTTTATCCGTTTCCGAAAATTGGCACGATCACCGGACTCTACGGGACGGCGAAGTCACTGTTCATTGCCGGCGAGAAAGGGGCCTATGAGTTCACGGAACGTCAGTTTTCAGACACCCTGTTATATCCGGAGCAGAGGGTTACTGCGGTATTTCTCGATAGTCAGCAGCAGCTTTGGTTTGGTACCCAGCGGGGCTTGTATCAATCGCGCAGCAGCAATGCTGAGCAGTCCCGGCAACAGATCAGGCTGGATCGCCAGCCCATCTCTGCGATCAGCGAGACCCGTGCAGGGCTGTGGGTTGGGACGCTGGACGGCCTTCGATTATTGAATCTACAGGGGCGCGAACTCAATCATTTCAGAGCCCTGAGCCGGGATTTGATGTCACTCCATGGCAATCATATTACGGCGTTGCTGGCTAGCAGCCACAATGGTCTGTGGGTAGGAACGAACCAGGGACTTAACTTTTCATCGTCGAAGGCCGAAGTGTTCAAGATAAGACCATACGGCGTCGGACCGCATGCTCTTCCCGCCAGTCAAATCAATGATATGGTGGAGCTGGCAGATGGCACGATCTGGCTCGCCAGCGATAACGGATTGATCGTGCTCAATGAGCGGTTGGAGGAGAGACGTCATTTACCTCAGCTCGGCGCGATCCAACATATGGCGTACCGGGACGGGACCATGTGGCTGGCCGCCGGGAGCGAGTTACTGGCGTACTCCGTCGCTACGCATACCTGGTCATCCATGCCTTTGCCGTCAAATGTGCAGCCAGGCGGGATCACCAATTTGATGGTGGATCATTTTAACTCGGTGTGGATTGGAAAACAGTCGCATTTGTACCGCTACTGGACGGACACCGGAGAAGTCAATGCATTTGGTAACCACTGGATTCAAGCTCCCTACGGCAGTGAGCTGATTACCACCCTGTTTGAAGATCAGCACAAGCAAGTGTGGGTCGGGACAGATTATGCGCTCTATCAGTTTGATGCTGGTCGATTACAAGTGGTGGCGCAGACCAAGGCCCAAGGCGGGGTGATTGAACTGTTTGAAGATAAGCTGGCCCGGCTCTGGGTGCTCAATAACCAGAGCTTGCAATATGTAAAAAGTCGCCAGCCGTTCTCCCTGCAAGCGGCTCAGTTCAATGGCCAGCATGCTCGCCTGTATTGTATGACGGGGGGAACAGGCGGCAATTGGATTGTATCGAGTCAGGGGATCATCTCAGTTGCTTATACCGGGGCGCTGTTGCAGCACCTGACACCGCCGGTTGGCCTGAACAGCACTGAATTTTATATTCCGACCTGCCAGCGATTGCGCTCGGGTGCTTTGCTGATCGGGGGACGAAACGGGCTCATGAAGGTTGAGCCGGGCAAATTGCTCGACGCAGGCCGAAAGCTCATCTCGGTCATCATGAGTGAGGTTTATATTGATCATCAGCTCGTTCGGCTGGGCGGAGCGGTGGAGCCGGCACTGGAGATACCCAAGGGGGCTTCTTTGAGTATTCAGGTCGGGGTTTTGCCGTTCTCTGGTATGCGCCAGCTGCAATATCGCCTGCTGGGAAACGAGGCAAGTGCCTGGCAGGCGTTTCACGAGCCGATGCTTCATTTTGAGAACATGGCGGTGGGGCATTACCAGCTCCAGATCCGTCTGGCCGGCACGGGGGCATCCACGGCTGTCATGGCGCAAATGCCAATTCAAGTGCGCCCGCCCTGGTATATCTCGCCGCTCATGGCTTCCCTGGGGGTTGGAGGGGCATTATTGCTGATCCTGGGTTTGACTCTCTGGCGAGTGTGGGTCAAACAACAGGAGCAACTGGCTGTGCAGCAAGCGGTGTTTCGAAATACCGCCAAGAATGCACTGGAGAAAAAGCACTTATATGCCAGCAACCTGCATTTAAAGCAGGTGCTGCAGATGCGCCGGAATTTCATGGCTCAGTTGCACCAGGAATTGACTACACCACTCACGCTGATTTTGGATAATATGTCGCAACTACAGGCTAGCCAATCGCCGGAAGGCGTGCAATCGCTGAAAGTGGCGACACAGCGGGTAGAACATTCGATGCATTTGATCGAGGAATTGCTCAAACATGATAGTAAGGTTCTGGTGGCGCCAGAGCGCGCTTGCGTTCAGTTAGTTGCACCAGTCGTCAAAGCATGCTGTATGAGCTGGCAAGGTGAAGCCGAACGCAAGGAAATCGTGTTGTCGCTGGAAGATGAGGCCTGGGGAGCCAGTGTCAAGGTCGCGCCGTATCACCTTGATATCATGTTGGGGAACTTACTCTCCAACGCACTCAAATACACCCCGCGACAGGGCACGGTCAGTGTGGTCGTTAAAACTCGGGGACAGCATCTGCTCCTGTCGGTGAGCGACACCGGGAGCGGGATGTCGAAAACACTCAAAGAGCAAGTCTTCGACAGCGAGCGCCAAGTCACGGGCTCGGGCCATCAGACTACAGCGGAGGATGACGCCGGCTTTGGGCTAGGGCTCTGTACGGTGAAGCAGCTGGCGGAATCCTATGGCGGAGAAGTATCCGTGGTGAGCTATGAAGGGGTCGGCAGCGAATTTATGTTCAGTCTGCCGCTCTATCGTCAGACGTCGGATAGCCAGGATCCGGATCGCCAGGAGATGCGACCCGCGCAGACAGCTTTCCCGATGGCAGGGGTGAAGGAAAGTGCCCTTCAGATCTTAATTGTGTCATCAGAGCCTGAGATTGTTGCCTGTTTAACAGCGTTGTTGGAGGCTTATCATTGCCTGGTGGCCCATGATGGTTATGAAGCGCTGATTCTGGCGAAGGACCACCATCCTCAACTGGTGATTTGCGATCAGGATCTGCCAGGATTATACGGCAGCGTTGTCTGGCATCGATTGTCACAGGAAATACCTGAGCTTGACTCTCAGTTTATGTTGCTGGTGGATCGGGCTGAACTGTCGTCATATGAGTATTTAACCCATCAACGTCCAGCGAATTCCCGTTATTGTGAAGTGGAAAAGCCCTTGGATCCCGTCGCGATTCTGCGAAAGGTTGAGCAATTACTGCCCTCTGAACTGCTTTATTAACAACGCGCGACCTTTGCGGTCGTCAGTTCATTTTCTTCTTTATGATTCCTCCCGATGCGTGACGTGCCTGCTTGATCGCGGGCTAGCTTGGTTTGTCTAATGGCCTATAAAAAAAGTGGTTATCGAGGGTGCCTTGATGATTTCTTGACATAAAACAAAGCTCAAAGTGTTTCAGGCTGTAAAATCGCAACCAGTAATGAAAACAATTATCAATAAGGTGTGGCGTAAAGATGAAACTGTCAGAGTTGTCATGCGGGACAAGCGGAAAAGTGACGGGCATGTCTGCCTTACCGGCGGCAACCCGAAAGAAATTGATGGTGATGGGGATGCTGCCGGAGACGCCGGTGACAGTGGTACGTTTAGCGCCGTTGGGCGATCCACTTCAGGTTAGGGTGCGCGGGGTGGATATGGCCTTGCGTAAGCAGGTCGCCGCAGCGATTGAAGTGGAGGTACAGTCATGACTTACCACATCTTGACGGTGGGGAATCCCAATAGCGGCAAAACCACGTTATTTAATGGCCTGACCGGCGCGAAACAGCAAGTCGGCAACTGGGCCGGCGTGACGGTCGAGAAAAAAAACGGCACTTATACGTATGAGGATCAGCATTATACGCTGACTGATATGCCGGGAATTTATAACCTCGATAGCGGGAATGATGCCAACAGCCCGGACGAAGTGATTGCGTGTCAGGCGCTGATGCAGCTCCCGGCCGATTTGATTCTCAATGTTGTGGATGCCACTTGCCTGGAACGCAGCCTTTATGCCACCTTGCAATTGCGAGAACTCGGTCGGCCGATGGTGGTGGTGCTGAACAAAATGGATGCGCTGGCACGCCAACGTCAGTGTCTTGATCTGAAAGTGCTGGAAAAGGCACTGGGCTGCCCGGTGCTTGCCATTTCGGCCAATAACCAGGCACAGGTGAAATCCCTGAAAGCCGAGCTGCATCAGCAGCTTACACAAGGTCTTTCACTACAAGCCCTGACCTTGCACTATGGCGATGCGATGGAGCAGGCGGTGGGTCAGCTCACGCCGCTGTTCACTGAAGGGGTTGTCAATACCCGTGCGCAGGCCATTCGCCTGCTTGAGCAGGACGTTTTAGTGCTCAACAGTTTGCCATCGAGCGTTCGGGAGCAGGCCTGCAATGTTCGTCATTCGCTGCTGGCGGATATGGATATTGATGTCCAGATGGCGGATGTCCGATATAGCTTTTTACATCAGTTGTGTCAGCGCGTGCGTCGTCAGGAAGGCAAGATCAGTCGCCATTTAAGTGATCGGATTGATCAGGTTTTACTGCATCGCGCATTCGGGTTGCCGTTCTTTTTCATCGTGATGTACCTGATGTTCATGTTCTCGATTAATATCGGCAGCGCCTTTATTGATTTCTTTGATATCAGCGTCGGGGCGTTACTGGTCGATGGCGGCCATTACCTGCTGGACGGACACCTGCCGGTCTGGCTGGTCACGATTATAGCTGACGGCATTGGTGGCGGGATCCAGACGGTTGCGACTTTTATTCCGGTGATTGCCTGCTTGTACCTGTTTATGGCGCTGCTGGAAAGCTCCGGTTACATGGCGCGGGCGGCGTTTGTGCTGGATAAGGTCATGCAGCAGGTGGGTCTGCCGGGCAAGGCATTTGTGCCTTTGGTGCTTGGCTTCGGTTGTAATGTGCCGGCGATCATGGCAACCCGGACCTTAGAGCAAGAGCGCGAGCGTAAACTGGCTGCGGCGATGACCCCCTTTATGTCCTGCGGTGCTCGCCTGCCGGTTTATGCCTTGTTTGCAGCCGCCTTCTTCCCGGAAAACGGCCAGAATGTGGTGTTTGGCCTGTACCTGCTGGGAATTGCGGCGGCTGTCCTGACCGGTTTGCTGTTGCGCTATACGTTGTATCCGGGCACCAGTAGCAGTTTCATTATGGAAATGCCGGACTACGAATTACCGACATTGCGAAATGTCGGGATCAAAACCTGGCAAAAGCTCAAGCGTTTTGTGCTGGGGGCGGGGAAAACCATCGTTGTGGTTGTTGCTTGTCTGAGTTTCTTTAACTCGCTCGGCGTGGATGGCACGTTCGGTAACGAGGATAGCGAAAACTCCGTATTGTCACGGGCGGCCCAGGTGGTGACCCCGGTGTTGGCACCGATCGGAATTCAGGAAGACAACTGGCCGGCGACCGTCGGGATCATCACGGGTATTTTTGCCAAAGAAGCCGTCGTGGGTACTCTGAACAGCCTGTACGCGCCTTCCGCCGCGGAAGATGAGGCTGAATACGATTTGTTGGGCAGCTTGCAAGAAGCGGTGGCTTCTATTCCGGCAAACCTGGCCGATCTCAGCTACAGCGACCCACTGGGGATTGAAGTGGGTGAGCTGACGGATCTGGATGTGGTTGCAGAGGCGCAGGAAGTCGATGCATCGGTGTTTGGTAACATCCAGGCACAATTTGTTAGTGGCTCTGCGGCCATGGCCTACCTGGTCTTCATTCTGCTTTACACGCCCTGTGTGGCCGCAATGGGGGCTTACGTGCGAGAGTTTGGTCAGAAGTTCTCGATCTTGATTGCCAGCTGGACCATGCTGTTGGCTTATACCTGTGCAACGCTCCTGTACCAGGTCGCCCACTTTACGGCGCATCCGGTGAGTAGTTTGCTGTGGATCGGCTTGTTTGCCGCAATCAATGCCGGGTTAGCCATTGCCTTTAAGCTTCAGGGACGGAAACAGCCACGGGAGATTGCCGTCGTATGATTTTGCAACAGTTTAGGCAATACCTTGAAGCCCGTGGAAAAACGAGCCGGGCAGCGCTGGCGCAGCACTTCGGGATCAGTGAAGATGGCGTCGATGCGATGCTAGAGATCTGGGTGCAAAAAGGAAAACTCAGTAAGGAGCTGGCCGGCTGTGACGGTCAGCCCTGTTGCCGGGAAGCTTCTGAGGTCTGGTATCGCTGGTTGTCGCCCCACGAGCTGGCAATCACTGTGGTTCACTAGCCGTCAGTGATGGCCTCTCAGATCCAGTGCAACAAGCAGCCAGCTCAGGCTGCTTGTTGTGTTTTAAACAACGTGGAATGTAATCAGACGGTAGGGGAAAACCCGGGAATATGGCTTAGCTCGTCACGCAGCTCTTCGGCCAGCGCTGCCTGAACGTCCTCACTGCGTTGGGTACCATCGGTGTTACCCCAAACCGGGCCGGGCCAGGCGACATCGTGCTCAAACCGGGCGATGTGGTGTACATGAAGTTGGGGCACCAGGTTCCCCAGTGCGCCGACGTTTATCTTATCAGCCTGATAATCGTGTTCTAATAGGGCGGCGACTGCGCTGGATTCACGCATCAACTGGATTTGATCGGCTTCGGATAGGTGGTGAATCTCCTTCAGCGCTTCACGGCGCGGGACTAGGATTAGCCAGGGCCCCAGGGCTTCTTTTGACAGTAACACCTGGCACAGCGGCAGATTACCCAACAGGGTGGTGTCTGCGGCCAGTCTCGGATGAAGTGCAAACTGCATCATCTTATTCCTTAATTGTATTGTGTTGCTCACATGCTGACACTTTGCTCATCGTGATCAGCAGGGGCTGCGTTATGCTGTGACACGACTATAGGGGAAACTGTTCGAACAAGCCAGAAAGACGCCAGATGCATCGTTCAGGTTTCTGAAATATCTGTAAATACAGTGTTGTGAGCGGGGGAAGAGATGACAGCTGAATATCAGGAAGTGCTGGACTTTTGGTTTGGTGAGCTGGATGAAGAAGTCACGGTGAACAATCAGAATTCACTCTGGTTTCAGGGCGGAGAAGAAACCGATCGCCTGATTTCGGAGAAGTTTCAACCGTTAGTGAGCCAGGCTGGCCTGGGTCAGCTCAGCCACTGGGCCGCAGAGCCGAGAGGTGCACTGGCATTGATCATTCTGCTCGATCAATTTACGCGCAATATCTACCGCGGCCTGAGCGCGGCATTTCGTTATGATTCGCTGGCCCTGGCCATTTGCAAACGGGGGTTGGCCAATAATCAGGATGAAGATCTACGACCGATTGAGCGGGTGTTTTTCTACTTGCCTCTGGAACATTCAGAAGCGGTTGAAGATCAGGAAGAAGCGGTCTTCCGTTTTGATCGCCTGCGCCAGTCGGTCTCTCCTGCGCATGCCGTGATCTTTGATGGTTTTTATCAATATGCCGTCAGTCATCATGAGATTGTGAAGCGCTTTGGTCGGTTTCCCCATCGCAACGCGGTCCACGGCCGTTTATCGACCCAGGATGAACTGGAGTGGCTGCAAAAAAGTGGCCAGCGTTTCGGGCAATAGTTGGGGGGCTGGGCCGCAACGGCGATAGTGTGTAGCCATCGCCCGCGGCTAGCCCTGTGAAACAGGGCGAGTATTTGAAGAAGTTGGGCTGAAGAAGCAGGACTGAAGAAGCAAGGTCAGTTCAGAGGCAGAACCCGGTTTCTGCCCAGTTGTTTGGCTTTATTCAGGAAGCTATCGGCTCGCTCGACCACCGCCAGGTAGGGCTCGTTCGCAGCCCGGGTTGCCAGGCCGAATGAAGCCGTCACCGATTTGATCCGCTGGTTGGTTTTCTTGTCCAGCACGGAAATGATCTCAATCATCCTGCGCAAGGTCTCTGCTAGCTGGCGTCCCTCGTCATGGTCAGCATTCGGGTAGATTATCGCAAATTCTTCACCGCCGAAGCGGTAGCACTGGGCGTGCCCTTCACAGCGCTCCCGGAGGCGGTGGGCAACCAACTTCAGTACCTGATCACCCAGCAAGTGGCCGTAGGCGTCATTGAAATCTTTGAACTTATCAATATCGAGCAGGATCAGGCTGTATTGCTGTTTGGCCTGGGTGTAGCTCAACAGATCGCGCTCGAAAGCACGGCGGTTAAACAGCCCGGTCAGCGCATCTTCATTGGCTTCTTTCTGACTTTTGGCCAGGGCTTGGCGCAGGGTTGAGATTTCTTCCTGGGCCTGGTTGAGTTGGCCCTGAAACGAGCCGGTAGAGGCCTGGATCTGGCGTGACTCTTCCAGCAGGTTGCGCACCAGTTTCATCGTATCTTCCAGAGACAAGCCGTCTTGCTCGGCGCGCTCGAGCTGATTGAAGGTGTTATCCAACACGCCCTGAAACGATTCTGTGGCCGAGAAGGTATCTGACATGGTATGAGACAGCTCCTGCATCATCGCCGCCAGGCTTTGCTTCAGTTGCACCATATCCCGATCGGTTTTACTGGCCAAATGCTCCTGGTACAGGCTGTCGCACAGGCTCGGCGGACAGTGGCCGAAGGCCTCAATCCCTAAATCAAGGGCCAGGTTAAGCTGGGGGTGCTGCTGTGTAGTATAGGTATACCACAGGGCGTAGTTGGTTGGGGTTGTCGGGACTTTGTGTTTGATCATCAGTGGAACAGTTTTTTTTAAGATTTCCGTTGATTCCACAAAGCTGTCTTTGCTCATACCTTGAATTCCGTTTGTCGCAATGCGTCGGCTTATGAAGACGATCAGCCGGGTGCCTTCTGGCTGCTGACCGTACACATGATGATCAGAAATCGGACTGGACCTGATCATCAATGAAATAGACATCGGCAGGTGCGCTGAGCGCTGGGGCGGTCGGATGTGCACTTGCTGGAATATTTGTTGCTATCATTTTGATAAGGATATAAAAAAGCCTTCTAAGGATACCTTAGAAGGCTTCGAATGATTAGAAAAAATTATGACTTTCTTGAACGAACGTAGCAGATTTACATGCGCTCGAGGGTTTCGATCCCCAGCAGGTCCAGACCTTGCTTGATGGTATTGGCTGTTAGCATCGCCAGCTTCAGGCGGCTTTGCTTCACGGTTTCTTCGGCATTGAGGATTGGGCATGCCTCGTAGAAGCTGGAGAACAGGCCAGCCAGCTCAAACAGGTAAGCACACATCACATGTGGGTGGCCTTCGCGGGCGACGGTTTGCACCGCTTCTTCGAATTGCAGCAGCTTCGACAGCAGCGTCTGCTCTTTCTCTTCGTTGATTGCAATCGGGTGGGTCAGATCTGCCAGCGCGATATCGGCACGCTTGAAGATGGATGCTACACGGGTGTAGGCATACTGCATGTACGGTGCCGTGTTGCCTTCAAAGGCCAGCATGTTGTCCCAGTCGAAAATGTAGTCTGTGGTACGGTGCTTCGACAGATCGGAATATTTCACCGCGGCCATTGCGACGGTTTGCGCGATCTTGGCTTTCTCGTCGGCATCCAGATCCGGGTTTTTCTCTTCGATTAGCTTGGTGGCGCGCTCTTGGGCTTCGTCCAGCAGATCGGCCAGACGAACGGTGCCGCCGGCACGGGTTTTGAACGGACGGCCATCTTTGCCCAGCATCATCCCGAATGCGTGGTGTTCCAGGCTCACGTTTTCCGGCACGTAGCCAGCTTTGCGGACAATCGTCCAGGCTTGCATCAGGTGTTGGTGCTGGCGTGAGTCAATGAAGTACAGGACACGGTCCGCACCCAGTTGCTCGTAGCGGTATTTGGCACAGGCAATGTCGGTGGTGGTGTACAGGAAGCCGCCGTCACGCTTTTGGATGATCACACCCATCGGCTCGCCGTCTTTGTTCTTGTACTCGTCCAGGAAGACGACCTGTGCGCCGTCATCTTCAACCGCCAGGCCTTTGTCTTTCAGATCCGCAACGATCCCCGGCAGCATGTCGTTGTACATCGACTCACCCATCACGTCATCACGGGTCAGGGAGACGTTCAGGCGGTCGTAGTTACGCTGGTTCTGGATCATGGTGATATCGACCAGCTTTTTCCACATGTCAGCGCAGTAGGCGTCACCGCTCTGTAGTTTCACCACGTAGTTCCGCGCACGTTCTGCAAACTCGGGATCTTCATCGTACAGTTTCTTTGAGTCACGGTAGAAGGCTTCCAGATCGGCCAGCTCCATGGAGATTTCGCCGGACTCGGCCTGCACACGCTCGAGGTTGGCAATCAGCATCCCGAACTGGGTCCCCCAGTCACCGATGTGGTTGGCGCGGATCACCTTGTGGCCCAGGTGCTCCAGGGTACGCACCACAGCATCCCCGATAATGGTGGAGCGCAGGTGGCCGACGTGCATTTCTTTGGCGACGTTTGGCGCGGAGTAGTCAACGACAATGGTTTTTTGCGCTTCTTTGGCTACACCCAGGCGCTCATCGACGAGGGCTTTTTCACCCTGCTCGGCCAGCCAGGCTTTGCTGAGGAAAATATTGATGAAACCCGGACCGGCGATTTCGACTTTGTCGGCAATGCCGTCCAGATCCAGCACATCGATCACTTTCTGTGCGAACTCGCGTGGGTTGGTGCCAAGTTTCTTGGCCACACCCATCACCCCGTTGGCCTGGTAATCCCCAAACTGGGCTTTGGCTGACTGACGAACGGCGGCCGGACTACCAGCAGGTGCACCGGCGGCTTCGAGTGCCTGAGAAACTTTATCGTTGATGAGAGCTTGAATGTTCACACGCCTATCCTTTAAATCATTGAGTACGCTAATGGTACGGGCTTATTAGCGAGGCAAAAACGTGACGGTATCCAATAGGGACTGCAGGCAAAAAAACCGTCAAAAATAGTCACGCAAGCTCGCGAGATGCCGGAAGGCAATTAGCGTACTGGCTGGAGTCACGTGAGTATTGTTGACGGGATAGCCCTCCGGAAGCAGAGGTAGTCTCTTGAATACGTCAGTTGCAATGCCTTAATAATACCCACAAACTTAGCCCTTTTGGCAACCCGAAAAAGGCATTGGTAGCGATTTTTTTTTCGTTTCGGGGACGCTGGAAAAATTATGCGCAAATCTAGCCGCGACAAGGCCTGTCGTCATCTTGGTTTAGGTTTCTAACCCCGGAAAATTGTGGATAATTATGCGTTTGTTATCTGATGCTGTCATTACTGGAGAAAAATCATGCAGAAGTTACGCGAGGCTGGTCTTCACCCTGAGCAAATGCTGGCCCAGTTGCCCGCCTTTGTGGCCCGCATTGAAGCGTTGGCCCGGGAGATGGATCTGTCTCTGACGGCCTATCAGGCCGACCATCTTGCGCTGCGGGTTAATGACCGGGAGATAGCTGAGGCACTACACCAGGCCTGGCTGGCCTACGGTGAGGAATGGTCCAGGACGATGATCAATGGCCGCCCGATCGTGGTGATTGGGTTTGATCAGCCCCTCCAGGTCGGCCCGTGGCAGATTGAAGCGCTGGAGCTGCCGTATCCGGGCGAGAAGCAATATCCGCAACAGGGATGGGAGCATATTGAATTTGTGATCCCGTCTGAGGCCGGTACCACGGATGCACTGAAGGCGGCGCTGGATGAGACTTTCCCGACATTGCCGTGGGATGAACTGGCAGCGAAAGGGATCAAGGTGAAAGCCAGCTCGCCGGCGGGCGAGCATGAGCGGCTGCCAAACCCGACGTATGCGTTCAAAAAAGAAGGCGTGTGCATCAAGCTCCACCCATGCTCGCTCAAAGCGGTGATTGAGAGTGAGGCGGGCGACTCGTAACCGGAGGTTGATTCAGGCCAGGCCGGCGCTGTGTTTGATGCGGCGGCCTGGTTTGAGTTTTTGTGGGGAGTGGATTACAGGATCACGGTGCGGTTGCCGTGCACAAAGACTTTATCATCAAGCACCAGGCCCAGTGCTTTACTCAGCACGGATTTTTCCACATCCCGACCGGAGCGGGCCATATCTTCGGCACTGAAGTTGTGATCGACCGGGATCACGTTTTGGGTGATGATCGGCCCTTCGTCGAGATCGTTGGTGACAAAGTGGGCGGTGGCTCCGATGATTTTCACCCCGCGTTCAAAGGCCTGTTGATACGGCTTGGCACCGATAAAGGCCGGTAAGAAGCTATGATGGATGTTGATGATCTTATTCGGGAAGCTGGCGACAAAATTCGACGTCAGGATCCGCATGTATTTTGCCAGCACCACGTAATCGGGCTGGTATTGCTGCACCGCCGCCAAGAGTTTTTCTTCATGTTCTTCCCGGGACAGCCCTTGGTGGCAGACATGGTGGAACGGGATATCAAATTTTTCTACCAGCGGTGCCAGGGTGTCGTAGTTGCCGACCACGGCAGCGATCTCGACATCCAGTGAGCCGTCAAAGGCTTTGACCAGAATATCCCCCAGACAGTGGGCTTCCTTGGTGACCATGATGACAATTTTTTTGCGTGCCGAGCTGACCAGGCGACGGTGGCTGCCCGTTGGCAGGGCGCGATCGAGATCGAACAGGAAGGTTTCGTCATTGAAGATCCCCTCCAGTTCGGTACGCATGAAGAACTGGCGATTGGAGTGATCGACGAACTCGTTGTTGTGAATAATATTAAGCTGATGCTTGTAGCAAATGTTGGTGATTTTTGAGATCAGGCCCATCGCATCAGGACAATCCGTCAGCAGTGTTTTCTTTTCCATGGTCTTCCTTGAGCTAAAATGTAGAACGAGATCAATTGGCCTTTCGGTGTGCGATCAGCATGAACAGCTGGCACATTGAACGGTTACTTGTCGATTGATTATCACTGATATTTACCTTGGATTGTTTTTGGGGTCAAAAGATAAATGTTGAGCAAAGGGATTTGAATCGCTGTCGTCTGTCTGATTTGCGAGGATGAGCTATGTCTGTTCAACGAAAATGTTCCCTGAAATGTCTGTGTTTTCTGAGTCTGATGGTGCTGGCCGTAACGGCCGTAGCGGAGGAAGGCAAAGATAAAAGCCTGTATGACCGGCTGGGTGGCTTGGCTGCCATTGCCGTGGTGGTCGATGACTTTATTGATGTTCTGGTGGTGGATGAGACCCTCAACGCCAATCCGGCAGTCGATGCGGCCCGTAAAGTCGTGCCGGCGCCGTATCTGAAATATCATGTCACCGCGATGGTTTGCCAGGCCACGGACGGCCCGTGTACCTATACCGGCCGCACGATGGAAAAGGCCCATCACCATCTCAATATTACCCTCGAAGAGTGGCAGCGGATGGTTCAGTTGCTGCGGGGGACCTTGAACAAGTTTGAAGTACCGGCGGCCGAGCAGGAAGCGCTGCTGGAAATTGTCTATTCGACCAAAGCGGATATCGTGCAGTCAGGCAATGGAGAGCAGTCGGGCAGCGCAGCGGCTGAATGATCCCGCCGGGAATTTAATGATGGTCGCCTGAGGGGAAAGTTGGCATAATGGGCGGTTCGATGACTGTATAAATAACCAATAGTCTCATAGCCCAGATTCTAATTGATATGATTGCCAAGTTTTTTGCCGACGGCGGCGCTTTGGATAAAGCGATTCCGGGTTTCCAAGCGCGCCAGCCTCAAATCGAGATGGCTGAAGCCGTGGCGGATGCCATCGAAACACAAGCCCAGCTGGTGGTTGAAGCCGGAACCGGGACCGGTAAGACGTTCGCGTATCTGGTCCCGGCCCTGGTCAGCGGTAAGAAAACGATCATCTCAACAGGATCGAAAAACCTCCAGGAACAGTTGTTTCACCGTGACTTACCTCTGATGGCCGGTGCGCTGGGCTTTACCGGTCGGGTTGCGTTGCTTAAAGGGCGGGCCAACTATTTGTGCCTGGATCGGCTCAGCCGACAAATCACTGAAAGTCATGGCACCCATGTCGATCCGACGCTACTGACGCAACTAGTAAAAGTGCGGACCTGGTCCTCAGCGACCCATACTGGGGATTTGGGCGAGTGCGATACGGTGGCAGAAGACAGTCCGGTGCTGCCGATGATCACCTCGACCAACGACAACTGCCTGGGGCGGGAATGCCCATCCTACGATGAGTGTTTTGTGGTCAAGGCCCGGCGCCGGGCAATGGAAGCCGATGTCGTGGTGGTCAATCATCACCTGTTTCTGGCTGACTTGGCGATTAAGGAGAGTGGCTTTGGCGAGCTGATCCCCGAAGCGGAAGTGTTCATTTTTGATGAAGCCCACCAGATCCCGGATATTGCCAGCCAGTACTTCGGCCAGAGCCTGACCAGCCGTCAGCTGCAGGAGCTGGCCAAGGATGTCGAGATTGGCTATCGAACTGAAGCCAAAGATATGCGCCAGCTGCAAAAAACCGCCGATCGCTTGTCGCAAGCTGCCTCGGAGATGCGACTGGTGCTGGGCGAGCCCGGCTTTCGCGGGAACTGGCGTGAAGCTGCCACCAGTCCGGCGATCCAGCGCGAGCTGACCCGGCTCAATGATGCACTGGATCTGACCCATGAAGTGCTGAAACTGGCCCTGGGGCGCAGCCAGCTGCTGGATGCGGCGTTCGAGCGCGCCACCTTACTCAAGGCCAAGCTGGCCCGTCTGAGTGACACCACGATCACCGGTTACTCCTACTGGTATGAATGCACTCCGCGCCACTTCAGCCTCAATATCACCCCATTATCTGTTGCCGAGAAGTTTCACGAACAGATTGAACTGCACCCCGGTGCCTGGATTTTCACCTCGGCAACCCTGGCGGTGGATGATGATTTTAGCCATTTCAGCCACCGCCTGGGCCTGACGCCCAAACGCCAGTTTGCTCTGGAAAGTCCGTTCGACTATACCCGGCAGGCGCTGTTATGCGTGCCGCGGTTTTTACCCGAGCCCAACAGTTTCGGGATTGCCGATCGCTTAGTCGCCATGCTGGCACCGGTGATCGAAAACAACCAGGGCCGGTGCTTCTTCCTCTGCACCTCGCACCAGATGGTGCGGGAGCTGGCGGAAGGATTTCGCACGGCGCTCGATTTACCGGTACTGGTACAGGGGGAAACCACCAAGTCGAAGCTGCTGGCCGAGTACCTTGAGCTGGGGAATGCGCTGCTCATTGCCACCGGGGCTTTTTGGGAAGGGGTGGATGTTAGAGGCCAGGCCCTGAGCTGTGTTATTATCGATAAATTGCCTTTTACGGCGCCGGACGACCCGTTACTCAAAGCGCGGATTGAAGATTGTCGCCTGCGCGGCGGTGATCCGTTTGCGCAGGTTCAGGTTCCCGATGCTGTGATCACCCTGAAACAGGGGGTAGGGCGTCTGATCCGCGATCAGCAGGACAAAGGCGTGCTGGTGATTTGCGATAACCGTTTAGTGACGCGCCCTTACGGCGCGGTCTTTTTAAGAAGTCTACCACCGATCCCGAGAACCCGGGATGTTGCGGGGGTTGGACAGTTTTTGTCTGTGGTGAATGGCCATGAGCAGGCCGTTCACTGTGATGACCAGCATTCAGAGGCTTGAATGAGCACCAAAATCCTTGCAGTCGATACTGCAACTGAAAATTGTTCCGTTGCCTTAATGGTAGGTAACGCCGTTATTTCACGCTGTGAGTATGCCCCGCGTGAGCACACCACCAAAATTCTGCCGATGGTCGATGCCGTATTGGCCGAAGGGGGCGTCAAACTGAACCAGCTCGACGCGCTGGCGTTTGGCCGTGGGCCGGGCAGCTTTACCGGGGTCCGGATTGGGATTGGCATTGCGCAGGGGCTGGCTTTTGGCGCCGACTTACCGATGCTGGGGATCTCAACCCTGGCTGCGATGGCGCAGGGAACGTATCGTATCCACCAATCTGAGCAGGTGCTGGCTGCGATCGATGCCCGGATGGGCGAGGTTTACTGGGGCCAGTACCAACGTCATGCTGATGGCGACTGGCAGGTGCTGGGCCGTGAGCGGGTGATCCAGCCGGCCAGTCTGAGCGAGCAACTGACTGAGACCCAGGGTCTTTGGCTGACCGCTGGGACCGGGTGGGAAGCGTACGTGGAGCAACTGGCGGCACTGCCGTTGGAACGACAATCCGGCGAGGTGTTGTACCCGGATGCACAGGATATGGTCCATCTGGCACCATTTGCCCTGGCCCGCGGTGAAGCTGTAGCTGCCGAGCATGCCAGCCCGGTCTACCTGCGCGATACGGTGACCTGGAAGAAACTGCCGGGCCGAGAATAAGGCCCCGACTCGCCGGGCGAGGCGTTACCGGCAAAATGTGACGTGGCAGTTGCACAATGCGCTGCCACGGCGCACAATCATCATCAAGGATTGAATTTTTGTTTTCCTGACAGGGACAGCTTATGGTGTCTATTCAGCGTTTACCGACCGCCATTCCGGCAACAAAAAAACCGGTCAACCAACCGGAGCGCACCGCTGCCGCCGTGCAACCGGCTGAGCCGACTGTGGTGGCCAAGGCGGTTGCGAAAACGGTCGCCGATCCCGCCCTGTTGCAGCAAGCCCACGCCAATATTCAATATGATCAACCGGAAGGTAAACACCGCGAGGCACTTGACTCTTATCTGGGCGTGATGCACCAGAGCCGCAGAGACGCACTGTCCGATTTGGTTGGCGTAGACGTGTACGTCTGAAGACGGTTGACCGACCTGGCTGAATCATAAGCAATTATCCACGCACTTTACCCCATAAATTACGAATTATTGGGCCATATCCTTGCTGATGTGGTAGTCTTCGCGTCAGTCACACCGCATTCTGAGTAATTTCCAACACACATGTTTGAGACCAACTTCCAGCTGGCTGAGCTTTCGCTGGCGGGGCTGAGTTCATTTGCTCACTCCGGCGACGTGGTGCATCCGGCGTCCCCGGTCGTGTTGCCCGATGATGGCCGGCCTTTGCTGCTGTTCCTACATGGCTGGCAGGATAACGCGGCCAGTTTTGATGCGCTGTTTCCTCAACTATCGCCGGCCTGCCACTGGATTGCGGTTGATTGGCCGGGCCACGGTTGGTCACCGTCCCGCAGTGCGGATAATTACTATCACTTCTTTGACTATCTCGATGATCTCAACCAGCTGCTGGCGCTATTGCCGGAACGTAACACCGTTCTGGTGGGCCATTCTCTGGGCGCGCTGGTCAGTGGCTGCTATGCGGCTGCGTATCCGGAGCGGGTGACCGGGCTGGTCTTGATTGAAGGCTTGGCCCCCTTGTCTGAAGCGCCGGATCAGGCCGTTGAGCGCCTGCGCCAGGGGCTGAAAGGGCGCGAGCGTTACCGGGAGTTTGCCCAGCGTTTTGCCGAGCGGCGGATGGGATCGTTTGAAGAGGCGCTGGCATTGCGCTGCGCCGTCAATCAGCTGACCTCCTCCCAGCTGACGCCGCTGGTTACGCGTGCTATCTGCCAGGATGAGCACGGCTGGTACTGGCGTCATGATAACCGCCTTCGTTGTGACTCCCTCTACCGGATGAGTGAAGCGCACGCCAAAACCCTGATGCAGGCAGTGCCATGCCCGGTTTTATCGATTATCGGCTCAAGCGGTTTTACTCGTCTCAAGCAACCCGAAGGCGGGTTTGACTGGCTGCGGCAGGCCGAGCAGGTTGAAGTGGCCGGTGGCCACCATTGTCATCTCGAAAGTCCGCAAGCGGTCTGTGATCAAATCATAAAGTTTCTATCCCAGTTCAAATAACTGGTCTAATCAGTTGTTACTTGTTTGTTAATTGTGCTGTAATGGTTCGGTAAACAGTTGTTTAAATTATTCCATGCAGCAATAGCTGGCGTTCGCGCCCCGTCATAAAAGGAGAGTGCAAAGTGGATAAGGTTTGGCTTAACCGCTATCCGGAAGATGTACCGGCAGAAATCAACCCGGACTGCTATCCGTCCCTGGTTGAAATGTTTGAGCAGTCTGTACAGAAATACGCGGATCAGACGGCATTCATTAATATGGGTCAGGTGATGACCTTCCGTAAACTGGAAGAGCGAAGCCGCGCTTTTGCGGCCTATCTGCAAAATGAGTTGAAATTGCGGAAAGGGGACCGGGTCGCGGTCATGATGCCAAACCTGCTGCAATACCCGATTGCCTTATTCGGGATCCTCCGTGCTGGCTGTGTGGTGGTGAACGTCAATCCGCTGTATACACCACGAGAGCTGGAGCACCAGCTCAACGACTCCGGCGCCAAAGCAATTGTGATCGTCTCCAACTTTGCCCATACCCTGGAAGCGGTGGTGAAGAACACCGGCGTTGAACATGTGGTGCTGACCAGCCTGGGCGACTTGCTGTCACGCCCGAAAGGGACTCTGGTCAACTTCGTGGTCAAATACATTAAGAAGATGGTGCCGAAGTATCATTTGCCACACGCTACCTCCATGCGAATGGCGCTGCGCAAAGGCCGCCGGATGCAGTATGTGAAGCCGTTCATGTCCGGCGAAGATACTGCCTTTTTGCAATATACCGGCGGTACAACCGGGGTGGCCAAAGGGGCGGTCCTGACGCACCGTAACATGCTGGCCAATGTCATGCAGGCCAAAGGGGCTTACGGGCCGGTGCTGACCGAAGGCCGCGAGCTGATTGTCACTGCGCTGCCGCTGTATCACGTGTTTGCCCTGACGGTGAACTGCCTGCTGTTTATTGAAATGGGCGGCCGTAACCTGCTGATCACCAACCCGCGTGATATTCCGACCTTCGTCAAGGAGCTGCAACGCTATCCGTTTACAGCGATCACCGGTGTCAACACCTTGTTTAACGCGCTGGTGAACAATGAAGATTTCCATGAGCTGGACTTCAGCAACCTGCGTCTGTCGGTTGGTGGCGGGATGGCCGTACAACGCGCTGTGGCGGAGAAGTGGAAGCAGATCACCGGAAATTATCTGCTTGAAGGGTATGGCCTGACCGAGTGTTCACCGCTGGTGGCGGCGTACCCTTACGATCTGGTGGACTATAATGGCTCAATAGGTCTGCCGGTACCGTCAACGGAAGTGCGCATCGTCGATGAAGAAGGGCAGGTGTTGGCCAATGATCAGGTCGGTGAACTGCAAGTCCGTGGTCCGCAGGTGATGCAGGGCTACTGGCAGCGTCCGGAAGCAAGCAAAGACGTGTTGACCGATGACGGCTGGCTTTCGACCGGTGATATCGTTAAGTTTGATGATGAAGGCTTTCTGCATATCGTTGATCGTAAGAAAGATATGATTCTGGTTTCAGGCTTTAACGTTTATCCGAACGAAATTGAAGACGTGGTCGCGCTGAACAGCAAAGTGCTGGAAGTTGCCGCCATCGGACAGCCAAACGATGTGTCTGGCGAAGTGGTGAAAGTCTGTGTGGTGAAGCGCGATCCGAGCCTGACCCGCGATGAGCTGCTGATGCACTGTCGGGAACACCTGACCGGTTATAAAGTGCCGAAAGTGGTTGAATTCCGCGATGAACTGCCAAAGACCAATGTGGGTAAAATCTTGCGTCGTGCGCTGCGGGAAGATGCAGAGAAGCAGGTGCAGGAAGCATAAGTGTCGATTTCAGGGTACAATGACTAAGCTGTTGAGTGCCGGCATGATGCCGGCACTTTCTTTTGGTTCGCAACGTAAAGGTTTGCTGTGAATTTTGAAATTGTAAATACAACAGAGCGGTTGCAGGCAGTGTGTGAGCAGGCCCGTAACCAGTCTGCTGTGATGCTTGATACCGAGTTTGTCCGCACTCGTACCCTTTACCCGAAACTGGGGCTGATCCAGCTGTATGACGGTCACTGCCTGGCGCTGATCGATCCGTTGGTGATTGAGGATTTATCGGCGTTGTGGGCACTGCTGCGGGATCCGGCGGTGATCAAAGTCCTGCATGCCTGTGGCGAAGATCTGGAAGTATTCCAGCACTATGCCGGGTGTTTACCGGAGCCGATGGTCGACACCCAGGTGATGGCTGCCTTTCTTGGTTACGGGATCTCTACCGGATTTGGCACCCTGGTCAATGACTTCCTGGGGATCGAGTTGGACAAAGGGGAAGCAAGAACCAACTGGCTGGCACGACCGTTGACACCAAAGCAGCTTGATTATGCTGCCGCCGATGTGTTCTATTTGTTACCACTGTATGAGAAGCTCCGGACACAGGTAGAAGCCAAGGGGTGGCAGGACGCTTTGGTTCAGGAATGTCAGACCCTGATGGCCAAGCGTGTGAAGTCGGTCGATCCGGATAAAGCCTACCTGGATATTAAGAATGCCTGGCAGCTGGAGCCCAAGCAACTGGCTGTCTTGCAACAACTGGCCAAGTGGCGGGTGCTGGAAGCGCGCAAGCGGGATCTGGCACTGAATTTCATTGTCAAAGAGCTGCACCTGTGGAAGATGGCGCGGTTTAATATTCAGTCCAAGGCGGTGATGGCGAAAGAAGGGTTTGACCCGATGGAGATCCAGCGCCATGGCAACCGTTTGGTGAGGATGGTGCAGGAAGTCGACTGTGTGTCGCCGCAAGATTACCCGGAGCGGATTGTGCGCTTGGTGGATCTGCCTGGCTATAAGCAGCTGGTGAAACTGATCAAGGACGAAGTCAACCAGGTGGAAGCAAGCACCGGGTTAGCGCCGGAGTTTCTGGCGTCCAAGAAGCAGGTCAACCAACTGATCACTTGGGCCTGGAAGCAGGAAAGGCCGCAGGATGCCTTGCCGGAAATGCTGACGACCTGGCGCAAGCCTTTGTTTGAAGAGAAAGTGCTGCCGTTGCTCGATCGCTAGGTTGGCAGGGGCCGGGTCGATAACGAACAAACGCTAAAAAGCGCCCGCTCATCAGCGGGTATAAAAATGCCCCGGTTACTGCCGGGGCATTTTGTTTATTTATCTTCGTCGGGCAACGTGACGTTGAGTTCCAGCACTGAGAGATCTTCTTCGCGCTGATCCAGGTTGACTGTGACCTGGTCCGGCGAAATCTCAACGTACTTCCGGATCACTTCCAGGATGTCCTGCTTTAGCTGCGGCAAGTAGCTAGGTGTCCCCTGAGCGGATGTCCGTCGCTCTGCAACGATAATTTGCAGCCTCTCTTTCGCCACAGTTGCGGTGGTTGGTTTTTTGGGGCGGAAGAATTCAAGCAAAGCCATACTGATTTAGCCTCCAAATAAGCGTTTAAGGAAGCCTTTTTTCTCTTCCTCCAAGAAACGGAACGGGCGGTCTTCACCCAGCAAGCGGCCAACGGTATCTTCATAAGCAATGCCCGCATCAGACTCTTTGTCAAAAATGACCGGCTCGCCTTTGTTTGAGGCATTCAGCACCGCCTGGCTTTCCGGGATCACCCCCAGCAGCGGAATATGCAGGATCTCTTCGACATCGGTCACGCTGAGCATCTCGCCGAGTGTCACCCGAGACGGGTTATAACGTGTCAGCAGTAAGTGGGTTTTCACCGACTCCAGCCCTTGCTCGGCCCGGCGGGATTTTGAATCCAGGATCCCCAGGATGCGGTCGGAATCGCGCACCGAAGAGACTTCCGGGTTGGTGGTGACAATGGCTTCATCGGCAAAGTACAGCGCCATCAGGGCGCCGCTTTCGATTCCGGCCGGAGAATCACAAATAATAAACTCAAAGCCCATCGCATCGAGGTCGCTCAGAACGCGTTCTACGCCTTCCTGGCTCAGGGCGTCTTTGTCTCGGGTTTGGGAAGCCGGCAGTACAAACAGGTTTTCAACCCGCTTGTCTTTGATCAGAGCCTGGTTCAGGTTGGCTTCGCCATTGATTACGTTGACGAAATCATAAACAACCCGTCGCTCGCAGCCCATAATGAGGTCCAGGTTACGTAAGCCGATATCAAAATCGATTACTGCGGTCTTTTTTCCGCTGAGTGCAAGACCGGATGCGATAGCTGCACTGGAGGTTGTTTTACCAACGCCGCCTTTTCCGGAGGTAACAACGATAATACGTGCCATCTATTAATTCCTTATTAAACCTTATAAAGCCAGGTGCTCAATGTTCAAATTATTTTCAGCAAGTGAGATAACGACACCTTTACCCCAGAACTCAGGATTGATTTTATCACTGAGCCAGTAGTTTCCTGCAATGGAAATCAGCTCGGCTTGTAAATTATGACTAAAAATGTGCGCTTGCCGTTGTCCACTGGCGCCGGCAATAGCACGGCCACGGAGTGTCCCGAACACATGGATGCTGCCATCTGCAATGATCTCTGCCCCGGCACTGACATGGTTCATGATGATGAGATCACTATTTTTGGCGTAGATCTGCTGCCCGGAACGAACCGGGGTACGGATGATTTTCGTCGGGGTCATTTCCGGCTCGGCTGCTTTGGCCTGGCGGGCTGCATTCATCACGGCAAACCCGGCCTGTTTTGCCTGGGCCTGAAGGTGTGCGCTCTTGCAACCGCTGATCCCGACCGGGATCATCCCGGCGTCCTTCACGCCTGACTGTAGGGCGACGAAGTCGATGGTGTCGCCAGCCTGGCTGATATCAATCACAACCGGGGCCGCGGCGAAAAAATTAGGCGCCTGCTCGACCTTCTCTTTGAGAAAGTCCGTTGCCTGCTGTATGTTCCCATCCACCAGGTGTAGGGCAGAGAGTGTAAAGGAACTCCCTTTAAGTTCTGCTGATTTTGTCATACTTGTTCAATGACTGTTACGAAAATAGCCGTGCCGCGCGTTATCACATAGATACTTGCATGTTATATTCCCCGGGGTGTATCAGCAAGCTATCCTTGCTCTAGCGTTGGAATTTCAGACAAGGCTCTCACCAGCACAGACAAAGCGCGGCAATTGAAGGGAATGATCTCGTCAAACTGCGGTCTCAGTGAGGTGAAGCCGTAAACAAACAGGCGACTTTTGATGTTGTGTGCAATTTATAAAAGCCCGAAAAAAGAAAATACCTATCTTTATATCAAGACGAAAGATGATTTTAGTGATGTACCGGACAGCCTGATGGCTACATTTGGCACGCCACAGTTTGTGATGGTACTGAAGTTGGATAACGGACGTAAATTGGCGCTGGCTGATGTTGAGAAAGTGAAAGCATCCCTCTCAACACCGGGGTATTATCTGCAAGTACCGCCACCGGTGCCTAACTTACTGGAACAGTATAAAGCGGATAAAGCTGCGAAACATACCTGAAGGTGATTATGTATAAGCGATTGGTTTCGGCCCTGGTGGCCTTGGGATTGGGTCTGTCGACGTCCGTGTGGGCAGCCGATGTTGGATTTGATGAATATGTCGATGGATTGAAAGTCGAAGCCCGGGAAAAAGGAATTTCAGAGTCGATAATCAACTCTGCTTTTGCGGGAATTCGCTTTATTGAGCGGGCGGTCGTGGCGGATAAAAACCAGCCGGAGCGTAAACTCACGCTCGATCAATATCTCCCCCGCGCGGTGCCGGAATGGAAAGTGGCTCAGGCGAATGAACTCTATCGAAAACATCGTTCGGCCTTGGAACGTGTTGGGCAGCAGTTAGGTGTTCAGCCGCGCTTTATTGTCGCCCTTTGGGGGGTAGAAAGTAATTTTGGCCGGTTGATGGGGAATTATAATGTGGTTGAGGCATTATCGACCCTGGCTTATGAAGGCCGTCGCGAAGCGTTTTTCCGTAATCAAGTGATGGCGGCTTTAGAAATTCTCGACGCCGGGCATATTACGCCGGAAAAAATGAAAGGTTCATGGGCCGGGGCCATGGGGCAACCACAGTTTATGCCGACTTCCTTTTTGTCATTTGCCGTGGATGGAAATAATGATGGTAAAATTGATATCTGGGAAAGCGAAGCGGATGTCTTTGCCTCTGCGGCGAACTACCTGCATCAGTCCGGGTGGGATGACAAATATACTTGGGGACGACAAGTACAACTACCAGACGGGATTGATTCCTCTTTGATGGGCGTGGAGAAATCGAAAGGCCGCTCGCTGGCCGAATGGCAACGCTTGGGCGTGCGTCGTTTGAATGGGCAGACCTTGCCTCAGGTGGATATTCAGGCATGGCTTATTCAACCCGATGATAATAAGGGGAGGGCATATTTGGTGTATAACAATTACCAGACTTTGCTGAAGTGGAATCGCTCACATTATTTTGCCTTGGCCGTAAGCCATCTGGCGGATCGGATCCGCTGAAGTGAATAAATAAAAGCTGTCATTGTTGTCTGGCTATTATTACAACTGAGGGTGAAGAATACACAGACACCGTGTTGGGTTATTCATCTCAGGTTGCCGTGAGGCAGCCGCAATGTGCAGCACTGTCTTTTGCTGTCTGCAAAGCAAAAAAAAGCCTGGTTTCAACCAGGCTTTTTCGAATCGGTTCCGAAAATTAAATTTCGAAATCTTCCAGAGACTTACCTTCTTCCAGTGCTTTCTTCAGCGCGGATGGGGTACGGCCTTGGCCAGTCCATGTTTTCTCTTCACCGTTCTCATCGATAAACTTATATTTTGCCGGACGCGCAGCGCGTTTTGCTTTTGGCGCTTTGCCCAGAGTTGCCAAAAGTTCTTCCGGGTCGATACCATCAGCCAGCAGCATTTCACGATACTGGTTCAGTTTTTCCTGACGCTCTTTTTCTTTTGCAAGCTCTTCAGCTTCAGCTTCTTCACGTTCAGTCACGACTGTTTGTAGTTTTTCCAGTGCTTCCTGAAGCTGTTCCAGAGTATATTCACGGGAAAGTGCACGCAGGCTGCGAAGGTTAAATAGGGCTTTCATTGCATCAGACATTTTAATTTTCCTGTTGGCATCAGCTATCTTAAATAATAATAGCAGTCACAAATCTATAATTGCAATAATAATACTTTTACTTACCTGATGACAAACAAAATATTTAAACTTGAATTCAATTTCCTTAATTGAGTTCTGATATCCTCATTTTTAATAAAGCCAATGGAAGATCTTCGTCCCGTTTTTCTAAATATTCAGCTCTCAATCAGGTTATTTTATTGCGCCGTGTTTCATATTGTGGGTTATGCGCATTGCTGTTTTTGATTAATTATTGCACTCTAAGGCAATATTATTCACTATTGTTGGTAATTTTTTCATCTTAACTTGTTGCAAAAGCATTCTGAGTACGTAGAATTGACCATTCCTTGACTAAGGGTAGAGGCGCATTGTCTAAAAGTAGCTGATTTGAGGGTGATACCGGTGATGATCAGTGAAAGGAGCCAATGCCGAAGTAAGTGAGGCTTATCACACCTGCTTGCTGGGGTTGTCACCGAATAGGGGCAACACTGCCATAGTATATAATTACATTAACTATGGAGCGCTACTGTGGGGTCCGGAATAAGGCTCGTCCTTTTCTTATGCTCTTCTCTCACGGTGAGATACCGTGTTCAGCAGTAGATCTCCAACCAGGATCGGTTGTCGTAGAGATCATGAATATTATCGATTTTTCCCACTCTTCTATTTCATTGTTGCCGCCATTGGTTGCGTTGGGTCTGGCGATTCTGACACGGCGTGTCTTACTTTCATTAGGTTTTGGGGTTCTGTTGGGGGCTTTGCTGCTGGCGGACTTTTCCGTGACGGCTGCTGCTGGTTATATCGGCACCACGGCGAAAGGCCTGTTCGTCGAAGATGGTGCCATTAACAGCTGGAACATGAGCATTGTCGCGTTCCTGGTGTTGCTCGGGATGATGACGGCGTTGCTGACCTTGTCCGGCGGGACACGCGCGTTTGCCGAGTGGGCACAAACTAAAATTAAGAGTAAGCGGGGCGCAAAACTATTAGCTGCTTTTCTGGGCGTTTTTATCTTTGTCGATGACTATTTTAACAGTCTGGCGGTTGGCTCCATTTCCCGTCCGGTGACGGACCGCTTTTATGTTTCCCGTGCCAAGCTGGCTTACATCCTCGATTCAACCGCCGCCCCGATGTGTGTGCTGATGCCAGCATCGAGCTGGGGTGCCTATATTATTACCCTGATTGGCGGCATTCTGGTCACCCATGGGGTGACTGAATACTCTCCGTTGAGTGCGTTCGTGCAGTTGGCGCCGATGAACTTTTATGCTGTCTTCGCACTATTGTTGGTCTTCGTGGTGGCCTGGTTCCAATTGGATATTGGGGCAATGAAGAAGCATGAGCTTGAAGCTTGCCGCGGTCATGGCTTTGATGAAGGCGATGACGACAGCATGGCCAAAGATTTGAATGATGAGCTGGAGATTGAAGAAAGCGAGCATGGCCGCGTCGGTGATTTGGTGATGCCGATTGTGATGCTGATCCTGGCGACCTTCTTCTTTATGATCTTTACCGGATACCAGGCTCTGGCGGCAGATGGCCAGGCATTCAATCTGCTGGGGGCATTTGAAAATACGGATGTGGGAACGTCGCTGGTGTATGGTGGTCTTGTCGGCCTGATGGCCTCGCTGGTCCCGATTTTCCGTCAGCGTTTGCCGATGGGGGACGTTGCCCGCACCTTGTGGCTGGGTGCCAAGTCGATGTTTGGTGCGATCCTGATCCTGCTGTTTGCCTGGAGTATCGGCAGTGTGATCAGCGACATGGCAACCGGTAAGTATCTGTCGACCCTGGTTCAGGGCAACCTGAATCCAATGTTGCTCCCGGCGATTTTGTTCCTGCTGGCTGGCCTGATGGCGTTTTCGACCGGGACTTCCTGGGGTACCTTCGGCATCATGCTGCCGATCGCCGGTGATCTGGCAGCAGCGGCCGACATTACCCTGATGTTACCGATGCTGGGCGCGGTGCTGGCTGGTTCGGTGTTTGGCGATCACTGCTCGCCAATTTCCGATACCACGATTCTGTCCTCGACCGGCGCACGTTGTCACCATATCGACCACGTTGCGACCCAGCTGCCGTATGCTCTGTCCGTGGCAGTTGTTTCGACCATTGGTTTCCTGGTACTGGGGATGACCAGCTCGGTTGCAGTTGCCTTCATGGCCGCGTTGATCAGCTTTATCCTGGTTTGCCTGGGGCTGTTGTGGCTGGCCCGCCGTCCGGGGACCGTCGCCGCGAAGCTGAAAAGCTAACACCACCGACCCAGTTCAATGAAGAGAAAAGCCCGCACTCATTGCGGGCTTTGTTGTACTTGGGGGAAGGCACTTTTAATTCGGGGCGGTTTTCTGTAGGATTCTGCCAGTTTTTTGCCTGAGACGGGGAGCCGAATGGCCCAGATGTATTTTTATTACTCTGCAATGAATGCGGGTAAATCGACGACTTTACTTCAGTCATCCTTTAACTACCGGGAGCGCGGGATGATCCCGGTGATTTTTACCGCCGCCATTGATGACCGCTTCGGCAAAGGCAAAGTCAGCTCCCGGATTGGGTTAGAAGAAGAAGCTGAGCTGTACAACGATACCGATGATTTGTATGCCCGGTTGCAGGGTATGAACGCCACGCAAAAGATTGACTGTGTCTTGATTGACGAGTGCCAGTTCCTGACCAAAAAGCAGGTCTATCAGCTGACCGAAGTGGTGGATAAGCTGGATATTCCGGTCCTGTGTTATGGTCTGCGCAGTGATTTTCGCGGAGAGCTGTTTGAAGGCAGCCAATATTTACTGGCCTGGGCCGACAAGTTGGTCGAGTTGAAAACGATTTGCCACTGTGGTCGTAAAGCCAATATGGTGATCCGGATGGATGAACACGGCAGGGCGATTGCCGATGGCGATCAGGTGGTGATTGGCGGCAATGACAGATATGTCTCGGTTTGCCGGACCCACTATAAAGAAGCGTTGGAGCGCTAAACAGCTTCAACCAAGATAAAAAGCCTGAGTCGAACTCAGGCTTTTTTAATCCGGACGATACTTGTTGTTTACTTGTGGCGCTCCTGAAGCTTGGCCGTAATATCGGACAATGACAGCCCCTGATCCTGAAGCAGGACAATCAGGTGGTACAAGAGATCGGCAGATTCACACACTAGCTCCGCCTTATCGCCCGACGTCGCCGCAAGTGCGACTTCAACCCCTTCTTCGCCCACTTTCTGCGAAATACGCTTGGTGCCACGGGCATAGAGGCTGGCCGTATAGGAAGAATCAGGATCGGCATCTTTGCGCTCAGCCAGGACCTGTTCCAGTTGGTGAAGAAACACCAGTGCCGGCTGTGTTCCGTTACCGACCAGCGGGGCATTGCTGTCAAAACAGGTTGGGGTTCCCAGGTGGCAGGTTGGGCCGACCGGTGTGGCGGTAACCAATAGGGTATCCTCATCGCAATCAACCCGGATGCTGTCGAGTTCCAGCACATTGCCCGAACTTTCTCCTTTGGTCCAGAGCCGGTTTTTCGAACGTGACCAGAAGGTGACCTGCCCGGTTTCGAGGGTTTTATTCAGCGCTTCATCATTCATATAGCCCAGCATCAGGACCTGACCGCTGGTGGCATCCTGAACCACGGCCGGGACCAGTCCGCCGACTTTATCCCAGTTTATGTTTGTCGTCTGACTCATAGCCGGATCTCCACACCTTGTTGTTTCAAATATGTTTTGAGCTCACCGATATTGATGATTTGTTTGTGGAACACGGACGCTGCCAGCGCGCCGTCCACATTGGCCCGGTGAAACGCATCGGTAAAATGGACCATTTCGCCTGCGCCGCCGGAGGCGATGAGCGGCACATGACACACCTCGCGCACGAGGTTGAGCTGGTCGAGATCATAGCCGTTGCGCACCCCGTCCTGATTCATCATATTCAGCACGATTTCACCGGCACCGCGGCGCTGCACTTCTTGCACCCAGTCTTTGGTTTCCCAGCGGGTGGCCTGGGTTCGTTTTTCATCGCCGGTGAACTGGTAGACCTGGTACTTGCCGCTTTCGGCATCGAAGTAGGAATCGATGCCGACCACAATACACTGCACCCCGAACTTGTCCGCCAGCTCTGTGATCAGGTTTGGATCGGCCAGGGCCGGGGAGTTGATGGAAACCTTGTCGGCACCGAATTGTAAGATGCGGCTGGCATCGTCCGCGGATTTGATCCCGCCGGCGACACAGAAAGGAATATCAATCACCTCGGCAACCCGGGCGACCCAGCTTTTATCGACCACCCGGCCGTCGCTGGAGGCAGTGATATCATAGAAGACCAGCTCATCGGCGCCTTCTTCGGCATAGCGCTTGGCCAGCGGGACGATATCGCCGATGATTTCGTGGTTGCGAAATTGCACCCCTTTCACGACCTGACCGTCCCGGACATCCAGGCAAGGAATAATACGTTTGGCTAACATGTGATTTCTCCCCGTTGGTTAGCTGTTCCAGCACTGGAATGCCTGCTCGGCACTGAATTTACCGTCCAGCAAGGCCCGGCCGACAATGACTCCGGCAACGCCGCTGCCTTTGAGGGCGGCGATGTCGTCCAGGCTGCCGATACCGCCGGAAGACTGAAAGTCGATTTGCGGGTAACGGGTACACAGGTCGACATAGAGATCGACATTGGAACCGGCCAGGGTGCCGTCACGTGAAATATCAGTGCATAGCACGTGTTTCAGGCCGACGGTGAGAAAGTCATCGAGCAGTGCTTCAATGGTAACGCCGGAGTCTTCCTGCCAGCCGGAGACAGCAACGTTGCGGTTGCCGTCGGCATCAATATTGACGTCCAGTGCCAGCACGATGTGCAGCGGGCCGTATTTTTCCATCCAGCCTTTGACCAGCTCAGGCTGCTTGACCGCGGTGGAGCCAATCACCACGCGCTGGGCACCTGCCGCCAGCAGATCGGCCACGTCCTGCTCGGTGCGGACACCGCCGCCGATCTGGATCTTGGCCGGGGTGCTTTGCAGCAAGCTTTGGATCAGAGCCAGCTGGCGGGCCGAAGTGTCCTTGGCCCCGGTCAGATCCACCAGGTGCAGCCAGTCGGCCCCGGCCTGGTGGTAGCACCGAAACTGCTCGGCGGGGTCGACTTTATACTCTGTGACCTGGCCGTAGTCGCCCTGGAACAAGCGAACGACCTGGCCATCAATTAAATCGAGTGCGGGAATAATCATCTTCAATCCTTGTGATCTTGCGCTGCGTTATTCAGTCACATCGTTAAAAAGTTTTTGATCAGCTGGGCACCGGCCTTGCTGGAGCGTTCCGGGTGGAACTGGACGCCGTAATAGTTTCCGCGCTGTACGGCAGCACTGAATGGCTGACCGTATTCACAGCGGGCGATGGTATACCCGGCCGGGGCATCGGCCTCAGAGACCGGCATCGCATAGCTGTGGACAAAATAGAAATAGCTGCCCGCCGGAATACCTTGAAACAGCGGATGATCGGCAACGGGAGTGACCGTATTCCAGCCCATGTGCGGCAGCGGCAGCGCGCCGGTCTGCATCTTTTTCACCGGTCCGTCACACAAGCCCAGGCAGGGTACCAGCTCGGTGCCGCTCTGGCCCTGCTCTTCCGAGATCGTTCCCAGCAGCTGCATCCCAAGGCAGATCCCGAGCATCGGCTGCTCGACTTGTTTGATCAGTTCGATCAGGTTGCGATCGCGCAGGTTCTGCATTGCTTCACTGGCGGTACCGACGCCGGGCAGAAACAGTTTATCTGCCGCGAGCACCACGGCCGGATCCTTGCTCACGGTGACCTGATAGCCCAGCCGTTCAATGGCGAAACGGACCGAGGAGACATTGGCACAGCCGGTATCGATAATGACAATACGCTGAGAGTTGGTGTCCATTACAGTACTCCTTTACTGCTCGGCAGTTCGTTGCCTTCGACCCGGATTGCCTGGCGCAGGGTGCGGCCAAAGGCTTTGAACAGGCTCTCAACAATGTGGTGATCATTGTCACCGGCTGACGAGAGGTGCAGGGTACAGGCCAGGGTATCGGTCAGGGAGCGGAAAAAGTGCGACACCATCTCGGTGGAGAGATCGCCAACCTGCTCGCGGCCGAACTTGGCCTCGAACTTCAGGTACGGGCGGCCGGACAGATCCAGCGCGCATTGCGCCAGACATTCATCCATCGGCAGGCTGAAGCCGAAGCGGCCGATGCCGCGCTTGTCGCCCAGCGCTTGTTTCAGCGCCTGGCCCAGAGCCAGTGCGGTATCTTCAACACTGTGGTGATCATCAATGTGGAGATCGCCATCGACACTCAGTTCCAGGCGGAAGCCGCCGTGGGTGGCGATTTGATCCAGCATGTGATCAAAGAAGCCCAGCCCGGTCTGGATTTGGTTGCCGCCGGTTTCATCCAGGTTCACCTTCACCCGGATGTCCGTCTCTTTGGTGGTACGCACCACTTCGGCGATCCTTGGGTTGGTGGTGAGATCTTTGACGATCTGTAGCCAGCCCATGGTGTGCGGGTTGTATTGGATCCCGCGAATCGCCATGTTTTCCGCCAGTTGCAGATCGGTTTGCCGATCGCCAATCACCGCTGAGTGGGCAAAGTCGACCCGGCCTTGTTGGAGGTAGTCTTTGACCATGCCCAGCTTGGGCTTACGGCAGCTGCAGTTATCTTCCTCAAAGTGCGGGCAGATCAGCACATCTTCGAATTTGATCCCCTGCGAGGCGAAGATGTCCATCATCATCTGGTGCGGGGCATCGAAATCGGGTTGCGGGTAGCTGTCGGTGCCCAGGCCGTCCTGGTTGGTGACCATCACCAGGGTATAGCCAGCGTCCTGCAACTGGAGCAGCGCCGGGATCACAAAGGGCTCCAACTGAAGTTTATCCAGCCGATCAACCTGAAAGTCTTCCGGTGGCTCGACAATCAGGGTGCCGTCACGGTCGATAAATAGTATTTTTTCCTTGCTCACAATTTCTTCCTTTGATGTTTATCCGGCTTAGCGCTGGCTTAGTTGCTTGCGAATAAAGGCCAGGGTTTTTTCACATTCGTCACGGTTACCGACACTGATGCGGATACAGTTTTCAACCGGGGAGCGGCGCAGAATAATGCCTTGATCCCACAAGGCGCTGAACAGGCTCTCGGCATCGGGGAACTGCACCAGCAGATAGTTGCCGTAGCCTTCATATACGGTGACACCTTCGAGCATGCTCAGGCCAGCCTGGAGATAGGCGCGGTTGGCATTGAGATCCAGCACCTGGAATTTGGTTTTGGCCAGTCCGGCCGGGGAGAGTGCCTGGACTGCAATGTCACTGACCGGGACGGGCACCGGGTACGGGGCGATGATCTTCAGCATCAGCGCGATAATGTCCGGATTGGCCAACGTGAAACCACAACGCAGGCCGGCCAGAGCGAAGGCCTTGGACAGGGTGCGCAGGATCACCAGGTTGGGATAGCGCTCCAGCAGATCGACAGTCGAGGCTTCCGGGCAGAAGTCGATATAGGCTTCATCCATCACCACAATCGCCTGATCGGCGGTCATATCGAGCAGGGCTTCAATATCGCGGCGGTTGATCAGGTTGCCGGTCGGGTTGTTGGGACTACAGACGAAGATCAGTTTGACGCTGTCCAGGTTGTCGCGGATAGCCGGCAAATCAAGCTGCCATTCCTCGGTGAGGGGAACCTTCTTGGCGGTGACATCGAATGTCTCGGCGCTGATGGCGTACATGCCGTATGTTGGCGGACAGTACAAAATACTGTCGGTATTGGGCTCGCAGAAAGTGCGGATCAGCAGCTCGATGCCTTCGTCGGCACCGCGGGAAGTCAGCACTTGTTCGACCGGTACTTTGGCATAGTCGGCATAGGCCTGGAGCAGCTCTTGTGGCTGGCAGGCGCTATAGCGGTTGAGCCGATCACATTGCAGCTTATATTCATTGGCAAACGGTGACTCATTGGCATTGAGCCAGATGTCCCCGCTGCCGCCGAGGCGGCGGGCAGATTGATACGGGGTCAGGTCGCGGACCGTTTTTCGGGCCAGTTTGGTTATTGTCATGGTTAGGCTTCCTTGGCCGGCGACAAGTCATCCGGCTGCGCTTGTTGTAGTTTTTCAATCCGGATCGTCACGGCGCGTTTGTGCGCATCCAGGCCTTCGGCTTCTGCCATGGTGACGACAGTGGGCGCCAGTTGTTGCAGGCCGCTGGCTGATAATTCCTGGACGGTCATCCGTTTCGAGAAATCTGCCAGCCCGAGGCTGGAGTAAGTGCGGGTATAACCATAGGTCGGTAGCACGTGGTTGGTGCCGGAAGCATAATCGCCGACCGACTCCGGTGACCAACTACCGAGGAAAATCGACCCGGCGTTGTCAAGTTGAGAGACCAGCTCACGTGGGTTCCGGGTCTGGACAATCAGGTGCTCCGGCCCGTAGTGGTTGGAGATCGACACGCACTGGGGCAGGGTATCGGCAATGATCAGCAGGCTGGAGCCCAGCGCCTCGCGGGCAATCTCTGCGCGCGGCAGCAGTGCCAGTTGTTGCTGGATCGCATCGGCGACGCGATCGGCCAGGCTCGGCTCAGGCGTGACCAGCACGACCTGGGAGTCCGGGCCGTGCTCGGCCTGGCTCAGCAAATCGGCGGCGATGAACTCCGGATCGGCGGTCGCATCGGCGATCACTAGCACCTCTGACGGGCCGGCCGGCATATCAATTGCCGCGCCGCGAAAGTCATTGCTGACCTGGCGCTTGGCTTCGGTGACATATGCGTTGCCCGGGCCAAAAATTTTATCGACCTTGGTCACGCTCTCAGTCCCGTAAGCCATCGCTGCCACCGCCTGGGCGCCGCCGACATTATAGACTTCATCAATCCCGCACAGCTTGGCGACATAGAGGATTTCGTCGGCAATCGGCGGCGGTGAGCACAGCACCACTTTGCGACAGCCGGCAATTTGAGCTGGTACGCCGAGCATCAGCACGGTTGACGGTAGCGGTGCGCTACCGCCCGGAATGTAAAGGCCAACCGAGTTGATGGCGCGCGTCACTTGCTCGCAGACGACACCAGGCTGGGTTTCCACCTGAATCGGCGCTTGTTTCTGCGCTTTGTGGAAGGTCTTGATGTTACTGTATGCCTGCTGCAGTGCCTGTTTCATCTCTTCACTGAGGTGCTCGGCTGCCGCTTCGATCTCATCCCGGCTGACGGGAATTTGCGCCGGGCGAACCCGGTCGAATTTTTCGGTCAGGGCGAGTAGTGCCTCATCGCCACGCTGGCGCACATCCTCGATCACCCCGGCAACGGTGGCAGTGATATTGGCCCCTTCTGCGATGGCCGGACGTTGTAGGAGTGACTCGCGCTGCGCATCGCTTAATGACTGCCAGACGACTGTTTTCATGATATCACTCCATCATCTTTTCAATTGGCAACACCAGGATTGAGCTGGCCCCGAGTTCTTTGAGCTGCTCCATAGTTTCCCAGAACAGGTTTTCGGCACTGACCAGATGGACAGCAACCCGTTGCTTGTCGGCAGCCAGCGGCAGCACTGTTGGATCTTCTGCGCCCGGCAGCAGGGCGATCACTTGCTCGAGGCAATCGGTCGGCGCGTGCAGCATGATGTATTTCGACTCTTTGGCTTGCAGAACACCCTGCATCCGGGTCAGCAGGCGTTCAATCAGGGCTTGCTTATCGATACTGAATTCGCCGGTGCGCTGGATCAGCACTGCTTTGGAGCGCAGGATCACTTCTACTTCCTTCAGGCCGTTGGCTTCTAACGTGGCGCCGGTGGAGACCAGATCACAGATGGCGTCGGCAAGGCCGGCACGCGGGGCAACTTCGACGGAGCCGTTGAGCAGACAGTGGCTGAATTTCACGCCTTGCTCATCCATGTATCGCTTGACCAGCTGCGGGTAGGTGGTGGCAATGCGTTTGCCTTGCAGATCCTGTGGCCCGTTGTACTTGGCATCCTTGTCGATCGCGATCGATAGCCGGCAGCCACCGAAATCCAGGCGGCGCAGGAGTTCATAGTTGCATGGCTCATTTAAGGCGGCACGCTCCAGGCCGACTTCTTCAAGTTCGTTTTCGCCGATGACGCCTAAATCGACCACGCCATCCATGATCAGGCCTGGAATGTCATCATCGCGAACCAGCAGCAGGTCAATCGGCATGTTTTCAGAGTGGACCACCAGGCGTTCACCAACCAGATTAAACTTCACACCACAGCGGCGCAGTAGGTCCTGGCATTCTTTGCTCAAGCGTCCTTTCTTTTGAATTGCAATTCGTAGTCGTTGTGTCTGCATTGGTATTTCCCTGTATTCAATTTTTTTGGTCCGAAAATGAAAAAGCCCTCGGAAGTAAGTTCTTCCAAGGGCCCTGAATTTGGTGGCTTCGATTGAGCGCTGGAAGAGTCGATTTTCGTCTTCCAGAGTGAGGCGTATCCTCCCGAAAGACTAGTCAGGATGATGATGGTGATGCAGGCTTACCATATTGATACGCATAATTATTTACTCTGTTTAAATCGTTATTTGCTCGTTGCTTGTACTTCACACTAACCAAGCTGATTTTATTTTGCAACAGGATTTTTACTGAAAGATTAAAATAAGTGAAAACCCTGTTGGATGACGTGGCTCAACTGTCGCCGCTCCGCTAGACGTAGATATCCAGCAATCCTCTACGGCGGCGTTTTTTTGGTTGCTCCTCCGGGCTGCCTTGAGCGTCCTTCTCCGGCTCTGTTACTTTTTGCTTGCGCTCATCAATCAGGGAGGCTTGAGTGACTTTTTTCAGCTGCTTCTGCGCGGTCAGGGGCAGTCGTTGATTAGGATGAATCATCTCACGGTCTCTTTCGTTGTGGGCTTGTTTGTTTTATCGACAACGATTGATACGGATTGAACAAAAAACGCTCAGCCTGTTTGAGTTTGTGGGCGAAATATGAGGTGGTCCGGAAAACGCAATGAAATTGGATGCAAAGACACTTGGCGCAGGCGCTTTCGGTTTCCATGGACTACAGGCAGTTAGACGGCCTGCCGTGATCCCACGACAGGCGAACTTTCACAGCGGAAGCCGGGTTATCCGCAGCACTTTTTGAATTTTTTGCCGCTGCCGCAAGGGCAGGGGTCGTTACGCCCGACTTTATGGCTCACGGCTGGCGCAGCGGGGGCGGTGTCCGCTGATGACAGCGTTTCATCGGTATGTGGGTATTCGCCGTCAATGTAATACCATTGCTGGTGCTCACCGACGGGTTCACGGACAAAACGTGATTTTTCGTGAAGACAGAAGGTCTCATCACCGTCACGGTAAGTGGCCTTGAACTCAACAAAGCCCTCGCTATTATCTGCTATTTCGCTGCTGATCACCGCCAGTTCAAGCCACTGGCTATGGACGGACTCGGCAATAGCGTCACGGTGCTGCTCGGCCTCGCAGCTCGGATGGTAGGTGGCGACAACAAAATCAACCAGCCCCAGCACATGGGCGCTGTATCGGGCGCGCATTAGCTGTTCCGGATGCTGGGCGCGACACGGGTCACGGTGGATTGGTTGGCAGCAGGCAGACAAAAGCTGCTTGCTGCCACAGGGACAAAGTTGGGTTGTGGTGGTCATGAATTAGTCGGCTGATGATTTCTCAATAAAGGAACTCCATTGTAAAGATTCCAGATAGAGTTCTGCAACGACTGATTCAGGGACGGCCAAGGTTCGACAAAGCTGGGCGACCTCGGCCCAGTTGGCCTGATCATAGGCCTGGCTGAGTCTGAGGATCATCCCCAACGGGCCTTGCTGGTGGATCACTGCGGCTTTGACTTCATCACTGAGCGGCAGCTGGGTAATGAGATCTTCAATGGGGTGATCGAGCAGGGAATCCAGCAGCGAGAACAGGCCGGCCAGGAAGGCCTGGCTGCCGGAGATCGTCTGGGAAATTTGCTTGCTCAGCCGCTCAGAAAATTGTGCCCGCTGCACCGAGAGACCGTAAAGTGAGCGGGGTTTCCTTTCTGCGGCATGTGCGGTAGCGACGAAGCTGATAAACCGGCGCAGCCGCTCTTCGCCAAGGTAAACCAGCGCCTGGCGGAAAGAGGTCACAGGCTTGGCCTGGGCGGAGGTCATGCCGTTGACATGGCGCAGCAGTTTATACGAGAGCGACACATCGTTGGCGATGATGGCTTCGACCGTATCGAAGTCCACGATGTCCTGACTGATCTCCTGGAACAGCCGCATGGTGGTCAGCGCACAGGGGGTTAAGGTTTTGCGCTGGATCATTTCCGGCCGGCTGAAGAAGTACCCCTGAAACAGGTCAAAGCCAGCTTCATGTGCTGCCTCAAATTCTTCGTGGGTTTCCACTTTCTCAGCGAGAAACTTCAGGTGCTCGACCCGATCACGCTGGCGGCGAATAAAAAAGCCGGCTTTGGCGATAGGAGTGATTTGGATGTCAAATTTGACGAAGTGGACATAAGGCAGGAAACGGTTCCACGCTTCACTTGGCACAAAGTCATCCAATGCCAGCAGGTAGCCCTGCTGATGGAGTTCTATGACCGCTTCAAGTAGTTCATCGGTGGGCTCACAGGTCTCCAGAATTTCAATGATGAAACTCTTTTTGGCAAACATCAGTGGCACACGCTGGATCAGGCTGCAATAAGGGAAATTAATGAAGGCAAGTTTTCCCCCGGTGGCTTTTTTGGCGCTATGGGTAAAGAAATTATCGGCTAATAGCCGGTTGGTTGCCTGTTCATCCCCAACATCAGGAAAACAGTTGTTGGGTCCATCGCGAAACAGCAATTCGTAACCAACAGTTTCTTTGTTTCTGTTCAGAACAGGTTGTCGGGCGAGGTATGAATGCATTTATTTTTTATATGGTTATACCGTTTATTGCGGCGATTTTTAGGATCATGGCGGTTGTATTGAGCATACTACAAAAGTTTTTGTCGCCACTTCGTGATATTTCTAGCAAATTGATTCAACAGGCTAACGCGATTTTTAGCCTATTTCCGCATAAATTATCCCTGATGGACTCAGTTGTGACAAGGTTTGTGATGTCAACCCGGATCACACTGTTAATGGTGAGTGTGGATTTATCGTGCCACAGGAGTTTTACGTGTCAATGATGCGCTGAGATGGATACGCTGAAAAGTTCTGGCAAAGCACAAAGGTACGTATTGGGTACCTTTGTGACAGTTGCGTCCCGGGGTGTTTAGTCAGCCGGGTGGGAAGTGTCGGCAAATGCCCGGGTTTGCAACTCACATCCTTGCGGCGTGCAGACCAGAACCGAACCGTGATCATACCAATCACCCAGGACGATTCGTCGGGCGGGTTGACCCTCGACCATGAGCTGGTGGATCGCGGGACGATGGGTGTGGCCGTGGATCATAGTGTGGACCTGATGTTCAGCCATGACCTTGACGACTTCTTCCGGCGTCACATCCATAATGGTTTGCTGTTTCTCCTGGTTCGCCTTGCTGCTGCCCTGACGTAGCTGATTGCCGATACGGCGGCGCAGTGCCAGCGGTAGGCGAAGGAAGAGCCATTGAATCAACGGATTATGGACTTTTTTACGATAAGCCTGATATTTTTCATCCAGGGTACACAAGGTGTCGCCATGCAGGATCAGGGTCGGCTGACCGTATAAGTCAATCACCGCATGTTCCGGCAGCAGCGTCACTCCGGTCTCGCGGCTGAACCGTTTGCCGATCAGAAAATCGCGGTTGCCATGGATGAAGTAGCAAGGGGTCCCGGTATTGGTCAGCTGCTTGAAAGCGGTTTTGATTTGTTGATGAAACGGCGAATGATCATCGTCACCCACCCACATCTCGAAAAAATCACCCAGTACATACAACGCATCGATGCCCTGAGCTTCCTCTCGCATAAATGTCAGGAAACAGTCGGTCATATCGGTACGCTCTGCGCTGAGGTGCAGATCGGAAATAAATAATGTCGTCATAAGAAAAGAAGGGCGACCGGAAGGCCGCCCCTGAGAGTATGATTTACTCTTCGATGGTTACGCTGTTGATCACGACTTCTTCAACCGGAACATCCTGGTGAACGTAGCCCCAGTTACCGGTGGCAACAGCTTTGATTTTGTTGACAACGTCCATGCCTTCAACGACTTCGGCAAATACACAGTAACCCCAGCCATCAGGTGTCTCTGATTTGAAGTCGAGGAATTTGTTGTCGTTGACGTTGATGAAGAACTGAGAGCTGGCTGAATGCGGCTCCATGGTGCGCGCCATCGCCAGCGTACCGACTTTGTTGCTCAGGCCATTGTTTGCTTCGTTTTTGATTGGCGCACGTGTTTCTTTCTCGACCATGCCAGAGGCCATGCCGCCGCCCTGGATCATGAAACCGTCGATCACGCGGTGGAACAGGGTGCCGTCATAAAAACCGTCACGGCAGTACTGGAGGAAGTTTGCACATGTTTCAGGCGCTTTTTCTGCATTAAGTTGGATTTTGATATCACCAAAAGTGGTATGAAGCGTTACCATGAGCTTGTCCTTTAATGGATGTCTACTGTTTTAAACATTGAATTCTAACTGACTAAGGCAAAGCGTCAATATGATCCGGGATCAATCACTTATTGCTGAGAGCCGGGGCGGATATTTTCTCATCAGCTGCCGGATGTCATGAGCCATTGTGGTTGAATATCAACCGGATTAGGTCTCATCTGGTATAACTATAGGTGAACCATCCATGAAACGGTAAATTCCGCGAGCGTGGGATGGCTTGTAACGTCCGGAACGATGAGATCGGCTGCTCAATCGCCCTGGTGTCCGCTCCTGTGGATTGTCATGGGCGATGAACGCAGGTTTGCCGCATTTTTCCTTGCCTTAACCGGTTATACAAGGTGTAATTACCTGTCTGAATGTAACCCCATAAAATGAGTAATTACGAGACATGTTAAAGATCTATAACTCGCTCACAAGACAGAAAGAGGAATTTCAACCCATCCAGCCTGGTAAAGTAGGCATGTACGTCTGTGGGGTTACCATTTATGATTTGTGTCACATCGGCCATGGCCGGACATTCGTGTCATTCGATGTGGTTTCACGCTACCTGCGCTATTCAGGCTACGACCTGACGTTTGTGCGTAACATCACTGATATCGACGATAAAATCATTAAACGTGCAGCGGAAAACGGCGAAAGCTGTGATTCACTGACCGAGCGCCTGATCGGCGAAATGTACGCCGACTTTGATGCCCTGGGCATGAAGCGCCCGGATATCGAGCCGCGTGCCACCGACTACATCGCAGAAATTATCGCGATGTGTGAACGCCTGATCGAACGCGGTTTTGCCTACGTGGCCGATAACGGCGATGTGATGTTTGAAGTCAGTAAATATGACGAGTACGGCAAGCTGTCGAAGCAGGATCTGGAGCAGCTGCAAGCCGGTGCCCGGGTCGATATTGACACCGCCAAGCGCAGCCCGCTGGATTTCGTGTTGTGGAAAATGTCCAAGCCGGGTGAGCCGACCTGGGAGTCGCCTTGGGGCCCTGGCCGTCCGGGCTGGCACATTGAGTGTTCAGCCATGAACTCGGCTATCCTGGGTGATCACTTTGATATTCACGGTGGTGGCTCGGATTTGCAGTTCCCGCACCATGAAAATGAAATTGCCCAGTCTTGCTGCGCCAGCGGTGCCCAGTATGTGAATACCTGGATGCACAGCGGCATGGTGATGGTGGATCGCGAGAAAATGTCCAAATCGCTGGGGAACTTCTTTACGATTCGCGATGTACTGGCGCACTACGATGCCGAAACCGTACGCTACTTCTTGATGTCCGGTCATTACCGTAGCCAGCTGAACTACAGCGAAGAGAACCTCAAGCAGGCGCGTGCTTCTTTGGAGCGCCTGTACACAGCACTGCGTGGTCTCGACAGCACGGTTGCGGCGCAGGGCGGTGAAGCATTTGTTGCGCGCTTTAAAGACGCAATGGACGATGATTTCAACACGCCGGAAGCTTACTCGGTGTTGTTCGACATGGCTCGTGAGATTAACCGCCTGAAAGCGGAAGATCTGGCAGCGGCTTCAGCACTGGGCGCTGAGATGCGCGAGCTGGCGGATATCCTGGGCCTGCTGAGCCAGGATCCGGAAGCCTTCCTGCAAGGCGGTGCCGGTGAAGAAGACGATGTGGCAGAAATTGAAGCGCTGATCCAACAACGTCTGGATGCCCGTGCGGCAAAAGATTGGGCGGCTGCCGATGAAGCGCGTGACAAACTTACTGCAATGGGCATCATCCTCGAAGATGGCCCGCAGGGGACGACCTGGCGTCGCAAGTAAGTTCGCGATTGCTGTTTATATATATCTTTTTGAAAACCGGAGCTATTGCTTCGGTTTTTTTATGCTGTTCAGATGTGCCTGGTATAAAAATGTGAGTTTGATCGCCTTTCGCGGCGATCATCGACATCGATGTACAGAAAAGATCACATTTATGCCATGTTTCTGTCATGATTTTTTCGCAAATCATTATTATGTTGAGCGTTTATGAGTGTTTGTTTCGCATTCACTCAAATTTAATTGCTCTGATAGTTGGTGATAATAATGAAAAAGCACTCTCTTGCTGCGCTGATCGGTGCGAGCCTGTTGGCCATCCCTGTACTGGCTCAAGCCCAGTCGTCTGTTGATACATCTGCAAATGAGAAAATTGTGGTTGCTCACCGCGGTGCATCCGGCTACCTGCCGGAGCATACCCTGCCGGCCAAAGCCATGGCGTATGCGATGAAACCTGACTATATCGAGCAGGATGTAGTGATGACCAAGGACGATAAGCTGGTGGTGCTCCATGACCATTACCTGGACCGAGTGACGAATGTCGCCGAGGTGTTCCCGGAACGTGCCCGAAAAGACGGTCGTTATTACGCCATTGATTTCACGCTGGCGGAAATCAAACAGCTGAGTGTGACCGAAGGCTTTAATCTTAAAGACGGCAAGCAGGTTCAGGGGTTCCCTGAGCGCTATCCGATGTGGCAGTCTGATTTCAAAGTCCCGACGTTGGAAGAAGAAATCGAAATGATCCAGGGCCTGAACAAGACACTGGGCTATGACATTGGTATCTATCCTGAAATTAAGGCGCCTTGGTTCCACCGTCATGAAGGTAAAGATATCAGTCAAGCCGTGCTGAAGGTCCTGAAGCAGTACGGATACACCAGCAAAGCGAGCAAGGTCTACCTGCAAACGTTCGACTTCAATGAGTTGAAGCGGATCCACGATGAACTGATGCCGGCGATGGGCATGGATGTGAAACTGGTTCAGCTGATGGCTTACACCGACTGGAATGAGACCATGATCTACAACGATCAGGGTCAGGCCCAGCCGTATAACTACGATTGGATGTTTGCCAACGGTGGGATGGAAGTGATTGCCAAATACGCCGATGGTATTGGTCCTTGGAAACCCATGGTCGTTTCCGATAAATCAACCAAGGGGAATATCAAACTGACCGGATTGGTGAAAGCGGCGCATGCACAAGGGATGCAGGTTCACCCGTACACTTTCCGCAGCGATACTGGTCGTATTCCGGCTTACGCGAATGATTTCAGCGACATGCTGGATATCTTCTACAATACTGCCAACGTTGACGGTGTGTTTACCGACTTCCCGGATAAAGCCGTGAACTTCCTGGATGCCAAGTAAGCGAAGCATCGCTGAGTGGCACAACAAAGCCAGTCGTTCTCGACTGGCTTTTTGCTTCAGGCTAGGGCCATCTTACTTGGTCAGCCGAATATCAACGCGGTTCCACTCATTGAGGCGTGACGGTGATTCCTGGCCATCTTCCGGGCATCCCTCGTAGTTACCGTCAGCGGTTGTACCTTGGTAACAGCCGCCGAGCGCGGTCGGTTTGAAGGCTCGCTCTGACTGGCGGTATACCACGAAGGGCACGACCGCCTGCCAGTTCCCCGGGGTCAGATAGGTGTCATCCAGCACGATAAAGCTTAAAAAGCGGTTGGTTTGCTCGCCGGCGCAACTGATGTATTCATCCAGTGCAATCGGGGCAGCGGAACCATTGGCTACGGCGTCGCGGTGGTATTGATCCGGACAGCCATCAAAGCGTTGAACATATATCAGAAGCGGTTTTCGGTTACTGAGGTTATCTTCCTCGCCTTCTGGGATCATATCGACCATCAATACCTGGCCTATACCATGTTGAGTGATTAGTTTTTCGTTGGCAGGTGCGTTGCGCACCCCGGCAAAACCGATTCTGGTATTTTTCAAATGGCGGAAGGCATCGCTGTCGTGGGTGCGGTTTAAACGACTTTCGAAAATCGTCCCCGTGCCGGTCAGCGTGATGTCTCGATGTGACTCGTTTTCATTCGGCGGCAAAACCGTCATTTGTTGCAATGCCGGCTCGACCAGCGGGTAGTGATTTTTATCTCCGTCATTTTCACTGATCTTGACTGTCGCTGCTGAGCTTGCTCCTTGATAGTCGAGCAGCGAAACGACACCGCTATTGTGGTCGACATCAATCAGGTTGCTATCGCCGACCTCGGCATAGATTCGTTTGCCAATGGCGGGCTCACTAATCTCAATCGGGATCGTTTTCAGCGGCGCATAATTGACAGTGATTGGGGTGGTGCGGATCCCCGGGTGTGCCGCTTTTTCGATGAGTCCCTGTACACTTCGGGTGAGCGGGGCAAAGTTGCGAGAGGTTGTGCTCACCAGAACTTCGAACGAACCGGCGCCAAGGACTTCCAGTTCACCGGTGCTCGTGTTGAGCAGGTTGACCGGGGCATCCCCCTGAGACTGCAGACTGAACGTGAGTGTCATGTCCGGGGCAACGTTTTCCAGTTGCGGTAATAGTCGGGTGCCGGGCTGATATTGGGTTGGTGCGTAGCTGGCAGCCAGTGAATTAACAGCCGGCTTTACGGTGACGTTAAAATAGGTTTCAGCAGCAAGATAGCGATCATCACCGCTGTCGCTGACTTTGACCCGAGTCGTGCCGGCATTGCGTATCGTCATCTGGCCGCTTTGCGGGTCGATGCTGACGACATCCTGGGCCGCTCCGGCATCAATACTGTAGCTGAGTATGCCGTGGCTACCGTCGACTCTCGGTGGTGCCAGCTTGCTGCTGCCGTAGATACCGGACACATCGCCCGAGACACTCAGCGCGGCATCCGCCGGGGCAATGATCACCGAGAGTGTTTTGGGTGCGGACGCCAGGTAGTTTTGACTTTCCTCACTGTAGAGGCTGAAGTCTGTCGAGCCGGGCTTGAGGATCTGAATACAGCGTTGTTGTGGATCGAAACGGGCAACGTCAGGTTGGCTGTTCCCTGCAATATTGAGCACGCCCTGCTCTCCGCTGACCAGCGAACTCAGCGCAACACAGCTTGGTTGATAGTCCATGGTCAGGTGATCAACCGACCATGGCGGGTGCGGCGCTTTGCCTATATCCAGCGTGAGCGATGCCGGGGCTGACTGCTGGAACAGTTGCCCGCCGGAGTCGGTAACGGTTAAGGTTGTTTTTCCCGCTTTCAGAACTTGAATCGTTTCACCATTGATCGCGACAGATGCAGGATCACCCGTCAAACTCAGTTGGCCGTATTGCCCTTTGAGTTCAGGCAGTAGGGTTAAGCCGTCTTCGTAGGTTTGCCTGATGATTGTTTCGGCCGGAAGCCCGGGATGGACGCCTTTGTTCACGGTATAGATGAAGTTGTATTCCGATGCCGGATAATTGCTGTTGGCATGATCAACCGCGCGCAGTTGCGCCATCCCGGTACCGACCATTTGCGGAAGCCCGGAGACAGGATCGATTTTCATCACGCCATCACCGCTTTCGACGGAGTAAGTCGGTTGGCTGATTGCGTGGCGGACATTTGGCGTGATGATTTTATCGGGGACAAAGCTGAACGTTTGGCTTTCGATTTCCAGGGCTAACCGCTCGCCTTCGGTGATGGTGACGGTAAAGCTGGCCGATCGGGACGCCGGTCGGTAGCCTGAGCTGTAGGTTGCCGTCATATCCACGCTTGCCTCACCGACACCGAGTACTTCAATCAGGCCGGTTTGCTGATCCACCCGGATCACGTCGGGAGCCGACTGGGCATTGAGTTGATAACGATAGGTGGCAAAATCATCGCCGTTCACCCGCCAGGGCGTGATAAAACGATTGGGTGAATAAGGAACGTTAAGCGGCGCAAAGCTCAGGGAGCCCGGCGCTGAAGGTGTGATGGTCACGGTTGACGTGGTTGTGGCTGGCGCATATAGGTCATTGCCGGTATCTGAAATGATAACTGTGGCAACACCCACACCCAGTGGCGTTATTTCGCCGGTTTGCGCATCAATAGCCAGCAGATGCTGACTCTCATCGGCAACCTGGTAGCTGACCGTACCTTTATAATTCATGGCCTGAAGCGTCGGCGCACTTCGGTTAGCAAAGCTGATTGATAAATCCTGAGCCTGTAACAGGTGGTTGATGCCCTTGTCGACATCGATAGAAAAGGTGACCTCAGAATTTTCGAATACGGTGCTGGTATCGGTGGCCCGAATGGTTATGTTACCCGGCGCGAATACCTGGATACCATCGCCGGTGCGGGTGACTTGCGCAATATCCTCGGGTTGGCTGTCGACCAGTGCGAGCTGGAGCTCGCCCTGTAAATAGCTCACTTCCGGATGAATGATTAGATCCTCGGAAAAGGCAGCCCGGATATCAGCAGCTTCCAGAATATGGCGAGGTTGTTTGCTGGGTTTGGTCGGCGCAACGGGCGCTGGGTCAGAGCTGCTGCTACCACCCCCACCGCAGCCGGCTAAAATCAGGCAGCAGACGGCGAGTACTTTGAAGAATGGATGATTAGTTTTCATTGCTCAGGTTCTCATGGATTAGCAAAAGCGAGTTCATTCCCTGAACTTTTGAACAGTGTATTTTTAGCTGCGGGATTTTATAGAAGAGGGCATAGCAAATGCAACGGCTATCTTTTAAAAAGATAACAATATGGAGTCACATCTGAATTGTATGTTTCTTGTGCCAGGTGGTGGGGAAAGCGCAAGCTACCGTCATTACTGGTGCTCAGGGGAGCATCGGATCGAACGTAATAGATCAATGCAGAATTATGCAATCATAGTTTCCATATTTGTAGTACAAAAGTTAATATGTTGCCAGCAACATATCCCCGAGCCATTTTTACTAAAAGGTGTATTGTGAGGCTTTTCTTTTGGGGCAAGGGCGGGTAATACGGATTACAGCTGCTCCGGTAATTGGGTGCTTGCTTTATGGCGATAGCACATAAGGGAGTGCGTTCAGAAACAATGGGTTGGATATGTAGGGCGGGCAGAGGCGCCCGCCAAGTCTGAGCTAAGCGGCTAATCCGGGGAACAGGGCACGCAGGCCGTTGGCAATGAACTCAATGCCGAGCGCGGCCAGGATCAGGCCCATGATCCGGGTGATGACGTTAATTCCGGTTTGACCCAGGAAGCGGACAATGATCGGCGCTGCCCGAAACAGCAGCCAGCAGCCCAGGGCAAACAGGCCGATGGTAGCAATGATCCCCAGCGTGCTGCTCACGTCCGGGTAGCGCGAGCCATACACAATGGTGGAGCTGATCGCCCCCGGGCCTGCCATCAGCGGCATGGCGAGTGGGACGACGCCAACTTGCTCTCGGCTGATCGACTCTGATTTTTCCTGCTTGTTTTGTTTATCTTCCCCCAGTTTCCCACTCATCATGGAAAAGGCGATGCTAAGCAGCAGCAGACCGCCGGCGACCCGGAACGAATCGAGGGAAATACTGAACATATCCAGCAGAAACTGGCCGGCCAGCAGTGAGACCGTCAGGATCACGGCCACGGCCAGATTGGCGGTAATGGCGGTTTTGCTGCGCTCCTCGACACCCATATGACCGGTGAGAGAGACGAAAACCGGCATGATTCCGATCGGGTTGACGGCGGCGATCAGGCCGACAAAGAACTGTAGAAATATCGCAACATCGAAGGTCTGCATGGGGGCTCATATACCAGAAAAAGAAAGGCACTGCCTGAAAATCGGCGCTACTTTAAGCCAAACTTCTAACCAGCTCCAATAAAAAAAAATTATTCCTCTCCTTAGGAATAATTATCAGTGAAGATTGTGTTACCCGGCTGTAAAGCGGTTGCAGGATGAATTACGCTAAATGGGTAGATGATGTGTGAGTAAGGCTGATTTTGTTGAGAAGTTGATACGGCAATCGTTGTCTCGGTTGCACGAGCAGATGCGTAATAATGTAGATTTATTACGAAATATTATTCAACATTTGCTGGCTGGGGTGATCGGGAAACTCACGTGCTCCAATGCGGACCATATGAAACTAACCTTTATTGCATATAAGTTATTGTTTTTATTATGTTCCATGTGGCACGTGTTTTTTGTCCTCTCCTTTAGAGGGACAACTGATCTAAATCAATTTTTTTCACGCCGTGAAACAATATAATCAGTTTTGAAAGCAATTTACTAAGTGTGTGTGTTATCGGGTTGTAGAAAAAGCGTGTTATCTGAACCCGGTAGCCTGAAGGAATGAAGACGTATCCTTATTAAAAAGTTTTCAATATTAAGTTAGGAGTTAACTATGCCTGTTACAAACTTGGCTGAATTAGATGCAATGGTTGCACGTGTCAAAGCTGCTCAGAAAGAGTTTGCCACTTACTCTCAGGAGCAAGTCGACAAAATCTTTCGTGCCGCTTCACTGGCTGCGAACAATGCACGCATTCCTCTGGCCCAGCAGGCTGTTGCTGAATCCGGCATGGGTATTGTTGAAGATAAAGTGATTAAAAACCACTTCGCGTCTGAATTTATCTACAACAAATACAAAGATGAGCAGACCTGCGGGATCCTGGACGAAGACGATAACCTGGGAACAATGACCATCGCAGAGCCTGTCGGCATTATTTGCGGTATCGTTCCGACCACCAACCCGACATCAACTGCAATCTTCAAATCTCTGATCTCCCTGAAGACCCGTAACGCGATTATTTTCTCACCGCACCCACGCGCTAAAGAGTCGACCAATGCTGCGGCGAAGCTGGTGCTGGATGCTGCTGTTGCTGCGGGCGCACCGAAAGACATCATCGGCTGGATTGATCAGCCTTCTGTTGAGCTGTCGAACGCGTTGATGAAGCACGAGGACATCAACCTGATTCTGGCCACCGGCGGCCCGGGCATGGTGAAAGCGGCATACTCTTCCGGTAAACCAGCGATTGGTGTCGGTGCGGGTAACGTGCCGGTTGTGATTGACGAAACTGCCGATATCAAGCGTGCCGTGGCATCTATCCTGATGTCCAAGACATTTGATAACGGCGTGGTCTGTGCCTCTGAGCAGGCGGCAATCGTGGTTGATTCTGTATATGACGAAGTGAAAGAGCGTTTTGCGTCACACAAAGGTTATGTGCTGAACAAAGCAGAAGCTGAAAAAGTTCGCCAGGTGCTGCTGATTGAAGGCAACCTCAATGCCAAGATTGTCGGCCAGCCAGCGACCAAGATCGCAGAGATGGCCGGGGTGAAAGTACCGGCAGATACCAAAGTACTGATCGGTGAAGGTCTGGATAAAGTTTCTTATGATGATGCCTTTGCGCACGAGAAGCTGTCGCCGACCCTGGGTCTGTTCCGTGCCACTGACTTTGAAGATGCCGTAGCACAGGCCGTGACGATGGTTGAAATCGGCGGTATCGGTCATACCTCTGGTCTGTACACCAACCAGGACGTGAACCAGGATCGTATCCGTTACTTCGGTGACAAGCTGAAAACAGCACGGATTCTGGTGAACATCCCGACCACCCATGGTGGTATCGGCGACCTGTACAACTTCAACGTTGCTCCGTCTCTGACGCTGGGCTGTGGCTCTTGGGGCGGTAACTCAATTTCTGAGAACGTGGGTCCGAAGCACCTGATCAACAAGAAGACAGTAGCGAAGCGAGCTGAGAATATGCTGTGGCACAAACTTCCGAAATCGATTTACTTCCGTCGCGGCAGTCTGCCGATTGCCCTGGGCGACCTGGAAGGTAAGAAACGTGCATTCCTGGTGACAGACCGCTTCCTGTTCAACAACGGTTATGCCGACGACGTCGTCAGCCTGCTGAAAGCACAAGGCATGGAAGTTCAGACCTTCTTTGATGTTGAAGCTGACCCGACCCTGTCTGTGGTGGAGAAGGGTGCCGAAGCAATGAAGAGCTTCCAGCCTGACGTGATTCTGGCCCTGGGGGGTGGTTCTCCGATGGATGCCGCGAAGATCATGTGGGTGATGTACGAGCATCCGGAAACACACTTCGAAGAGCTGGCGATGCGCTTTATGGATATCCGTAAACGTATCTACAAGTTCCCGAAAATGGGTGAGAAGGCGGAGCTGGTTTGTATCACCACCACTTCAGGGACGGGTTCTGAAGTGACGCCATTTGCGGTTGTGACAGACGACAAGACCGGTGCGAAATACCCACTGGCGGACTATGAGTTGACACCACAAATGGCGATTGTTGATGCCAACCTGGTGATGAACATGCCGAAATCTCTGACTGCCTTTGGTGGTTACGATGCGGTGACGCATGCCCTGGAAGCTTACGTTTCTGTGCTGGCGAACGAGTACTCTGACGGCCAGGCGCTACAAGCCCTGAAGATGCTGAAAGAGTACCTGCCTTCAAGCTATGCCAACGGCGCGAACGACCCGATTGCCCGTGAGAAAGTGCACAATGCGGCGACCATTGCCGGTATCGCATTTGCTAACGCCTTCCTGGGTGTATGTCACTCCATGGCGCACAAAATCGGTGCTGAGTTCCACCTGCCGCACGGCCTGGCAAATGCCCTGCTGATTTCAAATGTGGTTCGTTATAATGCCAATGACAACCCAACCAAGCAGACTGCGTTTTCTCAGTACGACCGTCCGCAGGCACGTCGTCGCTATGCTGAAGTGGCTGACCATCTGGGCCTGTCTTTGCCGGGTGACCGTACAGCACAGAAAATCGAGCGCCTGCTGGGCTGGCTGGACGAGCTGAAGACCAACCTGGAAATTCCGAAGTCCATTCAGGCCGCTGGTGTGCCGGAGTCTGACTTCCTGGCGAAACTGGATGAGTTGTCTGTGGAAGCATTCGATGATCAGTGTACCGGTGCGAACCCGCGCTACCCGCTGATCAGCGAACTGAAAGATGTCCTGGTTGCCTCATACTACGGTAAGGCTTACGTGGAAGGTGAAACCTTCGAAGGCACAACAGTGATCAAGAAGAAAGCCGATCAGAAGCCAGCTGAAGCACCAAAAGCGAAAAAAGCAGCTGCAACTGCTTAAGGTACAAAATCAGTTGTTATAGCTAGCGCACTTGCTTTACAACGCACCACGAGCCCGCCTTTCTGGCGGGCTTTTTTTCATCGGGTGATGACGCTTTCGTTGAGAGGGCGTTGCGAGGACTGTCTTTGCTCGATGGCTCGGGGTGTACGACTTAACCGGCTTCTGCCTCAATCATCCGGCCGTTAAAGTAGTCGTTGGCCACAATATACTCGGCGCAGCGGACGATCTCATATTGCATCGGCATGCTGAGCTGGCAGTCGCTTTGGCAGGATTGGCCTTCCAGACACAGTGGGACGACGCCACCCACCCGGATATTAAACTCGGCCAGCTCTTTGGCCCAGCTTTGCGTCAGTCCCGAAATCATGGCTTTTGAGCTGCTGTTGGCAGGCTGGCTGGCATTGAAATAGCTGGCGGCCAGGTTGATGATCACCCCTTCACTGTGGTGCTCACGCATGTAGCTGGCGGCATGCTTGCCGAAGATGAAAAAAGGGGTTGCGCCTTCAATCATTGAGCGGCAGAAGCGATCGACGGAGGTCGGTTCGAGCAGGGAAGGCAATTCGGCGTTCTGCCAGTAGTTGATCAGGACATCAATGGCGCCAAACCGGCGGTCAATGTCGCGGATCAGCTGCGCAATTGAGGTTTCGTCCTGGGTGGTGAGCAAAAACGTGTCTGAATCACCACCGGCACACAGGCAGGCCTGTTGCACCTGTGCCAGGCGATCGGGCTGGATATCGACCAATGCCAGTTTGGCACCCAGAGAAGCGAAATGAAGTGAAATCGCTTTGCCCACCGGGCAGCCAGCAGCTGTAACGACAAAAACGGATTGTGCGATATTCATAACCTGTGTTCCCCTCGTCGGTTTGGACCATGTCTGACCATGCTCACGGATATGGTTACCGATTGGTGGTGCTTTTTATTATTTTCTGACCTGTTTGCCGTGGCTGACGCGCACGAGGGCAGTTATCAACTTACGCTCGGTGTTAGTGGGTCGATCATTCTCGACTCACTTTTCGGCATCGTGACACTGACGATGGCCGTGAACAGTGAACAAGTGCCCAATTCCTTCAAACTCCGTATTTATGTTAGTGAACTGTGAGCAGGGTGCGGTTTGGGTATCGTAAAGCTATGACGCTTATCACGAAATAAAAGCGTCTCAGGCGGGTTCACAGTTGGTGGTTTGTCAGGTGATACGCTGCATTTCGGCGTAGCGTTTCGCCTGGATCAGCGACAGGTACAGATCCTGCGGCGAAGCCTGAATACTGGCCTCTTCCTTGGGGGGAAGCATGCGGCGTTCATGGCCGGACAGGTTGTGGTATACCTCCTCGGGCATTCCCTTGGTGCCCTGGGGCGGGAAGTCGAGCGCGGTGGGTTGCAGGCCCTGGAGCAGGCGAACATCGCCCAGATCGCCGCTTTGGTGGAAAGCGGCCGCCTGGATGGCGCTGTGAGTATAACAGTGCTCTGTGGTCGTCAGTGGCTGCGGAGGCTGGAGCTCAAAGTATGTCCGCAGCTCTGCTTCTGTTTTGCCGGGGGCTGGCGGCGCATCGACCGGAACGGTTTCCAGCTGATCCGGCGACAGCATAGCCAGCATCAACGCAAAGTCAGCCCGACGCCCGCCTTCAACCGCATGGTTGAGGTGGTCGCCCAGCTGTACTTCGTGAATGAGCTGTGCTTTATCGAGAGTGTGGACCTGCATGGACGACACTGTGCGCTCCGATCAATCTGAGAAAATAACAAAGAATGCTTACTTGATTTATCGGAGTGAGGCGTCAGAACTTTAAGATTTTTTCAATGTCACTGGTTAATCGTGTTTAGCTCAGCGCTTCAATGGCCTGCTGCATTCGGTCGAGTGCCTGATTCAGGGTCTGGCTGGTGCAGGCGAAATTGAGCCGGACAAAGCCGGGATCGCCAAAATCAGCCCCCGGTGACAGGCCGACCCCGGCTTGTTCGAAAAATTTAAACGGGCTGGGGACCGGCAGGGCCGAAGCGTCAATCCAGGCCAGGTAAGTGGCCTCAATCGGGTGAAGTTTGAGGTAAGGCATGGCGTTAATGCGTGTGGTCAGTCGGTCGCGGTGCTGGCGCAAAAAGGCCAGTTGCTGCTCGAGCCAGGGCTGGCAGCTTTCATAAGCCGCCTGGGCTGCGGTGTAGGCCAGCACATTGACTTCTGGCACGATGCCTGCCTTGGTCTTGAGAAAGCGTCGGCGTAGCGCCGGATCCGGTATGATTGCCATCGAAGCGCCCAAGCCGGCAATATTGAAGGTTTTGCTTGGAGCGATGAGGGTAACCGAGCGTTGTGCGGCACTGTCGCTGAGGCTGGCAAACGGGATATGCCGGGCGTTGGGGTCGAGAAGCAAGTCGCTGTGAATTTCATCGGAGCAGACATAGAGATCGTGCTGCTCGGCAAAGGCCAGGATGTCCTGGAGCTCCTCACGGTGGAACACGGTTCCACCCGGGTTGAGCGGGTTACACAGCAACATGAGTTTTGATGCCGGCGTTACCTCTGTCTGGCTCAGGTCAAGCAGCCAGCGCTGGTCCTGCAAGGTGATCGGGGCGATACTGAGCGGGCGCTGGGCGAGTTTAGCCGCCGAGGTAAAGGGCGGATAAATCGGCTTGGGGCTGATCACCCCTTGTTCCGGTGCCGTTAGCGCCCGGACAGTCAGGTTGATGCCGCACACAAGGCCCGGTAGATATACAATCCAGTCCGGCTCAATGTGCCACTGGTAGCGCTGCCACATCCGCTTGACCAGCAACTCGGTCAGTCGCTCCGGGGCCCGGCCATAGCCAAAAACACCATGGTCGACATGGCGGTGCAGGGCGTCGGTAATGGCCTGCGGGACTCTGAAGTCGCTGTCGGCAACCCACATTGGCAGCACATCCTGATCTTTGTATTTGTGCCATTTCACACTGTTGCTGTTGCGGCGATCAACCGGCTGATCAAAAAGCGATTGCGGCGTCTGGGTCATGCTGTCATTCCGTTGATAGATTGGTTGTCGTTCATCATGTTAGCGGAAATTGCGGATGAAAAAAGCCCCGGATGAACCGGGGCAGAGATGGATAGCATCTTCCTTGGCTAAAACTTCGGCCGGACACCGAATTGTTCGGCGGCATAGTCGACCCGCTCCTCCGGGGTCGGCGGCGTATTCGGCGTACCGAGGTTTTCGATATGGTGCAGGCGGGGCAGCAGGCCGCAGCCGTTGGCCGTTTGAATGGCCAGCCCCGGGCGGGCGTTGAGCTCAAGCACCATCGGCCCCTTGACTTTATCCAGCACCATATCGGTGCCCATATAGCCCAGTCCTGCCATTTCCCAGGCACTGGCGGCCAGTGTCAGCAGCCGGTGCCAGTTCGGGACCACCAGCTCGCTCAGCAGCCGGCCGGTGTCCGGATGCCGCTCGACCGGGTGGTCAAACTGAACCGCTCGAACAGCCTTGCCGGTGGCAATATCGAGTCCGACCCCGACTGCTCCCTGGTGAAGGTTGGCTTTGCCGTCCGACGCCGCGGTGGAGCAGCGCATCATCGCCATTACCGGGTAGCCCTTAAACACGATGACCCGGATATCCGGCACGCCTTCAAAGCTGAAGCCGTCAAATACATTATCGAACTGGATCAGATTTTCGACCATGGCGACGTCGTTCTTCCCGCCGAGGGAAAACAGGCCTGCCAGGGTGTTGGTGATGTGGCGCTCCACATCCTGCTTGTTTATTTCGGCGCCGGACGGTTTCACATAGACCCCGTCTTTGTGCCTCACGACCACCAGGATCCCTTTGCCGCCGGAACCCTGAGCCGGTTTGATGACAAAGCCGGGCCAGTCTTTGACCATGTCATGGATCCGTTTGACATAGACCTGGCTGTTAATCACCCCGATCAGCTCCGGTACCGTGGCCCCGGCACGCTGGGCTATCCGCTTTGTTTTGAGCTTGTCATCGACCAGCGGATACAGGCTGCGGTCATTGTAGCGGCCAATGTAGCTGTGATTGCGCTGGTTCATGCCCATGATGCCGCGCTGGCGCAGTTTGAACGGTGAGGTAAACTGGGATAATAGCGACATCATCATTTAACTCTCCGCCAGCGGTTTGAAGCGACGCAATTCGCTCAGACGGTAGCCAGTATAGTTCCCCAACATCAGGATCAACGCCAGCACGATCAGCTGAATGCCGATAAAGTTGAATGTCAGGTGACGTACCAGGCCATTGGTCATTGCCAGGTAGACCAGGATTGCCGTTAGCAGCGAGCCGCCGCCCTGGATCAGCACTTCCTTGGCCCCTTCTTCTTCCCACAGGATCGACATCCGCTCTATGGTCCAGGACAGGATGATCATCGGGAAGAAGGTGATCGACAGGCCTTCCACCAGGCCGATCTTAAAGGCAACGACGGCAAAGACGGAGATGATCAGGATCACCGTGATGATCACCGCTGAGATTCGGGCCACCAGCAACAAGTTCAACCGGGAGAGATAGCTGCGGATAATAAGGCCGGTTCCGACAATCAGCAGGAAGCCGATGATGCCGGGGAGCAGTTGGGTCTGGACGAACGCTACCGCGATGAGCACCGGCATAAAGGTCCCGGAGGTCTTCAAGCCGACAATAATGCGTAAAAAGACCACCACCAAGGCGCCGATTGGCACGAGCATGATGGTCTTAAACATTGCCTGCTCTTCAATGGGCAGGCTGTGGATTGAGAAGTTCAGCAGATCTTCGGCCTGGACTTTATCCCGGGTTGCCTGCTGCGGGGTGATGTCCTGGGCGATGATCGAAAAACTGATGTTGGAGTTGCGCCCACCGATCACATCGAGCAGCGAGTGACCGTGCTGGTTCCAGACCAGAATATTATCCGGCTTGCCTTCACGCCCGCTTTGCGGATCGAACAGGTGCCAGGTCTCGCCGTCCCACACTTCCAGCATCGGGTTGATGCTTTGCCGGCGACGGCCATCTTCCAGCTGCAGGCCGCCGACCATCCGGGCATTGATCCCTTCCAGTGACAGCAGGTTGATAATGGCCTGCTCGCGGCTCATGCTGTCGAGCAGCAACGAGGCATTCTGATTGGATTTGTCGTTGAGGGCCTTGATCAGCTCCCGGGTCAGGGTCGCATTGTCAGCAGACAGGCTGCGGGCCCGGCTCAGCAGGGCTTCGGCAGCGGTTTGCTGTGGGTTATCCAAACTGACGGATAAAGGGACATCACTCGGTGGTTCAATGCTGTAGCTGGCCTGGCGATCAACCAGCATCTGGGTTTTGTAATACAGGATCTGCTTGCCGGAGGCTTCACGAATGGACCATTCAGCCCGGCGGCCCATATCGGTGTCGATCAGCGCAACCCCGTACCCCGGGGAAGAAGTGCTTTCATCGATCAGGGTAAAGCCCTGCTGGGTTTCCGGGGCCGCCATTGAGACTTTGACCGGATCACCAGTGGCATCAAACTCGATTCGGGCTTCCAGCTCCCACAGCGCACGTTGTTCGCCCGGCGTCCAGGGAACGCCGTACACGTCATGACGGTACAGGCTCAGCGCCGCTCCGGCGATAACGAGTAACGTGATCAAGAAATAAAACGGGATTCTAGATGTCATGACAGCCTCTTATTTTGTTGTTGGTCTTCTCTGTTCATTCATTCCCTGGACGAATTTTTTACCGACATCTACCAAAGCGATATCTTTAAAGAATTCGCGGCCGAGCAGGACCGGATAGGTCATTTGGCTGCGATCAGCAAGCGTAAACTGTGTTTTCTCATGAAGTTGCCCTAGTTTCAACCAGGCTTCAATTACCGGGCGTCGCTCCGGCTCATCGGAAGTCGACTGGCGAATCTTCACCCAGCGAACGATTGGCGCTTCGATGATCTCCGGCTCGATGTCAGAGTTATCCGCGTCATGGCTTAAATTAAAGCGAACCCACTCTTTTCCGTCACGTTCAAACACCTGGAGATCGACGGCGTTGAGTGATGATGTGGTGGCACCGGTATCGACTCTGGCTTTAAAGAATGACTGTATTGAGTCTAGCCAAACCCATTCCTCTTCGCCCAAAATCACTTTACCGTGAGCCACTTTTGCCTCTTTGGCCGGATCGGTCAGTTTGACTGAATCCTGCTTCTTACCTGTATTGGCCGGTGGAGGTACGGGCACCGGACGAGGTTGATGGGACAATCCTTCAGAGAGCGTAGAAAGCTCTTTTTCCAGGTTGGCAATATATTCTTTTTGCTCGTCAATTTGCTGGATCATGGTGGCAAGCTGGAAGTTCACCCGGTTTTCCATCGTATTGATGGCCTGCATGGTTTTTTCGTGGCTATTGTCGGTTTGGGTCAGGGTACAACCGGAAAGCAGGGCAACAGTGAACAAGGGCACATAGCGGCGCAGCATGATAACTCCTGGGCGTTTTGTTATAAATATTCGTGATAGTCGAGCGTGTTGTGGTTGATTAACCGGCATCGGCAAGGACCAACAGGGTCGCAAAGCAGGCAAATTGTTACAGCGCGCGTTGCGGACGTCGTCGGGTGCGGCGGCTTCAATTTGCTTTCGAGCGTGCCTGATATTTTATATTTCAACTACATGGCAGGTTATTGTAGCTTACAAAAAGGGATGCGAATAGCACCCCTTGTCAATCCTCAGTCAGGATTTGTGGCAATCAGGATGGCCCGTTTGGGGGCCGGGTAGCCTTCGATGGTTTTGGTCGGATCCTGCGGGTCGAGATATTCAGGCAGTGAATTGTTGGTCATCCAGCCAGTTGAGCGCTGCTCGTCGGTGGTGGTGATGCATTCATCGACAATTTTCACATCGACAAAACCGCACTTTTCCATCCACACCTTCAGGGCTTTGGCGGACGGGAAGAAGTAGACGTTGTGCATCTGGGCATAGCGGCCGGTCGGCACCAGCACGGCATTTTCATCACCGTCGATCACCAGGGTTTCGAGGATCACTTCGCCACCTTTGCGCAGCTGGTTTTTCAGCTGCAGGATATGATCCAGTGGCGAGCGGCGGTGATACAGCACGCCCATGCTGAACACGGTATCAAAGGCTTTCAGCTCCGGCAGTTGCTCGATGCCGAGCGGCAGCAGGTAGGCCGGGTGTTGCCGGCCCATCAGACGCTTGATGGCTTCAAACTGGATCAGGAACAGGTTCGACGGATCAATGCCGACGGTCAGCTTGGCGCCTTCACCCAGCATCCGCCACATGTGGTAGCCGTTGCCGCAGCCGACATCCAGCACAGAGCGGCCGTGCAGCGGACTGATATGCGGCAGCAGGCGATCCCATTTCCAGTCCGAGCGCCATTCGGTGTCGATATGGATACCGTGGACATGATACGGGCCTTTACGCCACGGGTGCAGCAGGCGCAGCAGGCTTTCCAGGCGTTTTTGCTCACCGTCGGCGACGCCTTCTTCGTAGCTGACGCTGACCTGGGTTTTCAGATCAATGATGTCCGGCTTATCGGTTGGGAACTTTTTCAGGGCCCGCAGCCAACGGCCCATATCGCCGTGCTCGGCGGATTCCCAGTCACTGAGTTGTTTCGGCAGGGTGTTGAGCCACGGGCGCAGCGTCTCATGTTGCGCAAGGAGTTGGTAAAACTCGGAAAAACTGAACATAGTGAAGCAAAACCTTATTTGATAGCGAACATGGAACCGAAGTTGAAGCACTGGAACCAGACTTCCGTGCTGCTGAAGCCGATCTCCCCCAGACGGTGTTTATGGGTATCGATACTGTCCGGGCGCATCACGTTTTCGATCGCACTGCGCTTCTGGCTGATTTCCAGTTCGCTGTAGCCGTTGGCGCGCTTGAAGTCGTGGTGCAAATCGATCAGCAGCTCGTGGGCCGGCTCGTTCTCGAAAATATATTTCTCCGACAGGATCAGGATTCCGCCCGGACGTAGCCCGGCGTAGATTTTTTCCAGCAGGGTACGGCGATCTTCCGGCGCCAGGAATTGCAGGGTGAAGTTCAGCACTACCACCGAGGCATCGCTGATCTCGATCTCGCGAATATCGGCTTCAATCACCCGGACCGGAGTATCGGAGCGGTAGGCTTCGAGATGCAGGCGGCAGCGCTCGACCATGGCGGCGGAGTTGTCGACGGCAACGATCTCGCAGCCTTCCTGTTGAATGTGACGGCGCATCGACAGGGTGGCCGCGCCCAGGGAGCAGCCCAGATCGTAGATGTTGGTGTGTGGCTTGGCAAAGCGCTCGGCCAGCATGCCGATCGCTGAAATGATATTGCTATAGCCCGGCACCGATCGCTGGATCATATCTGGAAAAACCTCGGCCACCCGCTCGTCGAAGGTAAAATCGCCGAGTTTGTCGATGGGCGCGGCAAAAATATTATCGTGGCCTGCCATTATCACGAACCTCTTAGCTAGATACGGGGATCCCTGAAGTCACGCCGTGTGCTCCGTCACTGGCGGAAAGGCCGCGTATTGTAGAGAAATTGCGGCCATTTGTCTTTAGCCAATTGCGTCGGCCATGCCGTCTGCTCAGAGTAACTGAAATTGCGTGCTGTCGGCGGATGGCGGCAGCCCGATTTCGGGCAGTGTGACCTGCTGTGCCGCCTGTTGACGTAGTTGGTCATATAGTCGGATTGCCAGTTCCGGTGCCTGGTTGTTGTCCGGGGTATGGATGAACAAATAAGGCTGTTTGCCCTCGCTCAGCCACAGCGGCAGCCGGGCCAGCCAGTTGGCAAAAAACGGATCGTTGCTCAGCTCGTCGGGGTGGCCGATAAAACGGATCACCGGATAGCTGGCGGTAGCAATGGCGTGTACCGGTACCTGCGGTTTTTTCTGGTGGGCATCGATCACCGCCTCGGAGGTCGGCGGGGCGGCAAACACCGGGCGGCTGTCCATAATGATCCGGTTGGCCTTATGCGCAATCAGCAGGCGGTTGAGCGCTTTTTCTTCTTCTCCTTTGGCGAAAAATGCCGGATGACGCACTTCGACCCCGCAGGTCAGCCGGGCCGGTAGGCGGCGGAGGAATTTCTCCAGTGCTGGCAGGGCGGTGGGGCCGAAACTGGCCGGAAGCTGAATTTTCCAGATCCCGACTTTGTGTGCCACCGGCTCCATGACTGAGAAGAAATCGGCCAGCAACTGATCACAGTGGCTCAGCTGGTGCTGGTGGGTGATGGCTGAAGGCAGCTTGAAGGTAAAGCGGAAATCATCTGGCGTGGCCGCATCCCACTTACGTACTGTGGTCATTGCCGGGGTGGCGTAAAAGGTGGTGTTGCCTTCGACGGTATCAAATACCTCGGCATAGCGGGCCAGGCGTTCGCCTGTTTTGCAGCCCGAACCGTACAGGCTTTGTTGCCAGTGGTTATGTGACCACATAGCCAGACCGAGGCGCAGGGGACGAACGGGTGCTGCGGGCATGATGGTGATTCCTGTTTGAGGTCAAAGGTTCCGGCGTCATGGGGCGGTTTGAGACTCCGGTAAACCTTGGTTTGCGGAGATGGTGCCCCGGCTTTGATTGACCTATTGTGAAGCGTCCGGCCGGAGCTGGTCAAATTTCCGTGTGTATCCGCAAGCGTGTGGTGCATTTTTGCTTGATTTCCGCTCGCGGTTTTTCCTACATTGACGTTTTTGCTTTATAATACCTCGTTATTTTCGCCTCCCGGCGGCCAGAAGGCTTTATTTCGAGTAAAGATTAACCAGAGCGGCCGGGGATTGAACCAGCCTGTGCCAACGATGTGATTCGCTGAGCGAATCTGCGCACAGGAGAGTTAAGTAAACAGATCGGGAAATTCATATGCGCACCCAATATTGTGGTCACCTGAACAAGTCCCTAGCAGGACAAACAGTAGAGTTATGCGGCTGGGTTAACCGTCGCCGTGATTTAGGCGGTCTTATCTTCATCGATATGCGAGATCGTGAAGGTATTGTTCAGGTAGTCGTCGACCCGGATATGAAAGATGTCTTCGACGTGGCAAACCACCTGCGCAACGAGTTCTGTATCCGCCTGACCGGTGAAGTGCGCGTCCGCCCGGAAAGCCAGGTCAACAAAGACATGGCCACCGGCGAAGTTGAAGTGCTGGCCAAAGGCCTGGAAATTATTAACAGCGCTGACATATTGCCGCTGGATTTCAACCAGAAGAACACCGAAGAGCAGCGCCTGAAATACCGCTACCTGGATCTGCGCCGCCCGGAAATGAGCGATCGCATCAAGCTGCGTGCCAAAGCGTCAAGCTTTGTTCGCCGTTTCCTGGACAACAACGACTTCCTGGATATTGAAACACCGGTCCTGACGAAAGCGACCCCGGAAGGCGCGCGTGACTACCTGGTCCCGAGCCGTGTTCACAAAGGCAGCTTTTACGCGCTGCCTCAGTCTCCTCAGCTGTTCAAACAGCTGCTGATGATGTCTGGTTTTGACCGTTACTACCAGATCGTCAAATGTTTCCGTGATGAAGATCTGCGTGCTGATCGCCAGCCGGAATTTACCCAGATCGATATCGAAACCTCGTTCATGAATGCTGAGCAGGTGCGTGACGTGACAGAGCGCATGATCGCGGACATGTGGAAAGAGCTGCTGGATGTGGATCTGGGCACGTTCCCGGTGATGCCATATGCTGAAGCGATGCGCCGTTTTGGTTCGGACAAGCCGGACCTGCGTAACCCGCTGGAGCTGGTGGACGTTGCCGATATCCTGAAAGATGTGGACTTTAAAGTCTTCTCCGGCCCGGCCAACGATGAAAAAGGGCGTGTCGCCGTGATCCGTGTACCGGGCGGCGCCGCGCTGACCCGTAAGCAAATTGATGAGTACACCAAGTTTGTCGGTATCTACGGCGCCAAAGGTCTGGCGTGGATGAAGGTCAATGACCGTGACGCCGGTTTAGAAGGTGTTCAGTCGCCGGTTGCGAAATTCCTCAATGAAGAGGTGGTGGCGCAGCTGCTGGATCGTACCCAAGCTGAATCAGGGGATATCCTGCTGTTCGGTGCGGACAAGAAACGTATCGTTGAAGAAGCGATGGGCGCACTGCGTCTGAAGCTGGGCACTGATATGGAACTGACCGACACCAGTGCCTGGGCACCGCTGTGGGTGGTTGACTTCCCGATGTTCGAAGAAGACGACGAAGGGAACCTGCACGCGATGCACCACCCGTTTACCTCGCCGCTGGGCGCCACGCCGGAAGCGCTCAAAGCCAACCCGGCCGGGACAAACTCAAACGCCTACGACATGGTGATCAACGGTTACGAAGTGGGTGGCGGTTCAGTGCGTATCCACAATGCCGAAATGCAGTCGGCGGTATTCGATATCCTGGGGATTGACGCCGACGAGCAACGCCTGAAGTTTGGCTTCCTGCTGGATGCGCTGAAGTTCGGGACCCCACCGCATGCCGGCCTGGCTTTCGGTCTGGATCGCCTGGTGATGCTGCTGTGCGGCACAGAGAATATCCGTGATGTGATCGCGTTCCCGAAAACAACTGCAGCGGCCTGTCTGCTGACCGATGCGCCAAGTGTGGCGAACCCGGCGGCTCTGGAAGAGCTGGCCGTGACGGTGACAGCGGCGAAGAAAGAAGAAGCGGCTCAGGAATAAGCCACTGGAAACACAAACTGGCCGGCTGACCCCGGCCAGTTTTTTAGATTGTTGTAAAACCTTAAGTCGTCATACCAACCGATTCAGTCTCTGATCCCGGTTGGTATCCGGCGATTCCTAACATTCGGAGTGAGATATGGCAGGTCATAGTAAATGGGCCAACATCAAACACCGTAAAGCGGCACAGGATGCCAAACGCGGTAAGATTTTTACCAAACTGATCCGTGAAATTGTGGTTGCAGCCAAAGAAGGTGGGGCAGAAGCGGAGAATAACCCGCGCCTGCGTGCTGCCGTCGATAAAGCGTTGTCCAACAATATGACCCGCGACACCATCAATCGTGCGATCAGCCGCGGGGCTGGTGGTGAGGGCGACGACAACATGGAAACCGTGATCTACGAAGGTTACGGTCCGGGCGGGACGGCGGTGATGGTCGAGTGTATGACCGATAACCGTAACCGCACCGTTTCCGGTGTGCGTCATGCCTTTTCCAAGGCGGGCGGTAATCTGGGTACCGACGGCAGCGTGAATTACCTGTTCGACAAGAAAGGGGTGATCTCTTACGCGCCGGGCCTGGATGAAGACAGCGTAATGGAAGCGGCGCTGGAAGGCGGTGCAGATGACGTTGAAACCAATGATGACGGTTCGATTGATGTCTACACCACGCCGGCTGACTTCGGTCCGGTGAAAGATGCGCTGGATGCCGCGGGTTTTGACGCGCAGAATGCGGAAGTGACTCTGGTGCCGTCGACTAAGGCGGATCTGGATGCCGACACCGCACCGAAACTGCTGCGCCTGATTGATGTGCTGGAAGATCTCGATGATGTCCAGGAAGTCTACCACAACGGTGATATCTCAGATGAGGTTGCGGCGCAGCTGTAATTAGCACTGCGTATCTGGTTGGTCGAAAAAGCGGCTCTCACCGCAGGTTTGCGGTGAGAGCCGCTTTTTCATCTGTAGAGCATCTCACTGTGTGGGTTCGGTAAGTGTCTTGCATCGATATGCAATGGGTGCAGTGGTGATTGTTTGCTATTGCTGATAGCGACGCCATTGCCTGCTATTCAGGCGATCGAATTGGGTTTGATAGATCCGGTTTCGGAAAAGTGTGAAAATACCGTTCATTCTCGAGATATTTCGTGCCTTTGTGAGTCACAAAACGGCAAAGAGGCTGGATGTCAATCTTGTCCGCGGCGTGTCGTGCCTGGTTGAAACTGGCGCGACGATGACAGTGATGGCGAACACAAATGGTAGCGATGCAACACAGGAGTATGACTGAATGTCAGTCATCTTAGGGATTGACCCGGGCTCCCGGATCACCGGTTACGGTGTGATCCGCCAATCCGGGCGACACCTGGAATACCTGGGGAGCGGATGTATTCGCACCTCGGAGGAGGCGATTCCGGGCCGCTTGAAACAGATATATGCCGGGGTTTCGGAAGTGATCACCCAGTTCCAGCCGGACTACTTTGCCATTGAAGAAGTTTTCATGGGCAAAAATGCTAACTCGGCGCTGAAGCTGGGCCAGGCACGCGGCAGTGCGATTGTCGCTGCGGTGAATGCTGACTTGCCGGTCAGCGAATATGCGGCCCGGTTGATCAAGCAAGCCGTGGTTGGTCAAGGTGGGGCGGATAAAGCCCAGGTCCAGCACATGGTCTGCTCGGTCCTCAATTTGCCGGGCAAGCCGCAGGCGGATGCCGCCGATGCGCTGGCGGTGGCGATTTGTCATGCCCATACCCATAAAACCCTGATTGCTATGGCAGGCCAGGCCAGTGGTACCCGTCGCGGTCGCTATCGTTAAGCGCGGCCGTGGTATATCCCCAGGCGGGATAGAAACACGGCAACAGAATGATACTTCGATCATAAAAGCAGCGCCGGGCTGCTTTTTTATTTTGTTAATATAATGTTTCACAACTATATTGGTCAGAGGTCAGACAAGATAATAACGCTTTGGGAAGGATAATAAAATGACCCCATTAGCAATATGGCGGGGCCTGTTTCTGCCAGCTTCCTCCTGTTGGCAGGGTGAGCAGGCCCGCTATGTGGATACCTTGCTTTTCTTCACCCTCCTGTCTTTCTTCGTGGGAGCCTACAGCCTGATCAAGTGGTTCAGTCATGATCATCCCTTGTTAATTGTGACCTCGCTGGTCCTGATCGGCTGTGAGTTGCTTGCCGGGGCCATCCTTCGTCTGTTCCGGGCACCGGCTTTGGCGCTTAATATCGGCTTTTTCGGCATGGTGATCCATGCGGTGAATATTGTCTATCAGAGTGGCGGGATTGTAGTGTCGACGCAGTCGTTCTGGATGCCGTTGCTCATTGTGGCCTTCTTCCTGGCAGCGCGGCCCCTGATGGCTGGGCTCTGGAGCCTGGTGGTGGTGTGTACGGCCGCCTGGATGATCACTCACCATCTGTCCGGGCAGCCATTTCCGACGTTGGTGCTGACAGAGTCAGCCGCGTCAATGGAGATCTGGTCCGGGGTGCTGTTGCCGCTGGTGGTGATTGGCATTGCGCAGGCGTATACTGTCAAGCAGCGCCAGGATGCGATTCAGGCGTCTGAGCAGGCCCAGCAATCAAGCGAGCACATTGCCGCCCGGGCCAAAGATGGAGAGCGCCAGCTCTCCACGGTGCTGGAGCAAGCCAGTGACAATGCCGTTCAGCTTGGCCAGGTCGCAGAGCAGCTCGAACAGCAGTCAGGAGAACTGCATCAGCAGGTCACGGATTTGAACCTCAACTGCGAGTCTCAGGCCAGTGCTGCGGAGCAAATGAGCCAGCAGCTGGCCCAGATGACGGCCGGCGTTGAGGAGTCCGATCGTTTTGTCACCGAGCTGACCAGCCGCAGCGATGCCATTCGCGAGCAAGCTGAGAAAAGCTCAGCTTCGCTGGGGGCTTCAACCGAGGCCATTGCCAAAATCCAGAGCAGTAATGATGAAATCATGTCGGTGGCTGATCTCATCACCTCGGTCGCGGAGCAGACCAACCTGCTGGCCCTGAACGCGGCGATTGAAGCCGCCCGGGCCGGCGAGCAGGGCCGCGGTTTTGCGGTCGTCGCCGAACAGGTCCGCGAGTTGTCGGCGAAAAGTAACAGCTCAGCAGTTGAAATTCGCGCCTTGCTGGATAAAAGCCGGCTGGAAGTACAGCAGGGCCAGGCGGTGATCGAAGCCAGCGCCTCGGAGCTGACCCGCATCATCGATGAGGTCGGCACGATTTCAGCCGATGTCCGGCGCCTGGCGGAAATTATGAACCAGCAGGTCAATGCCCTGCAGGAGCTCAACAGTGCCAGTGGCGCGGTGGCCAGCAGTGTGGTTGAGACCAACCAGGTTTCTGATTCGGTTGCGGTGCAGGGTGCCCAGCTCGGCGAGCAGGTGGAAACGCTTAAAGCGCTGGCCGACAGCCTCAATGCAGTGGTCTCCCTCCGGGCCAGGCTCAGCTGACTTTCAATCGGACTTCGCCAAAAAAGAGCTGGATATACATCCAGCTCTTTACTATCCTAAAGCCTATTTTGTGAATCAATAAAGAGATGTTGCTGTGATAGGCCGACTACGTGGAATCATTATCGAAAAACAACCGCCTGAAGTTCTGCTTGAGGTGGGGGGCATTGGCTATGAAATCCAGATGCCGATGAGCTGTTTTTATGAGTTGCCGGAAGTTGGTCAGGAAGCGGTGATTTCGACCCATTTTGTGGTACGGGAAGATGCGCAACTGCTGTACGGCTTTAATAAGCGAAGTGAGCGCGAGCTGTTCCGGGAAGTGATTAAAGCCAATGGTGTCGGCCCGAAACTGGGATTGGCGATCCTTTCAGCGATGACGGCCAGTCAGTTTGTGCTGAGCGTTGAAAATGAAGATATTACCACCCTGGTCAAGATCCCGGGCGTGGGGAAGAAAACAGCTGAACGCTTGGTGGTTGAGATGAAAGACCGGCTCAAAGGCTGGGGCGAAGGCGATCTGTTCACCCCGGCTCTGGATACGGCCGCATCGAATGCACCGGTGGCTGATGAGTCGGCCGCACGCGCTGAAGATGAAGCGGTCAGCGCGCTGATTGCGCTGGGCTATAAACCGCAGCAAGCCTCGAAAGTGGTGTCGCAGGTTGCTCAGCCGGACATGAGCAGTGAAGCGGTGATCCGCGAAGCACTGCGTTCGATGGTGTAATGGATTGAAGGTGTGAATGTCCATGATTGAAGCCGATCGACTGGTTGCCAGTGAGTATCCGACCACCCGCGAGGAAGATATTATTGACCGCGCGATCCGCCCCAAGCTGCTCCAGGATTATCAGGGTCAGGATCATGTCCGGGATCAGATGGAGATCTTCATCCAGGCGGCCAAGCTGCGCGATGAAGCGCTGGATCACCTGCTGATTTTCGGTCCGCCGGGGTTGGGGAAAACCACCCTAGCCAATATCGTCGCCAATGAAATGGGCGTCAGTATTCGCACCACGTCCGGGCCGGTGCTGGAAAAAGCCGGCGATCTGGCGGCGCTGCTGACCAACCTGGAAGAAAACGACGTCCTGTTCATTGACGAGATCCACCGCCTGAGTCCGCAGGTCGAAGAGGTGCTGTATCCGGCGATGGAAGATTACCAGCTTGATATCATGATCGGGGAAGGCCCGGCGGCCCGCTCGATTAAAATCGATTTGCCGCCGTTTACCCTGATTGGTGCTACCACTCGCGCAGGCTCGCTGACCTCGCCGTTGCGGGATCGCTTCGGGATCACCCAGCGCCTAGAGTACTACAAGGTGGACGATCTGAAAGATATCGTCAATCGTAGTGCGAACTGCCTGGGCCTGTCGATGGAAGAGGACGGGGCGATGGAAGTCGCGATGCGTGCCCGGGGTACCCCGCGGATTGCCAACCGCCTGTTACGCCGGGTGAGGGATTATGCCGAAGTGAAAAGTGACGGCCATATCTCGCCGGAGATTGCGGCGAAAGCGCTGGATATGCTGGATGTTGACAGCAGCGGCTTTGATTACATGGACCGTAAACTGCTGATGGCGATTATCGATAAGTTCATGGGCGGACCGGTTGGTCTCGACAACCTGGCGGCGGCGATTGGTGAAGAGAAAGACACCATTGAAGATGTGCTGGAGCCGTACCTGATCCAGCAGGGTTTTCTGCAGCGCACGCCGCGCGGCCGGATTGCCACCCAGCGGGCCTATCTCCACTTTGGTCTGGACTTGCCGGAAAGCTGAATCGTCAGAAAGCGTTGGCTGGTTTTATATTTTTTCTTATACCAATCAAAGTAAGTCAGTGTTCAGAAATAGCGTAGAAAAAATGTTTGAGAACAAGGCAGAATTTTTTGATTAGTAGTGATGCTACAATCAAAAATTCTAACGCAGTTATCGAGCATTTTAACAAGCTAGGATGACCCCTTATTTACTGCGATTGGTATTAAACGCCCAGGGCGGAATCCGTCCCGGGCGTTTTTGTATCGGCTAGACACTCATTAAAACTCAGCCGGTGTGTCCGGATCCGGGCGGGGAACATCGAACGAGAACACCACAGTGCTGATCATCCGGTACATGCCGCAGGCGACGACCAGATCCAGCAACCCTTCCACGCCGATTTCATGGATCAGGGCATCCTGGGTTTTGCGGGCGATACTGCGCTGGTGCACCACATCCTGTGCCACCTGCCAGGTATAGAGGTAGCGTGGCTTCATGGTGGCGCTGGCAACATCACCGGTGCGCACCTGCTCAACCACACTCTGGGGTAAGCCAGCCTGTTCGGCCGGGCGCAGGTGTTTCTCCCAGATAAACGGCGCCCCCAGCTCGCGGGCGGTGGCCAGAATCCCCAGTTCGCGTAGATCGCTGGCGAGGCGGCTTTCATAGCGGACATAGGTACCCAGCTGGCCGACATGTTGTGCAAGGACCGGGTGATTCATCAGGGTGCGATACATGCCGGACAGCCCGTCGCGCGGGCCAATCAGAGTGTCGTAGATCTGCTTGCCCTCGGTATCCAGATCGCTGCGTTCGATTAGCGGAAGACTTGCCATGATGGATTCCTTTTGTTTTGTGTGGTGACGCGCGTGTTACGATTAATCTTCAGCCCAATTCGGATGCTCGATTTCCCGACGCCAGGGGTTAATCGGGGTCGGGCAGCTCGGGTCGCACCGGGCGTCAATCACGAACGGCCCCTTGGCGGTAAAAGCGCGATCCAGTGCCGGCGCGAGATCGGCCGGCTCTTCCACCACCACGCCATCCCCGCCCATCGCGCGGGCAAAATCGGCCCAGTTGTGGGTGCTGAGTGTAGTGAGGGATTTGGCGATTGGGGTTTTGGCCCTGAGATACACATTGCCCAGAGCGCTGTTGTTGATCACCACCACGATTAGCGGTAGCTGGTGGCGGGCGGCAGACTGGATCTCAATTCCGTTCATCAGCATGCAGCCGTCGCCGGTCACGATGACACAGGGACTGTCGGGATTCGCAACTTTGGCACCGACCCCGGCCGGGATCGCCCAACCCATCGGCGCCAGGGCGGTCGCGGTTAAATACTGGCGTGGGCCCTGGCTTTGCCAGTAATGACCAAGAAAGGCCCGGTGCGCACCGGAGTCGCCGATCACCACAGTTTCGGGTGGCGCGATTTGCTGTAATTCGTGGATCACCCGGGCCGGGTGCATGGGAGATGCGTTGCTAAAGCGATCCGCTTCGTTGTAAAAGCGCGGGTGGCAGGTAATACTGTCGAGCCAGACTTGCCGGGTCTTCTGGGTCTCCTGTAAGGCGGTGAGGTTTACCTGTTGCTCGTCAGCCAGTAGCCAGTCGAGCACTGTGGCGACATCACCGTTGATCGCGGTATCAACCGGGTAATTTCTCGAAAAAGCGGCCGGCTCGATATCGACCTGCACAATACCGCATGCTGGTGTCAGATGGCCATCCCAGCGCATGGTGTCTCGCTGATTGAGGCTGGAGCCCAGTACCAGCAGCAGGTGATTGTCGGCGACGTCCTGATTGAGCAAGGTTGCTGCGCCCGGCTCATCGTTGAGCAGGGCCAGGGTGGCGTGCTGGGTGCCGGCATAGCCAAAGACGCCGAGCGAGAGCGGATGATTTTCCGGGAAAACGCCTTTGGCTTTGAGCGTGGTGGCAACCGGGATCTGGTAACGTTCGGCGAACCGGACCAGCGCATCGGTTGCTCCTGAGCGTAGGGCGCCGCTGCCGGCCAGAATAGAGATATGCGGGTTGCCTTGCCGACAGGCCTGGTTGAGGGTACGGAGTAATTTTTCAGTGGCGCTGATATCCAGCGTTCTCGGGCACTGGAGCGATACCGGTTGGCGCTGTTCATCGGGGTGCAGCTTATTGTGGTGTTGATATTGTGGCTCGGCAGTAACCGGCTGGCTCTGAATTTGTTTCGGCAGACTGAGGCTGACCGGGCGCTGGATTCGCCCCAGCATGGTTCGTAGCGCCATATCGAGCATATGGGGAACCATGCGGGCTTCGGGAATGGTCTGCGCGGATGCAGTGACCGGGGCGAGAAATCCGGCATCGTTGATCCCGGCGGCACTGGCATCCTGGAATCCGCCGCGGCCCATCCACTCAGTGGGAATTTCACCGGCCAGAACCAGGAGCGGGGATTCATCGCTATAGGCCGCGGCCAGCGGGCCGACCATATTCGCAATGCCGGGTCCGCCAATGCCCATGCATACCCCGAACTTGCCGCTGGCCCGGGCATAGCCGTCTGCCATATAGGCGGCTCCGGCTTCATTGGCTGCGACAATGGCTTTCATCTCATGTTCGCCTTCCCCGAATTCATCGAGAAAGGGATCGACCACCCCGCCGGGCACCATAAACAGGTGCCGGACATTATGCCTGAGCAGAGTATCGAGAATGTAACGGGTGGTGCTCGGGTTTGATTGATGCGCTGAAGTCGTCATCTTACGCTCCTTGCCGGCAGCCGAGGCTTTGCAGGAAATCCAGGCTCGGCATAAAGAAATATTCACCGCCTTGGGTTTTGACAAAACCGGCGAAAGAAAAGTCGGTCGTGCTGGCGTTCGGGTTGCTCCAGCCCGAGCGCCACTGTTGGGGCGGCGGTGCGGCATCAGCTGGCGCCTGGCCGACCAGCGGGTCAATGCCGGTGCCCGGGCGAACGAACCCGGCATTGTTACACCAGGTGTGCTGCATAAAGATAAATTGATCGACGATGCTGGCCTGCATGCACATGAAGAGCAGCCCGGCGTCGGTCCATTCCTGCTCCGGGCTCAGCTCGGTCTCACCGTAACTGATCCCACGGCGCACAATCCGGCGGCTGCGTTCGATGGTCGGGGGCGAATTAAACTGGCGCACCGTATCGCCCCGCGGGTTGGTTTTTCGGGTGTGGGCATGGAACGGGCAGCGCAAGCCGTCGGCATCATCGTCGTAGCTGAAGTTGTTAAACAAATTGCTCCAGCCGTCATTACCCTGCTCTGAAACCGGGGTGCCATCCTTGAAACGCCCGACACACAGCGCCCCGGCATATTCGGCATCGATGGGGCTCGAGCTGTTTTCCGACAGGTGGTTGGCCAGTAGGGCCAACCGGTCCCAGAATCCTTTGATGTTCTGTTGCAGCTTGCGGTAGACCACGTAACTGCCGTAGCTGTCGGGGTTGCCGCCCGGATCCTTGACCAGCACCAGATTCAGCGGCGCGCTGGGATCATTGCGGCTGTAGCCGCCGTTGCGAAATTCTTCATTGAGATCGCTGAACAGGAATTTCGGGTTGCTGACACCATCGACAAAGCCGAAATGCTCGATCACCTGGCCTTTGTCATTGCGCATGACATGGCCGCGTTGAACAAACAGCAGCTCGAGGTTGTCGTCGTAAGTTTGCTGCAGCGCCTGAACTTCCGCGGTCAGGGTGCGTTCTGCATGGTCGGGAGCCATGCCGCCGAGTGCCAGCAGGAGCATCCCGTCGATGCGCCCCTGAAAGCCGGATTCCCACTGACTGATGTCATCATTGAGCGGATTGGCGGTTGGGGTGTGGCCGCCGCGGGGCAGGGTGTCAAATGGCGTTTGCAGATCTTTCATCCCGGCCCGGAAGGCGGGATCATCCGGCCAGTCCTTGGGCGCGATGCCCAGTTGCTGATAGCCGCTGCAGCTAAGCATGAGGTTGACGAATAAGTGGGCCTGCCCGGTTTGTTTATACGAACTTTGCTGTTGATGCTGTGCTTCGGCTGAGGTGACTTTCTCTGCTAACTTATTGAGTACCTGTTGGTTCTGGTCACTGTCGCCCTTGAAGGCAAAAAAGATATGGCGGGAGTGATCCCGGCCATGCCCTTTGAGGATATTTCCCTGCAGATTTTGAAACACCGCCCGGAAGTTGGGATCATCGATCTCGATATTGGTTTGGTTGAGGTTGGCCGACATTGCGTATCTCCTGATGGATTCGTTAGTAGTTTGCGCAAACAGGTAAAGCAGGTGTTCGGATCATCCTGGATCTGCCGGTGCAGGGCACCGGCAACGTGAGTTACTCCGTCAGAGTCAGGTTGGTGGGGTGATCCGGCTCCGGCAAGTGTGGCAGGTTTGCCGGGGCGGCCAACTCGGCAGCGTTCAAGATGCACGACACCATGGCGTAATAGCCGGCGAGGGCGATGATGTCGGTGATCTCCCGGGTGGTAAAATCTGCCGTCAACGCATTGTAGTTGGTGTTGCTGATCCGCTTGGCGTCAATCAGTTCGCGAATGCTGTGGATCAGGGCAGCGTCATTGAACCCAGTAAGATGACCCGGGGTGATCGGTGCTCTGGCTTTGATTTGATCAATCAGCGCGCGGGGAATACCAGCGGTTTGCGCAAAGGTTTCATGGGCTGCCCACTCAAACTGACACAGGTGCTCGCGCAGCGTGGTCAGGATCACCAATTCCTTAACCGGCGGGGGGAGCTGGGTGTCAAAGCGTAGATACCCGCCCAGATCTGCCGTGTATTCGGCCAGTGGCGGACTGTTGAGCAACAGGGCAAAGACTCCTACCACATGGCCGCGACTGTGATGGATCTGGTCATAAATTCGGCGTCCTGCAGGGTCGAGTCCTTCGGGTTGATCGTAATAGGGTAGGCGCAGGCTCATGCGGTCGCTCCCGGTTTGAGGGTTGGCAGCGGATCTTCATTGGCCAGCAGGGCGGCATTGACCGCCGATTCAATGGCTCCTTCAATCCAGGCATGCTTCAGCGAGGCATGTTCGCCGGCGAAGTGCAGGATTGGCTGCTGGGTTTGTGGATTGGCCCATTCCGAGCGAATGATCGAGTGGTGCAGCAGTTCGAGCTGACCCGGGTAGAAAATAGCGGCTTCGCCAAAGGCATGCGGGTTACTCATCCAGCTGACGGTTGCGGCGCCGACAATATTGTCCTGATCGTGGCGGTATAGCTCCGGCTTAAAGACACAGAGATCGCGAATTTTTTGTTGGGCCTTGCGGCGGGTGGCGTAATCGGCATCTGGCTCATGGATGGCGTGGGTAATGGCGACATTTTCCAGCGCGTAGCAGAAGCGTTCGTACTCAGTCATCGAGTCCCACTTGCGGGCATCATCGGCCCAGGAGTAACTGGCCAGCATGACGCCGCCTTTTCCGGAGCCCATCCGCTCACTCGGGTAGTACATAAACCGGTTTGGCAGGTCAGTGACGGAGCCGCCACCGTAGATTTGGTTTTGGGTCTCCCAAAAGCGCTCGCGAAACTCCAGCAGCACCTTGGTGGCAGCATCATAGTGGAGCTCACGGATCGCTTTGTGTTTTTCCTGGCTCATTTGCGGCCAGATATGAACCATTCTCAGGCTGGAAAACGGGATAGTGATAATGGCTTCGTCCCAGCTGCGTGATGCCAGCATGTTTGCGGTTTCCTGGTCCGCGACGGTTTGCTCTGTTACTTCTGAGGATACCTGGGTGGTAATTTTAACTTTGCCGGTGGTGTCGCAGCGATAGAGGTCGACCAGCGTCTGGTTGAGGAAGGTGATGTCATCCAGGTGCTCTTTGTCATAATAGGCTTGGGTGAACTTGTCGGTGCCGCCCTTGATGAGCCAAAACGGGGTATCCGGGGTGATAATCGCCAGTTCGATAAAGCTCTGGATAAATGAGTAAGACATCCGGGATTCGAGGTTTTCCAGCACGCCTATCATTTCAATGGCATTTTCGGATAAATCGGGCAGTTGCTCTTTCAGGAACCGACGCATGGAATATTCGCCATAGCGCCGGATAATCCGTGGCCAGGCTGTTTTGGGATCTTCGGCCACTTCGCGGCGAAGCTCGCCGATGGCGGCTTCCAGCAACTGACTGGCCGGCATGTTTTCATTATCCTTGAGGGCGTAGTGCAGCAACTGGCTGACATCTTCACTGTCTTCATAAGCATGTCGGGTGGTGTGAGCGTAATTGACATGAATGAGGTTGTTGCCGGTGGCTGGCAGGTTGCTTAAATCGACGTTGCCGTGGTCATCGCGCTGCGGGTGGTTGAGTTTGTCGGAGGTAGCATCGGCTTTGGACACCGAGCGGTTGAGAAACAGTTGCTTTTCAACGCCGGTGTAGTCGATCAAATACTGAACCAGTTTGTGCATATCCGGAATCCGCATGGCACCGGCTTCTCCGGTGAGTTTATCGTCCTCGAAATAGCGTTTTTCCGGGGTATTGCGGAAGGTTTTGATCCGCCCGCCGACGCGATTGGCGGCTTCGACAATGGTGACATTGTGACCGGCATTTTTGAGCAGTGTCGCTGAGACCATGCCGGCAATGCCGCACCCGACGATCAGAATGTTTTTTGGGGTTGCCTGCTTGCCGGGGAGGCCGTGTTTTAAATAGTCCATGTAGGCTTGGCTGATGTCATCCTGCTCATAGGGCAGTAGGCCATGAAGTTCGTCAGCTAGGGAAATCACGTCTGTCATAGTCAGTCCTTTTGATGGGGGTCGTTGCAACTGACGCTTGGGCGAAGGCCTGGGGTGGTGCTGTTTGACATCGGCCTGAAACCAAAGCAACAGCCACAGATGAAAACGGCTGAACACAACGCACAACTGGTTTGTAGTGTTACGGCGTTAGAGTCTGCACTTACTCTTAGTTGAACCTAGAACAGATGAATGACGCGACAAGTCACGGGCCGGATTTCTGGCTCTGGGCTTGAAAATATGGAATCAAGGTTGGAGAAAACTGTAATTGTGATGAAAGTAATTTGCGGCCGGCGGCGTGATGGCGAGCAGCGATGGCAAGCCTGAAGCAACCCGGGCGATAGTGGGCCCGGGCTGCGGGGTGTTTGCGGGTGCTGATCAGCTCTTCAGCATCTGCCAGTATTTCTGGTAGATCCGGATCGCATCACCGACCTCGTTGGTGAACTCACCCTTGTTGATATCTTCTTCGGGCGGAAAAATCGTCGGGTTGTCCTGCACGGTTTGCGGCAAGAACTGCTTGGCTTTCTTGTTTGGAGCCGGGAAGCCGTACTCTTCGACAAGTTTGGCCTGATTCTCAGGCTGATATATAAAGTTGATAAACTGATGGGCCAGTTCCTGCTTTTCACTGCCAGCCGGAATAATGAAGTTGTCCATCCACAGGATCGACCCCTCGGTCGGGTAGATAAATTCCAGCTCTTCCATTTCCTGCTTGGCGAGGTAAGCATTGCCGTTCCATTGCATGCCGACACTGGCTTCACCGGTGACATAAGGGACATGCGGTGCATCGGAATTGTAGACGACAATGTTTGGACGCAGTTTGCGCAGGAGCTCATACGCTTGCTTGATTTCTGACTCCTCTCGGGTGTTGATGCTGTGGCCCTGGGCTTTCAGCGCCATGCCGAACACATCACGCACATCATCGAGCAGCATCACCTGCAGGGCAAAGTCTTTGGACCACAAATCACGCCAGCCTTTTACCTGACCGGCTTTGACCATCTCCGTGTTGTAGGCGATGCCTGTTACGCCCCAGACATACGGCAGGGAATAGTCATTGCTTGGGTCAAATTCCTGTTTTAACAGGCCGGGATAGACATCGGCCAGGTTCGGGATTTTGGATTTGTCGATTTTTGCCAGCATCCCTTCGCGGGCCATTTTCTCAATAAAATAGGTCGACGCGAACACCACATCATAGCCTTTGTTATCCAGTAGCTTCAGCTTGGTGTACATCCCTTCGTTGTTTTCAAAGGTCGAATAGTTCACGGTGACCTGGTATTGCTGCTCGAATGCTTCCAGCACCTCGGTCGGCATATACTCCGCCCAGTTGTAAACGTTCAGCACCTTATCTGCGGCCGAGAGAGGAAATGCGGATAGTGCAAGTGTAAGTGCGGTCACCCCTTTGAGATAATTTGTCATGATTTGTCATCCTGTGACGGGTAGTCAGAAATGGATTGCGAATCATAGGAAAGGGCGGGGCGCTGTCAAAACAATCATTTCATAAATTTGACTCGAGTCTCGATAATAAAGTGCTTGTCTCTGTTATGCACCCGTGACAACATTCGCGCGTTTTTTTTCCGGTTATTTATAAGAGCAACTCGGCATGTTCAAAGACAGTGATTATATCCAGAGCTATTATCAGGCGACGGTGAACCCGTTTCCCGAGCAACCGTCGCTTGATCAAAGCGTAGAAGCGGATGTGTGTATTATCGGCGGCGGCATGACCGGCCTGAGCGCAGCGATTGAATTGCGCCAGAAAGGGTATTCGGTGGTGGTGCTGGAGTCACGCCGTCTGGCCTGGGGCGGCTCGGGCCGCAATGGCGGCCAGTGCCTGGTCGGCTATTGTCTGGGGCTGCGTGAAGTGGATGAAACCTACGGCCCGGCGTGGGGCAAGCAGCTGTGGGATCTGTCCTGTGAAGCGGTGGATATTGCCCGTGAGCGGATAGAACGTTTCAATATCGATTGTGACTTCCGCCAAGGCTATATCGAGCTGGCGCTGAACTCTGGCCAGGAAACCGAGCTTCAATCCTGGCTCGAGTTGAAACAGAGTCGTTATGACTATCCGAGTGCCAGTTGGTGGGATCAGTCAAAAATTCATCAAGTGGCGCACACCGAACGCTATCTGGGCGGGTTGTACGATGCCAACAGTGCTCATTTGCATCCGCTGAACTACACGCTGGGACTGGCGCAGGCCGCGAAAGACCTCGGGGCCTCGCTTTATGAGCACAGCGCGGCGGTCAAGATTGAACAAGGCCAGCCCCATGTGATCCATACCGCCAAGGGACAAGTGAAAGCCCGTCAGGTCCTGCTGGCGTGTAATGCCTACCTCGACGGTCTGGATCGCAAAGCGCAGAGTGTGGTGCTGCCGGTGGCTTCTTATATAGCGGTGACTGAACCGCTGGGGGAGCGCCAGCCGATCAGTAACCAGATGGCCATGTCGGACTTGAACAACTGTCTGGACTATTACCGCCCGACGGCGGATGGCCGCATTTTGTTTGGTGGGGTGAATCATCCGTTTAACGGCGAATATGCAGACTCGATGGAGCGCTTGCGCCAACGGTTGATCACCGTGTTCCCGCAGCTGTCGGATGTCAAAATGGATTATCACTGGGGTGGCCTGTTTGCCGTGACCCGCTCGTACATGCCGCACATTGCGCATTTGGGGAAAGATATCTATGTCGCACACGGCTATACCGGGCACGGCGTCGGGTTGACCAATATTGCCGGGAAAGTTGTGGCAGAAGCGATGGCGGGTCAGACAGAGCGCTTTGATGTGTTTGCGCGGATCAAGCAAAGCTGGATCCCGACCCCACAAGTGCTGCGGACACCGGCGTTGGCACTGGCGATCTGGAAAGCTAAGCTGGAAGATGCGTTAGGTTAAACCTCCTTCCGATAAATGGAATAAAAACGGGTCTGTCCCTTCTGGGCAAACCCGTTTTTTATTTTTGTTCGCCATTGTCGGTGTCTTTTTCGGCTTTGCCAAAGCCAACGGCCGGAATCCATTCACAAGTTGTTGACAAATCACCCAGGCTTAAACGCACTGAAGCTTGCACTCAGAAACCTGATTGAGTTGGCCCGCATAAAAAAACACCGTGTTTTAGCAGTTGTTTTTACCCAGTTCAGCAAAAGCTGGTTGGTAGAAGGCAATTAATTTTTCCAGTAAACGGATCATAGCGACTCACTCACTTATTTTGGAACAGAGACTGGGGATTAAACGAAAGTATGATTTTTGCCAGATTGAGCTATAACTCATCTTCTTACCGGGATTATAGATAATATTTACTCGCAATGAAGCGATAATATTTTTATTTTTGGATTAGTTTTTGTAATCCAAAATTGGGGTTTTTAGTCTCCAGGGACAGATATTCCATTTGGGCAGCAAAGGGTTGTGGTCAGAAAGGGCTGTGTTGAAGAAATACAAACAAACGGGTTTTTCTAACGCAATCCTGATTGCAGGGGTGAAAGTGAAAAGAGGACGCCCTGTTGTGATGCTGAGCCCACAAATTGCATTGAGACAGTGTTTTTTTACGGGCTTTTCCCCGTGATCAGCCAATTTAGCTAAGTTTGATCTACATCAAGCGAAGTGTGCCTGTATAAATAATGAGCAGGTTTTGTTGATTTTTATCAAGGTAAATTGTGCGATAAATCGATTGAGCAAGACGAATATTATCAGTAATATTAGCAATGACTTTATTAGCTGTAGCTTAACAATAAGTTAACCGGATTGGTACACAACTGCAACATGAAGAACGCCATTGATTATAAAAATAAATGGCTGCCAGGACGGTGACTGAATTTGCGGATTTGTTGGCTACGTTTTGCTAAGCCCAACCATCGGTACACTGTGTCGTACTGTCGTCAGTCAGCCTGACGAAAAAAGGAGTTCTCAATGTTCACTGATATCGTCGAACTATCGCGGTTACAGTTCGCATTAACTGCGATGTATCACTTTTTGTTCGTCCCATTGACTCTGGGGATGGCGTTCCTGCTTGCCATCATGGAGTCGGTCTACGTTATGACCGGAAAGCAAATCTACAAGGACATGACCAAGTTCTGGGGTAAGCTTTTCGCAATTAACTTTGCCCTGGGTGTGGCCACCGGCCTGACCATGGAATTCCAGTTTGGTACAAACTGGGCGTATTACTCCCACTATGTCGGGGATATCTTCGGCGCGCCGCTGGCGATCGAAGCTCTGGTTGCCTTCTTTCTGGAATCTACCCTGGTCGGTCTGTTCTTCTTTGGCTGGGACCGCCTGTCTAAACGTCAGCACCTTGCGGTAACCTGGCTGGTGGCGCTTGGCTCTAACTTTTCGGCATTGTGGATTCTGATCGCAAATGGCTGGATGCAGAACCCGGTCGGCGCTGAGTTCAACTTCGAAACCATGCGTATGGAAATGGTGAGCTTTGCCGAAGTGGTCTTTAATCCGGTTGCCCAGGTGAAATTTGTGCACACCGTCGCTTCTGGCTATGTCTGTGGTGCCATGTTCATCATGGGGATCAGTGCTTATTACCTGCTGAAAGGCCGTGATATTCCGTTTGCCCGTCGCTCGTTCGCGATTGCGGCTTCATTCGGTATGGCCTCGATTCTGTCGGTGATTGTGTTGGGTGACGAATCGGGTTATGAGCTAGGTGACGTTCAGAAAGCCAAACTGGCTGCGATCGAAGCGGAATGGCACACCGAAGAAGCGCCGGCGGCATTTACCTTATTCGGTCTGCCAAACCAGGATGCCATGCACACCGACTACGCGATCAAGATCCCATACGTCATGGGGATTATCGCGACGCGTTCTTTTGATACTCAAGTGACAGGTCTGCGCGACCTGAAAGCGGAGCACGAAGTGCGGATCCGCAACGGGATGGTTGCGTACGGCCTGTTGGAGAAACTGCGTGCCGGTGAAAGAACGCCGGAAAATATCGCGGCTTTCGATGCAGTGAAAAAAGATCTGGGTTACGGCCTGCTGCTTAAACCTTACGCCGATAACGTGGTCGACGCGACAGAAGCCGATATTGCCCAGGCAGCCGATGACTCGATCCCAACGGTTTGGCCGCTGTTCTGGAGCTTCCGGATCATGGTGGCCTGTGGCTTCCTGATGCTGGGCATTTTTGCAGCAGCGTTCGTTCAGACTTGCCGCCACAAGATCACCGAGAAACCATGGGTACTGAAAGCGGCGCTGTATGGGATCCCACTGCCTTGGATCGCGATCGAAGCCGGTTGGTTTGTTGCCGAGTACGGTCGTCAGCCATGGGCTGTGGGTGAGATCCTGCCTGTATCCATGGCCGCATCAAACCTGGCTGCGTCTGACATCATTACCTCAATGGTGGCAATTATTGCACTGTATACCGTGTTCCTGATTGCTGAACTGTACCTGATGATCAAATTCGCTCGTCTGGGTCCGAGCAGCCTGAAAACCGGCCGCTACCACTTTGAAACCACCGATGCCCCACAAAATGTGGTGACGCGTCAGGTCGAAGCATAAATCAGGGAGATTACTGCAATGTTTGAATATGAAGTATTGCGATTCATCTGGTGGGTACTGATCGGTGTGCTTTGCATCGGTTTCGCCATCACCGATGGATTTGATATGGGTGTCGGTGTGCTGTCTAAAATTATTGGTAAGACAGATACCGAGCGCCGCGTCATGATTAACTCGATCGCCCCGCACTGGGACGGTAACCAGGTATGGCTGATCACCGCCGGTGGTGCCCTGTTCGCGGCTTGGCCGCTGGTGTACGCTACAGCGTTCTCTGGCTTCTACCTGGCCATGGTTGTGACGCTGGCGGCGCTGTGGCTGCGTCCGATCGGTTTTGACTACCGCTCGAAAATTGAAAATCCGCAGTGGCGTGAAATGTGGGACAAAGCGATCTTTGTCGGTAGCTTTGTACCGCCGGTGATCTTTGGTGTGGCGTTCGGAAACCTGCTGCAAGGGGTCCCGTTTGAGCTGAGCGATCTGTTGATCCCGACTTATAAAGGGACTTTCTTCGGTCTGCTGAACCCGTTTGCCCTGTTGTGCGGCATCATCAGCCTGCTGATGATCGTGACCCAAGGCGCAGCGTACCTGCAGATGAAGACCACGGCTGAGCTGCGTGAGCGTTCGCGTCGCGTGGCGATGCTGATCTCGCTGGCGATGGCCGCCTGTTTTGTGATTGCCGGCTTCATGGCGCAAAGCATTGAGGGCTACATCATTACCTCTGAGATTGTGACCAATGCGCCGTCTAATCCGCTGACCAAAGAAGTGATGCGTCAGACCGGTGCGCTGTTTGCCAACTATGATGCTTATCCGCTGTTGTGGATTGCTCCGGCACTGGCGGTATTTATGCCGTTGCTGACAGTCCTGGCCTCGCGTGCCAATCGTGGTGCGCTGGCCTTCATCTCATCCAGTCTGACTATGGCGGGTGTGGTGCTGACCTTTGGCTTCGCCCTGTTCCCGTTCATTATGCCGTCAAGCCTGGTGCCAAACCACAGCCTGACCATGTGGGATGCCACGTCTTCTGAGCTGACGCTGAACATCATGACCGGTGTCGCTGCGGTGATGGTGCCGATTATCCTGGCGTACACATCCTGGTGTTACTACAAGATGTTTGGTCGTCTTGATACGCAATACATCGAAGACAACAAGAACTCACTGTACTAAGGAGAAAGACTATGTGGTATTTCGCTTGGATTCTGGGTGTGCTGCTGGCCTGCTCGTTCGGTATCATCAATGCGCTGTGGTTGGAAGCAACCGAAAACATGGATGCCAATAACGGTGAGTAATCTCGATCACTGGGTAAAGCAGGCGCATCAGCCGCTGAATTTCAGCGTGTTGCGAATGGTCGGGCTGCTGATGTCGATTGTTACCGCGGCGCTGGTCGTGTGGGAGCCGACACTTTTTGCCCAGGCGATTGGCGGATTCGGGCCGGTGGTTTCACCGGCCCTGATTTGGGCAACGTGCGCAGCCATGGTCTACGGAGTGGGGTTTGTCCCGGCCCGCTGGTACTGGCAGTTGTTTTTCACTCCTTACGCCGCACTGCCGATATTGGCTTATATCCTCTGGCTCAGGTTGCTGTGATCGCATGGCTGAACCTGGCCAAGATGAAGCACTGAACGATGCAGCCCGCTCCTTCGAGAGCGGGCTGCTTTTTTATGGCGTAGTGCTGAGCGAACAGGCAAAAAAATATGAGGTTTTGTGACTGTTGGTAAATGCGCCATTTCATAATGACAGGCAACTTAGGTATAGTAAGCCACGAGTTAAACGAGGTCAGGACAGACACTGGCCGGGAGTGTGATTGCATGGGATACCGATGACTGAAGAAAACGCCTTTGAATGGCCAATCACCATTTATTATGAAGACACCGATTTGGGTGGCATTGTCTACCACGCCAATTATCTAAAATTCTTTGAACGTGCCAGAACGGAACTCTTTCGGAGCCACGATGTCAGCTTACAGGCATTGTTTGCAGAGCATATCAGCTTTGTCGTTCGCCATATGGACATTGATTTTCACAAGGGTGCCCGGCTCGATGATCGTCTGATAGTTAGGACCTGGCCGGTCAAAATCCGCCGTGCCTCCATCGAATTCTGTCAGGTTTTAGTAAACATTAGCGGCGAAACCTTGTGTAAAGCCTTGGTTCAGGTAGCCTGTGTCCATCCTGAAACGATGAAGCCAACCCAGATCCCAGAATATATTAAGTCGGAGATATCGAAGTGACTGCTGAACTGTCCATTTTAGATCTTTTTTTACAGGCGAGCCTGCTGGTAAAGATCGTAATGCTTATTTTGCTGGGTATGTCCGTCATCTCCTGGGCGATGATTTTCAAACGTTCCCAGGTACTGTCCCATGCGGCTGCCAAGGCCGAACGGTTTGAAGACCGGTTTTGGTCCGGGATCGATCTTTCTCAGCTGTATCAGGAAGTGCAGGCGAGAAAAGATAACTTGACCGGCTCGGAACAAATTTTTTATGCCGGCTTCAAAGAATTTGCCCGCCTGCACCGCAGTAACGGCAAAGTGCCGGATGCTGTGATGGAAGGGACCGGTCGCGCGATGCGCGTCGCGCTGTCCCGCGAAGTGGATGAGATGGAAACCAACCTGCCGTTTCTGGCCACCGTGGGGTCGATCAGTCCGTACATCGGCCTGTTCGGGACGGTCTGGGGGATCATGCACGCTTTTATTGCCCTAGGGGCAGTTAAGCAAGCGACGCTGGCGATGGTCGCGCCGGGGATCGCGGAAGCCCTGGTTGCGACGGCGATGGGCCTGTTTGCGGCCATCCCGGCGGTGATGTTCTACAACCGCTTGACCAATAAAGTGACCAAGCTGGAGCACACCTATGCCACCTTTATGGAAGAGTTCTCCAGCATTCTCCACCGTCAGGCATTTGCTGCCCAACAGGAGTAATAAGCCATGGCTTATCAACCGAAAAAGCGCAAAATGACGGCGGAAATCAACGTAGTGCCATATATCGACGTGATGCTGGTGCTGCTGATCATCTTTATGGTGACGGCGCCGTTTGTCACCCAGGGGGTCGATGTCGATTTACCCGCGACGCAGTCTGCGAAAACAGCGGCCGAGCTGATGGGCGATGACAACAGTGGCTCGCCGATTATCGTTGAGGTGGATCGCGACGGCAATCTGGGGTTGAGTGTGAACAATGCCGATATGGTGCGCGGTTTGCCGCTCAATGATCTGCTGACCCGGATCCGGGCCGAGCTGCAACTGAACCCGGGGTCGCCGGTGCTGGTTGGCGGGGATGGTCGCGTGCCGTATTCGTTCATCGTTGAGACCCTGGATGCCCTGAATCAGGCCGGGGTCGGCTCAGTCGGTCTGATGACGGAACCTTTGGAGTAGTAGGCAAGCAGGATGAAAGATAACAATTACAGTGCTGCCGTCATTATTTCGTTACTTCTTCATGGTTTACTGTTAGCAGCGCTGTTGTGGGGAACGGATTTCTCCATGAACAAACCCCAGCCGCAGGGCAATACGATCAAGGCGGTGGTGGTGGATCCGGCGCTGGTCAGCCAGCAGGCGAAGCAAATTCGCCAGCAGCGTGAAGCGGCCCAAAAGGCGGAACAAGATCGCCTGAAGCGACTGGAGCAACAGGCAGAAGCGCTTGAGCAGCAACGGCTGGCAGAAGAGAACCGGCTGCGTGAGCTCAAGGCCAATAAGTTGAAAGCTGAAAAAGCGGCTCGCGAAGCGGAAGCCGAGCAGAAGCGGATCGCCGAGGCCAAGCGTCAGGCAGAGCAGGAAAAGCGCCGGGCGCAAGAAGAAGCCCGCCAGGCGGAGCAGGAGCGACAAGCCAAACTGGCAGCCAAGCGTAAAGCCGAAGAAGAAGCGCGTCAGGCCGAAGCCGCGCGACAAGCAAAGCTGGCTGAGAAGCGTAAAGCCGAAGAAGAAGCCCGCAAAGCGGAGCAGGAACGCCAGGCCAAGCTAGCGGCGAAGCAGAAAGCGGAAGAAGAAGCGCGCAAGGCGGAACAAGAGCGCCAGGCGAAGCTGGAAGCCAAGCGCAAAGCGGAAGAAGAAGCGCGTTTGGCGGAAGAGCAACGCAAAGCTGAATTGGCTGCAAAGCAAAAGGCCGAAGAAGAAAGGCGTAAAGCAGAAGCCGAGCGAAAGGAAGCGGAGCGAAAAGCGGCAAAAGCCCGTGAGCTACAGCGCCAGCAGGAAGCTGCTTTGAATGATATGTTTGCCGGCTTGGAGGCGGAAACCGAGCAGCGCGGTGGTGCCCGCGGCCAGTTTATCGAGGACGAAACCCAGCGTTTCGCCATGATTTTCCAGGATCTGATCCAGCAGAAGCTCTTGGTGGATGAGAGCTTTTTCGGCAAAGAGTGTGTGATCCGGATGCGACTCGCTGCGAACGGATTGCTGCTGGATGCATCGGAAGTTGATGGTGACGGCGCTCTGTGCCGGGCGTCAAAAGCTGCGGTGGTGAAAGTCAGCCAGTTCCCAATGCCGGAAGATGCGGCAGTGGTTGAGAAACTGCGTAATATTAGATTAACCGTGAGCCCGCAATGATTGAAGGAGTAGTAATGAAACGTTGGATCATGGGCTTGTGTATTGCTCTGTTGAGTTTTAGCCAAATCGCACAAGCTGAATTAGAGCTGGTGATCACCGAAGGGGTGGATTCGGCCCGTCCGATTGGCGTGGTGCCGTTCAAGTGGGAAGGTGAAGGCCGGATGCCGACCGATCTGGCGGCGGTGATTGCCTCGGACTTGCGCCGTAGCGGTAAGTTCAGCCCGGTGGCAACCAGCAAGATGCCGCAAACGCCCTACAGCGATGAGGAAGTGGATTACACCGCTTGGACTTCGCTGGGGGTGGATGCTCTGGTGACCGGTCAGGTCACCCTGAACGCAGACGGTAACTATGTGATTAAATATCAGCTGGTGGATGTGGTCCGCGGCCAGCTGACCAGCGGCGAAAGCCGGGGGCTTGAAAACGGCGAGTTGGTGCTGACCAAAGATCACGTGCTGTTTACCCGAACCGCGACGGTGAAAAAGAGCCGCCTGCGTCAGTACGCGCACCGCATTTCGGACATTGTGTATGAAACGCTGACCGGCGAGAAAGGCGCTTTTTTGACCCGGATTGCCTATGTCGTGATTGACGATAAAGCCAAATACCCGTATCAGTTGCGGATCGCCGATTATGACGGTTACAACGAGCAGCTGGTACTGAAATCTCAGCAGCCATTGATGTCACCGTCCTGGTCGCCGGATGGCAGCAAGCTGGCATACGTGAGCTTCGAGAACAAGCAAGCTCAGGTTTTTGTGATGGACATTTACAAAGGAACCCGCGAAATGGTCGCGTCGTTCCCGCGTCATAATGGTTCACCACGTTTTTCACCGGATGGTAAAAAACTTGCTTTAGTGCTCTCGAAAAGCGGCAGTTTACAGATTTATGTGCTGGATCTGGAAACGAAGAAACTCGCCCAAGTTACGGACGGTCGTGCGAATAATACCGAGGCATTTTGGGATCCAGATGGTCAGTCTATGATCTTTACCTCAGACAGAGGTGGTAAACCCCAGATATATCGAGTAAATTTAGCAGACGGTTCGACTAAGCGTCTTACTTGGCAAGGAAGTCAGAACCTGGGTGGTCAATTGACGCCTGATGGACGGTTCTTGGTAATGGTACACAGATCAGCCTCTGGGTATAACATTGCTAAACAAGATCTGAAAACCGGTGCGGTTCAGATATTGACGAAGACGTTTTTGGATGAGTCGCCAAGTATTGCACCCAACGGCGGCATGGTGATTTACAGCTCGGTGAATGATAAATCTAACGAGTTGTCGCTTGTGTCGATTGACGGGCGTTTTAAAGCACGATTACCTGCGACGAACGGGCGGGTTCGCGCTCCATCCTGGGGGCCGTTCTTATAACGTTCACCTAAAAAAATAGCGATATAAAAGGAAAATAAAATGCAACTGAATAAAGTTTTAAAGGGTTTGGCAATTGCGCTGCCAATGATCACTCTGGCTGCGTGTAGCTCAAACGAAAGCACTGACAGTGCTGCAGCATCAGAAACGACCAATGCAGGCGCGGGAACAGCAGTAACGGCACCTGCTGATCAAACTACAGTTGCAACGCCAGTAGAAGCCGGCGATGCAGCTCTGTCTGAGCAGGAAATGCGTAACCAGCAGCTGCGTCAGGAGCAGACAGTTTACTTCAAGTTTGACAACGCTGAAATTCAGCCTGACTACCAGGATATGCTGACAGCACACGCAGAGTACCTGCGTGACAACGGTGCAGTGAAAGTCGTTGTTGAAGGCCACGCAGATGAGCGCGGTACCCCGGAGTACAACATTGCCCTGGGCGAGCGTCGTGCCAATGCGGTTGCAAAATACCTGCAGGCGCTGGGCGTATCTGCTAGCCAGATTGCTATCGTGAGCTACGGTGAAGAGAAGCCGTTGGTTCTGGGCCACAGCGATGCAGATTACGCCAAGAACCGTCGTTCGGTTCTGGTTTACTAATCCTGTAGGATACCATAATGAACAGTAACACGATGCGTCGCCTCGCATTCACGTTGCTGGTTGGCGCGGCGACCCCTGTGGTCGCCGCGCCTGCACCTGTTACCGAGCTGAATAGCGCTGGTAGCAACAGCCAGCGTGATGACAGCTTGACCCGCCTGGAGCGGATGATTGAGGCGCGAAACCAAATACAGCTTGATATGCAGCGTCAGCTGGATCAACTGGGCACTGAAGTCAGTGAATTGCGCGGTGCGGTTGAGCGCAATACCTATGAGCTCAATCAGATGCTGGAACGTCAGCGCGAACTTTATCGCGAAGTTGATGCGCTGAGTCGTCAGCCGCAACCGGAAGCGACCCCCGAGTCTGATAAGCCGGCATCAACGGAAACATACAGTAGCGATGTCAGCGAAAATGAAGCCTACGAAAAAGCCGTGAATCTGATCCTCAAAGAGAAGGATTACAATGGGGCTGTCGACGCGTTTCAGGCCTTCCTGACCGCCTACCCGGAGTCGGTGTATCAGCCCAATGCCCATTACTGGCTGGGACAACTGTACTTTACCCAGAACAAGTTGCCGGAAGCGAGTAAGCAGTTTAAAGCGGTCGCCAGCTTTGAGGATTCGAATAAGCGGGCAGATGCCATGCTGAAGCTGGGCGTAATTGCTGAGCGTAGTAAACAAGTGGATGAAGCGAAGAAACTTTATCAACAAGTGATAAAGCGCTATCCGGATTCGACCAGTTCCCGCCAGGCGGAGCGGCAACTCAAGCAGCTTGCGAAATAATATCAATCGTTAAAGGTCAGTTTTTACTGACCTTTCTGCTATCTGGTGCCAGAGGAATGTTGCAAAGTTGTCAGAACTTTGTATGGCTGTGTATATATTCAGCAGTGCGGTGTATAATGCCCGGACGAGTATGGATGAGCTGATAGAGCAAATCGAGACATGAGCCTGACATTTGATCCCTCCGAAATGGTATACCCATTTCCCCCGAAGCCGACGCCGTTGACAACCGATGAGCAGCAGGCCTATAAAGCAAAAATCAAAGCCCTACTGAAGGAAAAAGATGCGGTTTTGGTTGCACACTACTATACCGACCCCGAAATTCAGGCGCTGGCTGAAGAGACTGGTGGCTTCGTGGGTGACTCCCTGGAGATGGCCAAATTTGGCAACCAGCACCCGGCTAAAACCCTGGTGATTTGCGGGGTCCGCTTTATGGGGGAGTCGGCCAAGATCCTGACCCCTGAAAAGCGGGTGCTGATGCCGACTCTGGAGGCCGAGTGTTCCTTGGATCTGGGCTGCCCGGCAGACAAGTTTGCTGAATTTTGCGATGCCCATCCGGATCATACCGTGGTGGTGTATGCCAATACTTCGGCGGCGGTTAAAGCCCGTGCCGACTGGGTGGTGACATCCAGTATCGCGCTGGAAATTGTCGAACACCTGGATGCTGAAGACAAGCCAATCATCTGGGGGCCGGATCGCCATCTGGGCTCTTATATCCAAAAGCAGACCGGCGCCGACATGCTGTTATGGCAGGGGGAGTGCGTGGTGCATGATGAGTTCTCTGCCAAGGCTTTGCGCGAAATGAAGCATCTGTATCCGGATGCTGCCATTTTGGTGCACCCGGAGTCGCCAGCCAGCGTCGTTGCGCTGGCGGATGCGGTCGGTTCAACCAGCCAGCTGATCAAAGCTGCGAAAACTTTGCCGCACCAGAAGCTGATTGTGGCCACGGACAAAGGCATCTTCTTTAAGATGCAGCAACTGGTACCGGAAAAAGAGTTGGTGGAAGCGCCGACTGCCGGGGCTGGGGCAACCTGTCGCAGCTGTGCCCATTGTCCGTGGATGGCAATGAATGGCCTGAAAGCAATTGAAGAAGGCTTGCGTGAAGGCGGTGAGCAGCATGAAATCTTTGTGGATCCGGACTTGCGTGAGCAATCACTTATCCCGCTCAACCGGATGCTGGAATTCGCCGCTGAGCTGCAATTGAAAGTCAAAGGCAATGCCTGATCGGTACTTGGCGTATCGTTTAGTGCATTGAATGTATACGGAGAAACAAATGGCGGCCCTGGGCCGCCATTTTTGTCATAAGTTTGGGGCAGTTTATTCCTGTGCCTCTACCAGGGCTTGGGCACGCAGTGTCAGGCCGCAGATCATCGTCGGCACTGATTGAAAGATCTCTTCAAACTGTGCCAGGCCGTCTGCGCCTTCCTGAGACAGGGCTTCCAGCGCATTTTCCGGATCATAAAGCAGGCTGAAGCACAGCAATACACCACCGAGCAAGGCATTGTCCTCGCTGTCTTCCGGCATCAGGGTTTCCCAGTCATCACGCGCCAGCTGCCAGCCCTGCAGCATGCCTTCGGAGAACTCACGGGTCGCTTCGCTGACCAGCTCTTTATCGTCCAGGGCACAACCTTCCGGCCATTGCCAGGTGCCGGTCAGCAACGCTTCACGGGTCTGGTTCCAGATCTCTACAATTGCATTGGCATAAGTTTCCAGCTCTTCATGGCTGGCAAATGGCGAGGTTTCTTCGCCGCCCCACATAAAGGCCAACCATTCAGACGGGTTGATCAGATGCGGCGCAGCCGCCATCGCGGTGATAAAGCCACGCGTTTGAGACTCAGACAGTAGTTGCTCGGCCAGCTGGCGGTCTTGCAGTAACTCACTTAGTGGGGATGACATAATACAATCTCGTTGAACAGGATAAGAGTACGTCATGCCAGCTGATCTGGATGCTCCGGATCGCATGACATCTGTATAAAACAGCATTGTAGCAGCCAGGACCGCACGGTACAGCAAGCACAGGGGCGGATTATCGTGTTTTACGCCGGAACTGCTGCAATATTAATCATGTAAGCTGTTTTTCTCTGTTTTTTATTGACCTGACTGTATGCGAGCTCTATAGTTACGCCCCGTTGAGACGACAGTGGTGAAACGCTGTTACCAACAACAATCTGATGGTGAGGTGTCCGAGTGGCTGAAGGAGCACGCCTGGAAAGTGTGTATACGGCAACGTATCGAGGGTTCGAATCCCTCCCTCACCGCCATCTTCCCGAAAGACCGCCTACATGGCGGTCTTTTTTCGTTTCTGCACTGATTTCTTTATCATCCTTTTCTCGATTATCCCAACTTAGTGATGTGCCGGGCTCTATGTCATTCATGTTGGGTGGCCTGTTGGTCATAAGGTTGGGTTGGGCTACTTGTCTTTAGGCTTTTGGACCTTCCTGCTGGACCTTATCGTTGCGCACGCGCGATACACACATAATTTTGTGAAACCTGTATCGAGCAAACTGTAGGAAATTTTCAGTCATTTGGCGGCTTTCGCTGTCACCCCTTTTTCCCCTCATCGCGATTGCCCGGAGCACCACGATCAGCCCGGCTGACATACCAGATTTTTTATAAAAATGGATGTGTCACCTCATATAGTTATTAAAGCGCCAAAAACACATAAAAAGCTGTCATGGCGGCACATCCAGGTGCTCTTAAAGGCGTTGCGCAACATTGATTTTTTTCATGAGAATAAGTTGAAAAAATAATAATACAATAAAAACAGATGGTTATGTTTTGATTGGTTAGGCGGTACAGATTTCTATTGAGTCGATTTACCATTTTTTATTGTTTGCAGAGATTTAATATTAATGTGCGTATAAGTAGTGCTCAAGTTCTTAAAACCAGACCTAAAAGATGGTCATAAATTGAAAGTGTGAGATATCTCAACCTCTGTTGCAGCACGGCAGTGCTGCCATGGTGGTGAATTGTTTCAAGTTGAAGGTCAAAATTGGTTGTAAATTTACAACTTAATTTAAACTTTGGTGATTAATTTTGATAAAAAGCTGTTTTAATACGCAAATGAACTGGGTGATTGCTGAAAGTCTGGTTTAAATTTCTGATTTATTGCTTTAATGGCCTTATTTAATTTTGTGTGAGGGTTCGTATGTCGGTGAAAGGTCAATTTTGTGTGCGTCATGCAGCAGCAGATACATTTGCCATGGTTGTGTTTAGTTTCATCACCGGCATGATGATTGAAATCTTTATCTCAGGGATGACTTTTGAGCAATCCCTGGCCTCGCGAACCCTGTCGATCCCGGTCAATATTGCCATCGCTTGGCCTTATGGAGCTTTCCGGGATTATGTCCTGCGTTGTGGCTATCGTTTGTCACCGAGCAGCTGGATGAAGGGATTGTCTGATATGGTGGCGTACGTGCTGTTCCAGTCGCCGGTCTATGCCGGGATCTTATGGGTCGTCGGTGCGGATGTGGATCAGATTGTCACGGCTGTAACCAGTAATGCGTTTGTCTCCGGTATGCTGGGGGTGGTGTACGGCCAGTTTTTGGATATCTGCCGCCGGGCGTTCCGTGTCCCGGGTGTGACGGGAACTATAAGCTGACATTTATTCCATAAAAGCTGTCACAGCCTACTTTTTAGTTGTCATTTTACAGCGATGAAGTGGGCTATGTCCCCTCATCCCCCTGAATCGCCATCAGTAATCTCCACTAGCACGATGCAGCCCCATCAAAAGATGAGGCTGCATCGTGCTGGTTTCCGTCAGACTGTAAACGTTTCTAGCACTTCATTTTGCTGCCGAACGCTTTCAACCTGCCTCTCCGTTGCTTGATTAGACTTTTGCGCATCGCTTGAGACTTTCTCGCTCAGCTCTTTAATTTTCAGGGTGTTGGTATTAATTTCTTCGGCCACAAGGCTTTGCTCTTCAGCCGCAGAAGAAATCTGCAGGTTCATCAGATTAATGTGTTGAATCTTTTCATAAATGCCATGTAGCGTGTGTTCGAGTTTCTGTGCATTTTCAACGGTGCTCGTTGAGGACGCTTGGCTTTCGTCCATCACTTTGACCACTGCGCGTGAACGGGACTGGAGCTGCTCAATGATGCTTTTTATTTCTGTTGTTGAGTCTTGTGTTCTGCTTGCCAGAGAGCGAACTTCATCGGCGACCACCGAGAAACCTCGACCATGCTCACCGGCTCTCGCGGCTTCAATCGCAGCGTTCAGCGCCAGCAGGTTGGTTTGCTCAGCAATGTCATTAATCACTTGTAGAACTTTGTCGATGTTATCGGTCGATGCCTCAAGTTCTTTGACTTCGATACCCGCTTGGCTAATTTTCTCTGACAACGCGACAATGTTTACTCTGGTTTCAGAAACAAGGTCAGCGCCCGTTTGCGCTGCTGTTTCCGCTTGATCTGCAGCGCTGGCAGCTTCTTGTGCGTTCCCGGCGACATCGCCTGATGTCGTCGACATTTGGTGCATCGCAGTGGCAAGCTGCTCGAGCTCGCTGAGCTGCATGGCCATCGCATCGGCAGTCGCCGAAGCGCCCTGGCTTACGTGGTCAGCGCCTTGGTGGATGTCTGTGGCCAGCATTTTGAGGTGTTTGACCTTCTCCTGGAGCGATCCGGTAAACTGGTTGAAACTATTCGATAACGTTGCAAATTCATCATCCACGTCCGTATCCAGACGTTGCGTCAGATCACCATGGCCCGAGGCGACATTCCCCATCCCGGTATTGAGCTTGTCCAGTGGCGCCATCAATTTTGAGATGAAGAAAGACAGCAGCGCAGTCGCAATGATAACGGCGATGAGGCTGAAGATGATAGCCTTGTTGCGAAGGGTGGTCACGCTACTGAATGCCATTTCCCCATCAATCACAGCGCCGATATACCAATCATAGCCTTTGACCTTTTCGAACGTGATGACACGCGATTCACCGGTATTGAGTTCGGCAACCTGCTCGACGCCCGTTTGGATCGAAATGCTTGGTAAGAACTCGCCCATGAACTTGCCGTTCAGCGCTCTGTCCGGGTGCGCCAGGACGACACTATCACTGGTGACGATGAACAGATAACCGGAATCCAGGCGAACTTCATTGACAAGATCGGATAAACCTTTGAGGCTCATATCGAAGAACAAAGCGCCTTTGAACTGACCCTGTTCATTGAGAGGTGTTGCAATGGAAATCAGCATTTCTTTCGTGGCAGAGTCTTCATACGGGTCGGTCACAATGAGCGTGTTCTGATTTTTTGCATCGATGTACCAGGGGCGCTTCCTGGCATCCCAGTTTTCGCCGGGATTCCAGTTAGCAACGCCGGCAATCGGTTTACCGTCAGTGTCTAACCCGCCGCCTACCAACAGAAAGGTATCATGGAGGCTCTTGTTTTGAATCACATCGGTAATGGCTGAATGATCAATGTTTTTTTCTGCCAAAGAAGTCACATACCTGGCTAAAGCTTCATGCTCATGCATTTCGGTATGAACGGTGCGACTCACACCCTGCAGTGCGTCCGTGACTGACTCACTGATCTGGCTTTGTACCTCTTCTCCAATCGTGACGTACTGACTAAAGCTCAACAGCCCAATGGCTGATAAAAGCAGCGCGGATGATGCTGACACTATCTTGTGGCTAAACTTCATACTTCTACTCCCTGAAATAATCTGCCGATGAAAAGTACATCAACGCGGAGCGTTGCCGCATGAGTCTTTCACTGCAACCAATACAATGCCTCAAAGTTTAAATGGAGACCACCTTGATGTTAAACTAATGTAATAATTTCGTTTGTTTGTTTCTTGTGTTGGTGTTTTCGTCACGATGAACAAAGCCCAAACTCAATTGATGCTGGCTCTCTTACCTAAGTGTCTTCCTGGGGGTGAACCGTTAAATTTACCTACATATTTTTGAGCTTAACTTGATGATATATAATGTATCTATGGGATGATTTCAGGTGCTGACCCACAGGGGGCACCTCGCTTCTGAGCGCAATCAACAGCTCCCGCTGGGAGCTGTTTTTATTTGGTGTTTGGGTGGGGCTGTCGGTCTTTGATGGTCACTTCCAGTTGCGGTGAAGCGATACTGATCTCGTGCTCGATGAACTTACGCTTGATCCGGCTGTGCAGGTCATGGGTCAATACCAGGCGGTGGGCGGTTTCGGCGGCATAGGCCCGAACCTCATAGTTCTGGCTGTCTGCCGTCAGGCTGAGGAAAAACACTTCAGGTGCCGGATTTTCCAATACCAGTTCACACTCTTCCGCCGCTTCAAACAACAGCTGGGTCACCAGCTCGGTATCATTGAGATACTTCACGCTGATGAACAGAGTCACGCGGGTGATGGGATCCGATAGCGACCAGTTAATGAATTGCTCTGTCACAAAGGCCTTGTTGGGCACGATCACCTCCTTGCGATCCCAGTCAACAATGGTGGTGGCGCGGGTTTTGATTTTGGCGATCACACCGGTCAACTCGCGGATGGTGACCGTATCGCCAATCCGGATTGGTTTCTCAAATAAAATAATCAAGCCGGAGATAAAGTTGGCAAAGATCTCCTGTAGGCCGAAGCCGAGGCCGACCCCGAGCGCCGCGATCAGCCACTGCATTTTCGACCAGTCAAAACCGATCAGCCCGGAGCCGATCACGATGCCGAGGAAAATGGCAGTATAGCGGGTCAGGGAGGTAATGGCGTAGCCAGTCCCCGGGGAGAGATCCAGGTGCTGCAGGATCAGTAGCTCCATCGCCCCCGGTAAATCCCGGGCGATAATGGCGGTGAGCCAGAAGGCCAGGGCAGCAAGCAGAACACTTTTGAGCGAGATGGCGCTGAGCTCATCAATCCCGTCGATCTTGGTTGTGACATCCCATAAGGTGACTTCCTCCAGAAATGTAATCGCTTGATAAAAGTCAGACCAGACCACAGCCACCAGGGTAAGGTAAATCAGCAGCAGCAGTGAGCGGAGCAATCTCAGGGATTGGGCGCTGATCCGCTCCAGGTCAATTTCCGGCTCTTCAATTTCAATTTGCATTTCGCTGCTGGAGTAGCTTTCCTCTTTATCTTCCTTCACTTCAGCCAAGCGTTGCGCCAGAATCTCCTGTCGTTTGGTTTTGGCTCGCTCAAAAGCCAGCCGCCGCTTCTGGATGAGCATCAAGCGTTTGATGAGATAGTAAACCAGTAAGGTGATCACCCCGATCACGGCCGAGATCTCCAGTTTGGTCATGACCGATTGAGACGAAGTGAGGTAGCCGCTGAGGGCGGAGTAGTTCAGCACTTGCGGGATCAGGATCAGGGTCCACCAGAACAGGTTATGGCCGATGTGGGCTTTGCCGGCGGGCAAATCCCGATAGGTCATCGGAATTTTTTCGTGATACAGCCGCCAGAGGAAGAAGCTGACTGCCAGGTTGCTGATCAAAAAAGCCAGCCGCCCCAGAGTTGCATTGACATCGATGTCATTGTAGAGGTGGGCAAAATTTTGCACGATGGTCAGCGGCAGATAGATCCAGATCAATTGGCGATAATGGAAAAAGCAGCGTTGAACCAGTGACTTGTCCCAATCAAAATGACTGATAAATATCCCTTCATCCCTGACCAGCTCGCGCATGAAGCAGTACACCGCCAGTGAAGCCGGGATGGCGAGCGCCTCACCCAGATGATGGATAAATGGATACTGCCAAGCGGCACTTAGTAAATAGCCCAACAAGCCAACCGCGAAGGGAAATGGCCAGGCGAGAATAAACGCGACGAAGACGTTATAGAGGCTAAAGCGAAATTTATCCTGGGTGACTTTGCCGATTTTCTGGCTGGTGGCTCTGAGGTATTTCTTCCAACGTTTTCTGAGCCGGCTTAAGGCGAACAGCAGGATCAGGATGGTTGAGGTGACAAAAATCAGGGTTGCTTTTTCAACGACCGTGGGAAGCTTTAATAAATTGACCCACTGGAAGGGCGAGAAGAACCACTGCAATCGCTCCCAGGTCGCTATCAACACGTTGATGTTGAGCGGGTTGGTATCCGGCGCCCAGAACAAACGTTTAATGGCCTGGGCTTTGAGTTCATTCAGGTTGGTGTTGAGATTCTCATAGGCAACATTGAGTGTGGCCTGCTGATAAATCAGAGTGTCGGATGTCTCAAGCAATTGCTCCAGCAGCTCAATATTACTTTCCAGCAGGGTTCGGGCTTGTTGTTGCTGCGCCTGCGTTAGGCTGCTGGGTCTGGGTTTCGTCACTTCGTTGTTCAGCCGGTCTAACTGCTGACGATATTCATATTTTTGGATTTGGTTTTGGGCAATATCACGTTCCAGGGCCTCAATGGGTGGGTTGTCCGGTAGCCGATTGATCCGGGTTCGTAGGTTCTCACTAAAGGCCGGGCTGAGCTTAAGCCACTCTGCCATGGATTCCAGATCGGTTGCTGTTTGGTTAACCACGTCTTCTTGCTCGGAGGCCATTTGCTGTTGTTGCTGAACCTGAACGATCGCATCGGTCAGCGTTTCCAGGGCTTTGCTATATCGGTCATTCTGGGTTTGCAGGGCTTGTAGTGTCGGGGGCAGGGAATCCAGCTCGGTTTGTGGTGTTTCCGCTTCTTCTGTTTGTTCATCGACTTCGGTCCGTTGCATTCGGCTGAGTCGGCGCTCCAGGTTATTGCGGTAAGCCTGGCGGGCTTCAATTTCAGAATTGCTGAGTTGAATCCGTTGTTTGGCCAGGGTCCGTCGGTTTCCGGCACTAAGTTGTTTTGCTTCCAGGGCATAGAGCTGGCTGACATAGTACTCATGGGCAATCTCGAGGGGCAATATGGTTTCTGGCGCGACATCTTGCTGGCGTTCGAATTTGAGCTGTTTTTCTGTGCGTTTAATCTTCTCTCTCAGCAGTTCCGACTGGTAGGAGAAATCATCAATTCCCTGTTCGATGGCCTGAAGAGCGCTCTTGTCATCGTTACGACTTTGCTCCAACTGCTCCAGACGAGTGTCTTGCTCGGCGATCTCCAGGGTTAGTTGCTCCTGATCCCATTGGTTGAAATCCGGAAACTGAGTGGCAGAAAACGCCTCGATTTGTTCGTCGAGTGCTTGGGTCTGTTGCTCGAAGTTGGTGATCAGATCACGGTATTGTCGTGTCTGGCGCTTATACTCGGCGGTTTTTTCCAGCTGGCGTTTGGCTTGTGTCAGGGTATCCAGGGCTTTGATCACCTCCGGCGTATTGTCCTGCGATTCCAACTTGGAAATTTGTTGCTCCAGTTGTTGTAACCGGCTCTCGGTTTCTTCCTGGCTGGCGATGTTGAAGAATGAAGCGCCCAGCAGCAGAATGATCAGAACAAATGACGTCCGTTTGAGCATGGTGTGTTCCTGATTGTCGCGCCGTGATGGTGATGTGTTGAAGTTTAGCAGTGAATAAAAACAAGCGATTGGACTGTATCGCAGGCAATTTGCACTATTCCTCAACACTCGTGGCGAATTTCAAGAAAAGCGCTTGACCCTGATGCGCTAAGCCATTAAATTAGCCGCCGTTGAGACGCAATGCGTCCAACACACAATTTGGTGAGGTGTCCGAGTGGCTGAAGGAGCACGCCTGGAAAGTGTGTATACGGCAACGTATCGAGGGTTCGAATCCCTCCCTCACCGCCATATTCAGGAGAGATGGCTGAGTGGTTGAAAGCACCGGTCTTGAAAACCGGCATACGTTAATAGCGTATCTAGGGTTCAAATCCCTATCTCTCCGCCACATTGAAAAAGTCAGCTTAATTGCTGGCTTTTTTGCATCTGCTGCTTGGTAAAGAAAGAGATAGGGTGCGAACCCTAGCGGGGCGGACGGCGAGTCTTCAGCCGAGCACAGCGAGACAACGTTGCCAGCCGAAGGCGTTTTCAGGCAACGGCCCGCAGGGCGAAGTAAATCCTCCATACCCAGAGCGCTCCACGTATTTTAAAAAACGCTGAATTCTCAGCAGTTTTTTATGCCTGAATTCGATAGGATGTTAATTCCATAATCAAAATAAGCACATTGGCAGCGTGAAAGACCCTGTCAAAATGCATGTGATTTTCGAAAATTACATCCTTGTTATTTTCTGGTTCAACAAAAATGACCCATTAAACACTGTAGACGGCTCTTTATTCTTTCACCGCTAAAATAATAAGGTAATTTATTTATATATGGAGGGAGACGTTTATCTGCTTTTGAAAAACGTGAGTTATTATACTGTGTGAATTATTAATTGTGGCGTGGAAATATACTTTTATCGGCTACAATTCTTACACGATGGGCATTCATATGGCAGGGAAGGTAAATGTTTACTGAACAGTGGTTAGTGCCGATATTAGAAATGGCGCTATTGATGTTTATTGTTTTATCTCTGTTTTTATTTATATCCTGGTATTATCAAAGAAGCACATTAAAAACATTTCGAGAGCGAACTCGGGCAAATCAGCGATTGAATATGGCGACTTCAGTAGCTGGTCTTGGTGTTTGGGAGTGGGATCTTAAAACAAATAAGTTGTTTTGGAATCCATGTTTGTTTCATATTTATAAAATTCCCCAAGTCAAACAATTATCCTTGTCTGAGTGGCAATCAAAACTTAAAAAATCTGATGGAGAGAAGCTGGAGTCGCTGAAACAACTGGCCGGTCAGGATCAGCTACAAATGGTCAAACTGACGCTATTGGTTACGCCGGACGGTCAGCCGCGGGTGATTGAGTTGGTGGCCAGCGGGCTGGCTGGCGATAAGGGCAGATTAATTGGCACTCAGCGTGATATTTCGGACTCGATTGCGATGCAGCGTTCGATGAAGCAAGTGGCCTATCAGGATCAGCTGACCGGGTTATTTAACGCCCGGGCTCTGGAGCAAACCCTGGACAAAGCGGTCTTGTCGTCGGAAGGGGAAATCCGGCCATTTGGCTTGCTGTTTATTGATTTAGATGGGTTTAAACAGGTGAACGATACGCTGGGACATGATGCCGGTGATTTGCTATTGAAGTATGCCGCCAAACGGATGCGCTGCTGCCTGCGGCTTGAAGATGAGGTGTTTCGCCTCGGTGGGGATGAATTTGTGGTCTGGACCCCGGCACACCCTAAAGGTACGGAAAAGCACGCCTTGATGCAGCAACTCACCACTGTGGCCGAGAAACTGAAAGCTTCACTGACCAAAGTGTTTAAGATCCATGACCGGGAGTGTTACGTCTCCGCCAGTATTGGTGGTGCCTGCTTTCCCTATGATGCCACCTCAGCTAAAGCGGTGATGAAGTGTGCCGATCAGGCGATGTATCTGGCGAAAGAGAATGGTAAAAATCAGTTTGTTCAGTACGTTATGTTAGAAAAAGAGCAGGACACATTTGTTCTCAATGCATCTATACGTACGGAGTCTGAAAAAAGTTCAGACATTTGACTAAATTTATTTAGACAAATTTGAGGTCTGTTCTAATCTTTAAGAACACAATAAAAAGTCTCAGGAATGAGTTTGACAAAACCGAAATTATGTATGTGCTTTTGTTGAGGTGTATCATGGATGTTTCAAACGATATTTTGAAAGCTTTCTGCAATATCTGCGCCCGCCTGTACAAAGAAGAACAAGGTGCTTCTGCAATTGAGTATGTTTTAATCGCTGCTGTGGTTGTTGCGGCAGTAAGTACTTTGTCTGGAACTATAACAACTAATATCACTAGTGTGGGTACTTCTCTTACCAATGCCGTGAGCGCAGCAACACCGTAACCATTCTGATGATATCAATTTTATATTCTTTGCTTGCAATTGCGGCTGTCAGTGATTTGAAGTATTCCAAGGTAAGTAATGAAATTACTCTGATGATTCTTATTTGTGCATTAATCATGATTGTGTTTGAACATAGTTTAATGCCAGATCAAAGTTATCAGTTTTCTGTGATGGCTCTTGTGATGACGTTGCTTGTTTGCTTGCCGGGTTTTATTTATAAGGTCTTTGGTGCAGCCGATGTGAAAATATTATTGATCATCTCGTTGCTCACACCATTGTCGCTGATGCTGGATATTCTACTCTATGCCTTTATTGCATTCATGCTGTATTGGTGTATTGCGGTTCGGGATACCAAGGTGCATGCCCCCTTTATTCCGAGCCTGTTGGTCGGGATGGGAATTGCGGTATGGCTGGCTTAAAAAAACGCTATGGACAACAGCGAGGCGCGGCAGCACTGGAGACGGTGTTACTGACCCCGGCCGCGTTACTGCTGCTCTATACCATTGCCCAGTACTGCCTGATCTTTGTCGCGACTCAGATATTTACCTATACCGCGGAAGAAGCACTGCGTCGCAGTATCTCTTTTGTCGACAGCAATTGTTACTACGGCGGTGAATGTTCGACCTTAGATTTGGAAGATGAAATCGAGAGAAATGGTGACCTCGTCATTCGAATCATAGCTGGCGACTCTCCGACTTTGTTTGGTAAGAGTTTATCGAATATTGAGCTGTTTGATATTGAAGCATCTACTTACGAAACGCCTTCATCTGAGGATGATGTCTGCTGCAAAGTGACCGTGACTTACCAGTACAGTCAGGCGCCGTTTCTGCCCAGCAAGATTTTTGGCGTGGAATTGCCCGTTCCGGACACCTTAACCGGCACAGCGATGCTCACCATGTAGTGAGTTGATATCGCGTTGATAACGAATCGTGGCAATGACCGCACGATGGATGGATTGAAAAGGCGGTGAATATGCAGGGAAGATATTTGAAAATCGCTGCTGCAGTGCTACTAGGCTTGGCTGTGGTGATCGGACTCTACGGGGTTCGTCTCAGCCAGCCCCCCGCACCGGCGCCGACGCAGGCCAAAGCGCCCTCCAGTGTCATCATGCCACATTTTGCCGCCGATCTGCCGGTCGGTACTGTATTGCGTGCCGAGATGCTTCAGCCCATGCCGGTGGCTCAGCCGTTGGCGAAAGATATTCGAGACCCTTCGGCCTATTTGGGGCGGCGATTGATCCAGCCTGTGGTCGCGGGTAGCCGCCTGCGGGATACTATGTTTTCCCGCCCCCGTCCGTTAATTGATGAGCTCAACCCGGGTTTTCGGGCCATTGCGTTGCAAGCCAATGCCCTGACCGTGGTGGGTGGCCATCTGCAAAGCGGGGACTGGGTCGATGTGCTTTACCTGTTGCGGGCCAATAAAGAGTCCGGTCATCATAGTACGGCGCGTCGGCTATTGAGCCGGATCCAGGTGCTGGCCGTCGGTCAGGAAACCATTGGCCAGCCGGAACAGCCCAGCCAAACCGGCAAAGGGAAAGGAAAACGTGACAGCGCGCGCACTATCGTTCTGGCAATCCCGGAAGCCGAAACCCCGCAATTACTGCTGGCTGAAAGTACCGGTCAACTGCGATTGACTTTGGTCAGCCCCGATGAACTGCCACAGCCGGCGGCCTCGTTTCAGCTGGCAGCTACCGGTGATTCTGTTTCAGACATGATGCCGGGAATTGCTAGTCAGGCGCCGGTGAGTGAAGCACCGGCGCACGCAGCGCCTGAGCCGGCGGCACCGGCAGAAAGCTATGTGGTTTCGCTGAAAACGCTGGGGGGTTATCAGGAAGTGGATGTTCCTGCGGTAAAACCGCCTCCGGTGAAGTATCGTTATGTCGCCCCGAGCATTGAAGTTTATCAGGGTGAATCTCGTGCTTTAGTCCAGACCCGGTTCTGACTGGAAGGTGTTTATGCCACATAAGGATGTGTCTCAGCAATGGATGGACGACCAAACCGGCGGTGACGGGGTGTGGTATTACGCCGGTTGGTTAGCGCCCGGCGGCAGGATACACCACTGGATTGGCCGGTTCTGGCTCAGCTGTTTTTTGCGGCGACCCGCCACGATCATCTTTGTCCTCTTCTGGTTGATGGCATTATTGTCATTTCCGGTCCTGGCGGGCAGCTATCAGCTGGCAACCGGCCAGCAGCAGACCGTACAGGCCGACATCCGGATCACCCGGGCGGCGATTGGAGAGCCGGCCATTGCCGGACTCAAGGTGCTCAGCAGCAAAGAGTTGCTGATCACCGGCAAGCAAGCGGGCTCAACCACTTTATTGGTTTGGCTGTACGGACAGAACGAGCCGGTGCGTCACCGCATTGCGGTGATGCCGGATGCCATTGCATCGACAAATATTCAGGTGCAGACCGATATCAAGGTGATTGAAATCAGCCGTCATGCCTTAAAAGAAGCCGGATTTTTCTTCGGCAAGCAGGGCAATTCATTTTTTGGCATCGGTAACAGCGGTGCCCTTTCAGGCGCTGATTTTGATGGTAATTTACTGACCAACAATAACTTTCTGCCGAGTTCCGGGGCTTTTAATCTGGTTGCCGGGAACGTCGCGGATGGTTTGTTGGGGGCCATCAGCGCCCTCAGTCGTAACGGCTTTGCCTACACACTGGCTGAGCCCAGCCTGGTAACCATGTCCGGCCATACCGCGACGTTTCTTGCCGGAGGCGAGTTTCCTTATCCGGTCAGCAGTGGCGACGGCGATATCAGTATTGACTTTAAGGAGTTTGGCGTTCGGTTGAACCTGACACCTACCGTCGTGCCGGACGAGCGCATTATGCTGAAAGTTGCTCCGGAAGTCAGCGAGCTGAATTATGCCCAGGGGATCAGTTCTGCCGGGATCCTGGTGCCGGGCTTGTCGGTCCGGCGAACTGACACCACGGTCCAGTTGGGAAACGGGGAGAGCTTTGTCATCAGCGGGCTGGTCAGCCGCAACACGATTAAAAATGCCGATCGTTTTCCGGGCTTGGGGGATATTCCGATTCTGGGTGCCTTCTTCCGCTCCACCCGCTTTGACAGCAGCGATAAAGAAATCATGATGGTGGTGACGCCTCATCTGATCAAACCTTTTTCCCGCAATACGCCATTACCCCCGCTACCGGGGGAAATGTACCGCAAGTTTGAACCGAATTTTTTCGAGTTGATTTTTCTCGACAAAGAGCCGCGGCCACTGCCTGCCGGTATGGGATTCTCTCAGGAGGGATAGCATGAACTTAGTGGCTTACGATGTAAGAGGGCAGTACAGGAAACAGATTGCTGACGCGGTACCGTCGGGGGCAACCTTGAACTGGATTGAAGCGCCGGAGTGTCTGACATCCCTGGCCCCCTGGAGACAGGCACAGATTCTGGTGATTGCGGCAACCTCCTGGCCGGATAAAACCATTGACTATCTGATTGAAGTCTTCTCTCCGCGCCATGTGGTGCTGATGGACATGACCCCTGAATGCCATTGGTATGGTACAGCGCATCAGGTCAATTTGCATTTATGCGAAGGAGAGCGCTTGGCGGAAACGCTCAGCAGTCTGATAGCGATGGAAGCTGTGCTGACCTCAGGCCGGTTGGCATTGCTATCAGCCCGCAACGACTTTGACAGTGCATTGCTGGCCATCTCACTGGCCTGGCAAATGATCGCCAGTCACCAGCAGGAAGTGTTAATCCTGGATCTGGGCCAGCCCAGCAGTGATATTGCCAATTATTTAAACCAGCCGGCCGGGATCGACTTTATCAGTTTGCAGGAGAAGAAAGCCTGTATCAGTAAATCCTGGTTGCTAGATCAAGGGGTTGCGCTGCATCCGCAGATCCATGTTATTGGTATGCCGGACAATGAACAGTTTGACGCTGTCACCAAAGAAGCGCTGTTGGCGGTGATGGAACAACTCGAAGCCGCCTATGACAGCATCATCATCAATTTGGCCGGGATCCCGCCCTGTCCGCTAGTGTTTTTTCTTGCCAAATACTGCCAACAGCACTGGCTGTTGTCGGATCAGAAAAACGTCAGCCTGGCCAATACCCGCCGGTTAGCAGAATCCCTCTTTCATGCCGGCGTCAGGCCAGGTGGCGTCAATGTGGTGCTTGCGCCATTTCTACCTCAGGTACTGCCGGGCAAGGCGATGATCGCCAGCCAGCTGGCGTTGCCGATCCGGGGGGAGTTGCCGTGCGCCCATCAACTGACCACGGATATTAATGCCGGGACTTTGCTGCCGCCGACCGGTCAGTTCAAAGATTTCTTGCAGCAGGTTGAAAAGCTGCTGTCGTTGAAACCGGAAAAGCCACACTGGTTGATGAAATTCGGATGGCGATATAGCGCAGGGAGTGAAACATGAGCGATATGACGGACGCTATCGTCTGGCCCCACCGGGAGTTGGCGATACAGGAAGATGAGTCCCGCCTGGAACTGAAAGCGGAACTGCACCAGTTTGTGATTGAACGTCTGGAAGATGACGGATTGATGTACGAGATGGAGCGCCAGGAGCTTCAGGGGTATGTCTATGATTATGCCCGGATTTATTTCAAGCAGCTTCAGGGTACGCATTTCCCTCAGGATATGAACGCCCTGGTCAATGAACTGCTGGATGAAATTGTTGGGTTCGGGCCGTTACAGAACCTGCTCGATGATCCGGACGTCGATGACATCCTGATCAACGGTCCCAAGTTAATTTATGTCGAGCGCCAGGGACAGCTGACCAAGGTGCCGTTTCGCTTTATGAATGATCAACATGTACTGCGGGTGATCCGGCGGATGATCGCGCCGTTCGGACGGCGGATTGATGAAGCCAATCCGATGGTTGATGCCCGATTGCCCAACGGGAGCCGGATCAACGCTGTGATCCCGCCGTTGGCGATCGATGGCCCTTGCCTGTCGGTGCGTAAATTTAAAGCTGAATCGATTGATATTGATACCCTGTTGCAAAACGGTGCCATGCACCAGTTGTTGATGAAGTGTGCCCGCTCACGCTGCAATATTCTGATTAGTGGTTCGACCGGCTCAGGGAAAACCACCCTGTTGAATGTGCTCAGCCAGTACATTAACTCCGGGGAGCGGGTGGTGACCATTGAAGATGCCGCAGAGCTGCAACTGAGAAATGGCCACGTTGTGCGGCTGGAGACCCGGCCGCCGAACTCGGAAGGACAGGGGGAAGTCACGTCGCGGGATCTGCTCAAGAATGCCCTGCGGATGCGCCCGGATCGGATCATTCTTGGCGAGAGCCGGGGCGGGGAAGTCCTGGACATGCTCCAGGCGATGAATACAGGACACCAGGGCTCCATGAGTACCCTGCATGCGAACTCGCCCCAGGATGCCCTGTTGCGACTAGAGATGATGGTCACCATGACCGGTTTCTCGTCGAGCGAAGTGTTGGTTAAGCAGATGGTCGCTACCGCGCTGGATCTGGTGATCCAGGTCGCGCGACTGCCCAGTGGCCGTCGGGTGATCACTCACATTGTCGAGATCCAGGATGTCGCCGATGAACAAATTCGCACCCAGGTGCTGTATGCCTATCAGCCGACCAGTGAAGATTTCAGGCTGGTAGATAGCATGTCGGCGGCACTGCGGGAGAAAACCGGAGGTGAACGTGAGTAGTCTGTTTATTCTGGCCGGGGTTTTGTTACTGGCGGGCGCTGGTCTGTTGCTGTTTGCTGCCCGGGAAAATGAGACGTCAGATCCGGCTTCAGTCGCGGAGGCGGGTTCTGACGAGGAGCGCCAAGATGCGGAGCGTCCGGTACGGGAGCGGACCTGGCGCGAGACGAGTCTGGAGACCAGGCAAAAGCTGGGCCTGAGCACCTCGGTCGGGTTTATTGTGCTGTACTTGACGCTTCAGGTGGTGCTGGTGCTCGGGGCGCAGCAAGTTGCTGGTATATCGGGGCTGGGAGCGAGTCTGGTGATTGCTGTCGCGGGGTTGTTACTGCTGGGACAGCTGCGTAAGAGCCGGATGCGCCGGAAAATTATTCGTCAGTTACCCGGGTTTATTGAACAGCTCAATCGTCGGGTCAAAGTCGGGCTGTCTTTAAATCAGGCCTTGATCCGGACGGTGCCGACGATTGAAGCGCCGCTTCAGTCGGTTGTGGAGCGCGTGATCCGCCGGGCAGAGTTGGGGGCTGAGCTTTATGTGTCGTTCAGTAAAGAGTCGCAGTTGACCGGGGTGAGGGAGTTTCAACTGCTTGGGGTCGTATTTAAGGTCAATCACCAGTTTGGCGGCAGCGTCAGTCAGGCGCTGGAAAACCTGGTCGAGTTGCTGCAGCAGGATGAGCGCAGTCAGCGTGAGTTGAAGTCGTTGACCGGGGAGACCCGGGTGACGGCCTGGGTGATGGGGTTGACGCCGTCGGTGATGGCGGGATTTATGCTCATCAATGAGCCGCAATCGCTTCAGGCGATGTGGATGGATGAACAAGGAAAACTGGCACTGCAGATCGCATTAGGGTCGCAGCTGTTCGGGGTGGTGTTGCTCTGGCGGATGCTACGGGCGTTGTAATCATTTGTGGCTTTTACCGCAGTTGTCCCTACAGCCTAGGGGCTTCGAGAGGTTGTGATGGCGATATCCATGAGTTTGTCTACATATTGGCTTCTGGCGGGGTTGTTTTTGCTTGCCAGCGCCGTGAGTTTAATTGTGCTGTCCCTCAGGCTGCAACGTGCTCGAAGCGTGGAGCAGAATCTGGCGCGAACCATGGCCCAGGTGACTCGTCGGGAAGCCATGTTCCAGCAAAGCCAGGCGATTTGGCGACAAACCAAATACTTACGGTTTGCTTCGATCACGGATATTCAGCTGTTATTGCGCAAAGCAGGATATTTGACCAATCGTGAGCAAACCTCCTGTTTGCTGAAAGTGATGTTGGCCTGGGCGACGATGCAGGGGATGGCCGTGATGGCGATTATCGAGCGTCAGGTAGCCTCAGAGCAGGCGATGGGCCTGTTGGTGCTGAGTACTGCAGGGGGCGCCTACCTTGCCTTACAGTGGTTGAAAAAGAAGGTGGTCTCGCGTGCCAAAATGATCGATGAAGAACTGATCATGGGGCTGCAAATGATGAAAACCCTGTGGGATGTCGGACTCTCGCTTGAAAGTATGTTGCGTGCATACACCGCAGAGCTGAAAGAGATGACGCCGGAAATGAATAAAGAGCTCCTGCTAGCCCTGAGCAAGATCGAAGCGGGGCAGGATCGGGCCTGGGTGTTTGTTGAGGTGGCCCGGGTTAATGAGTCATTGGGGATGCAGGATTTGCTGAATATGTTTGCCCAGGTGTCAGACTCCGGCGGCAGTATGTCGGACTCTCTGGCCCAATTGACCCTGTTGCTGCGGGATCGGCGTCGAACCCAGTTACAGGAGAAAGTGAGCAAATTGTCTGGCCGGATGTCTGTGGTGATGATGTTGTTTCTGTTCCCGCCCTTGTTTGTGGTGCTAGCTGGACCGGGCATGATGGCGCTGGGACGGGCACTGGGTAATTAAGCGAAAGCATCAGCGATAAACTTTCGTGACAGAAAGACAAGGAGTGTCTGATGGCAGAGCACAAGACGCATACAGCGACTCAGCAGCAAAGCAGCGTAGACGACAAGACATATGACAAACGACATTGGCTGGTGGCGCTGGGGCTCGGAATGCTCCTGGCCCTGAGCGGGTGCTCAAGTCCTGTCTCGCCACAGGCGGCAGCATCGTCTCCGAATGGAGCCTGCGGCGAGTCGCTGTCTGCCGAGCAGGGGGTGAAGTTGTCGCTGATCCGCCAGCAGTTGCAGCAGGCCCAGTATTATTCTGCTCTGGCCGAACTGGAAATGTTGCCGGAGCGCTCCCTTAGTACCGATCTGTTACGTGCCTACAGTTACCGAAAACTGGGGAAATGGTCGCTGGCTGCGGCAATCTATCATGAACTGCAAACCACCTGTCTGGCCGGGCAGGCCTATCATGGCCTCGGTCTGATTGCGGCATATCAGGATGACCTCGATCAGGCGATGCACTGGCTGACTCTGGCCGCCAAAGCTTCGCCGGTGACGGCAGATATTCGCAATGATTTGGGTTTTTTGCTGTTGATCACCGGGCAGGATGAGCTCGCGCGCGATGAATTGCTGACGGCGCTGGAGCTCAATCCTGAGCATCCAAACGCTGCCAGAAACTTATGGTTTGTGCTGTTGAAAAATCGTCAGCACCGGATGGCAGATCAGCTGGCGGCCCGGTTCCAGTGGCAGCCGAGTGAACGACAGGCGGTGCTTGATGCCATCGCCGTGTTCAAACCATTGTCGCTTCGCCAGCCGACAGCGCGGGAACAAGCGCCATTTGCCGAATATTCCTCGAACGCGGAGGTTATACAATGAGATTCCAGTTCACGGATGTCATGGGTGTTGGGGCTGCCCTGCTGGCAGCAAGCTTGTTCAGTGCCCCGGCCCTGGCACTGAAGGGGCCGCGAATGACCTCAGCACTGGCACCACCGGCTAAATCTATTCCGATGCCGCCCAGGTACTCTTCGGCCTATCAACCCGCTCCGGCACCCAACATCACCTTGCGAACCAAGGGCAGTGTGGGTTACCCCGGTCAAAAAAGCGAAACCCGGGTATGGTTGAATTTGCAGGCGGGGGGCATGCTGGCGACGGACTACAATGACACCTTGTCGCCGAAAGCGGCGGATAAGGCTCAACAGCGAATGGTGCAAAGCTTCAGCAACCCGATCCCGGCAAAATTTATTGCCGACTCGATGGGCGGCGGCTAACGCATGTGCCGGTGTTTGTCTGAGAGCCGTATGAGATATCGCGACCCGGCTGGTCGGATCCGGCATCAGTGCGGGGCCACGGGGCTCAGCCTGTTGATTCTGATGGCGGCGATGGCTGCGTTTCTGACCCTGGCGGTCGACACCGGGCGGCTGTTCATGGAAAAACGCCGTCTGCAGCAACAGGCGGATCTGGCCGCCCTGAGTCTGGGACGTTACGGGTGTTATATCGATGGAGACAGTGATGAGGAAGCCCTGATCGCGCGGGTGGAAGAAAACCTGGCGGCTAATGGATTTGATCCCAGTGGCAATCGTTATGAGCTGACTTTTGGCGCTGCTGCGATCAATGCGGATGAAAACCGATGGGAATTTTCGACAGGTGAGGCAGAAAGCAGCGTCCGAAGTGCGGCGCAATTGAAGCTGAGTAAAGCGGTGCCCGCGAGTTTACTCTCTTCTGGGGAGAGCGTGACGCTGGGGGCAACCGCAAACATCTTTAAGCGTAGCCGGATTGAGTTTGGGGTGGGGACAACGCTTGTAGATATAAATTTACTCGATTTCATGTTGCAAGATGTTGCTGATGTAGAGTTAACAGCTGCTTCCTATCAAAATCTTGTTGATGCCCGTATTGGATTGGGGGGGCTAATCCAAGGGTTTGATCAGGTGATTCCACTTGAAGGGGAATCCGTTAGTTCGCAACTCGATACTGTCATTTCTATGGATGACCTGATTACAGTGCTTTACCAGGTCTTTGGATTTACAACTCCAGTGACTAGTGTACTTGATCCGTTGAAAATCAGTGCTGGGACATTGGAATTTATGCTCTCTGATTTTCTTAAAGTTTCTGAGGAGCTAGACGAAACTCTGGTGCTGGCAACGAAAATTTCTGCTTATGATTTGATATCTGCCGCCTTACTGGCAGTTGTTCAAAGAGCGGATCAACGTGTTGGGGTCAACTCAGTGATCGCTGAATTAGGCAGTCTAGATGTCTTGTCGTTGGTGACCTTAGATGCCTCATTAAAAGTTATCGAGCCGCCACAATTTAAATTCGGGGAATTACCTGCGGTACATGGCGGAGAGCTTGTACCTACGGTAAGAACAGCGCAAACGGAGTTGCTGGTTCAAATTGAACTGTTAGGGAGCGCATGGCTGAACTTGCTAAATATATTAGGCCTTGGGCTGGCAAGCGTTGACTTGGACGGAATTGGTATTCAAGTCATTGCCGCTGAAGCGGAAACTCAGCTATTGGATGTCAATGGATGTAACTGGAATAACGGTGAGGCGATTTCGTTTGAATTTGCTTCAAAACCTTCTCTGGCGACAGCAGTGATTGGCGATAGAGAGGATACTTCTCAGCCATTTGGCTTGGGGGTAAAGATATTGCTCATTCCAATCGCTCAGGTGGAGGTTTCGGCAAGCTTATCGCCTTTATCTTGTTCTGACTTTGTTTCTCATAGTGGTCAATTAGATTCTGAAGCTGATTTGCCTCAGCAAGTAAGTCAGGTGACGTTAGGTACGGATTGTCAGCTGTCAGGCATTCAAAGTGATGACTTGACCATATCTCCATTAGGAGGGGTGAGTGAGGTCCTGCTTGGAAGTTTAGTTGCAGATATATTGAATCCAGTGTTGCAGCTGGTTATAGGCCCAGTACTTACGAATCTTGGGATTGTGACTGGCCAAGCCGACGTCTTCGTCTCTTCGTTTGAATTCGAAGGCGGTAATTTGATGAATTAAGCGTGGCGAAAGCGCCCCTTTCGCCACGCTTTGATCATGAGCGATGATTGACCGCATTGGTGATGGACGTGTCTTCTTCCTGAACCGTCTCAATCAACAGCTGGATCTCCCCCGTACAGCTGCCGCAGCCGGTGCCGGCCTGGGTGCAGGCACTGACTTCGGCCACTGTGGTCAGTTGCTGTTCTCTGATTGCCGCACAGAGGGTGTTCTTGCCGACCTGTTTGCAGGCACACACTGTTTTGCCGCCTGCCAGTTTACCCTCAAGCTGGCCGGAAATCAGCGCCCGTTCAATGCTGTCATCCAGCGGCTCGTCGAGCAGCGGATAGAGCCATTCCACGTCGTGTTGATGCAGGCTGTCCGCAACCAGCACATAAAATTCCAACAGGCTTTTCTCAATCAACGCGTGCCGATAGAGGCCGTTGGCGCTGCTGAAACTCAGTTGTCGGTCTGCCCGGCTTGCAGTCTGTGCAAGGCGGGCGAACAAGGCGTCCGGCTTCGCCTCACTGGCGAGGCGATAGAGATAGCCCTGGCTGACGGTCTGGCGGCTCCAGTAAGCGCAGTCGGTTAACAGTTCTGGCGCCAGCGGGCGTTTGGTCAGCACAACGGCTTCACTGCCATAGGCGAGGGGCGCCAATGCGACCGGGGTAAACTTAAATTCCGGTTGCCCGGACAGCGAATCGGTTTGCGGGCCAATCAACTGGCAAACTTTCCCGGCACTGGCCGTGGTCTGGTTCCAGTGGATCGGGACAAACACGTCACCGGCCCGAACACTGCGACTGAGGGTCACCCGGGCGGTGACTTCGCCGTAGCGGCTGGTGATCCGGGCCAGTTGACCTGAGGTTAAGTGGTGACACGCCGCATCGTCGGGATGAAGCGTGACACAGGGCTCCGGCGTATGTTCGCCCAGCCGTGGGGAGAGGCCGGTCCGGGTCATGGTGTGCCATTGATCGCGGATCCGACCCGAGTTGAGCACCAGCGGGTAGGCCAGGCTGATCTGGTTTAGCGGCGGCTGGTATTTGACTGCGATAAACTGCGCTTTGCCGGACGGCGTGGCAAACTGACCATTGGCAAACAGGCGCTTGGAAATCGACGTTTCCGACGTTGTAGCCGGTTGATCGAGCACTGGCCACTGCTGAGGAGAAAGCTGGTGGTATTGCTCGGGGGTCAGGTTGGCCAGACCGGATAAGTTGAGCACCCGCCGCGCCGGACTGGCCGCAGTGGTATTGTCCAGAGTAGTCATGCGGCTGTACTCGCGGAAAATATCGGCTTCATGGCGATAATCAAAGGCGTGGCCGAACCCCATCCTTTTTGCCACCTCGCTGATGATCCACCAATCGGGCTTGCCGTCGCCCGGGGTTGGCAGCAGGCGGCGCTGGCGGGAAATCCGTCGCTCTGAATTGGTGACGGTGCCGGATTTTTCGCTCCAGCCCTGAGCGGGTAGCAAGACGTCGGCCAGTCGGGTGGTATCGGTGTCGGCGATGCAGTCAGACACCACCACGAACGGGCATTGGGTCAGCGCCCGTTGGATTGTCTCGCTGTCGGGCAGGCTGACCGCCGGATTCGTCGCCATGATCCACACCGCTTTCACACGACCGCTGTCGATGGCATCGAACAGATCGATGGCTTTGAGGCCAGGGGTACGTGCTAACGTCTCCGTTTGCCAGAACTCACTGACCATCTGAGACTGGGTATCGTTGCCGAACTCCATATGTGCCGCCAGCGTATTGGCCAGTCCGCCCACTTCACGGCCGCCCATGGCGTTGGGTTGGCCGGTGACCGAGAAAGGACCGCTGCCGGGCTTGCCGATCCGGCCGGTGGCCAGGTGGCAGTTGAGCAGGCTGTTCACCTTATCGGTGCCCTGGCTGGATTGGTTCACTCCTTGCGAATAGACCGTCACGACTTTCTCTGTTTCAGCAAACAATCTGAAAAAAGCAGTGAGCTGTTGGCGGCTGATCCCGGTGATCGTCGCCAGGGCACGAAGATCTTGGGCGTCGCGGCGGGCGCTGGCCAGGGCCATGTCAAAGCCTTCGGTATGATCCGCGATATAGGCTGGATCCAGGTGTTGATGCTGAGCCAGGTAAGCCAGCAGCCCGTTGAACAGCGCTACATCACTGCCCGGGTGGATTGCCAGGTGCAGATCGGCGATTTCGCAGCTGCTGGTGGTCCGGGGATCGATGACGATCACTTTGAGCTCAGGCCGCGCTGTTTTGGCGGCTTTCAGGCGTTGATAAAGCACCGGGTGGCACCAGGCGAGGTTCGAGCCGGTCAGGATCACCAAATCCGCCAGCTCCAGATCCGCATAGCAGCCGGGCACGCAGTCGGCGCCAAAAGCACGCTTATGGCCGGCGACGCTGGAGGACATACAGAGCCGGGAGTTGGTGTCGATATTCCCGCTGCCGATAAACCCTTTCATCAGCTTATTGGCGACATAATAGTCTTCGGTCAGCAGCTGTCCCGAAACATAGAACGCTACCGCATCCGGCCCGTGTTGTGCGATCACCTCGCTGAACCGGCTGGCAACCGTATCCAGAGCCGGCGCCCAGTCACATTGTGTTCCCGCGATCGACGGGTGCAGCAGTCGCCCTTGGTGGCCGACGGTCTCGCCGAGTGCCAGACCTTTGGAGCACAGCCGGCCAAAGTTGGCAGGATGGCTCTGATCGCCCTGGATCTCCAGCGCCCCGTCGCGTGTCGGTCGGGCTTCTATGCCACAGCCCACACCACAGTAGGCGCAGGTCGTTTTTGTCCATGTGTCCTTTGTTGTCGTGCTCAAAGTCTCCCTCCTGAGCCGAAAAAAGCTCTGCTATGGCTCGCCGCCATCACGGTATGAATGGCAGAGCATGTGTGAATGGCGGGGCAGGCTGCTTCCGAAGCCGCTCCCCGGCGAGCAAAATGGATCTTGAGAAACAACACAGCAATAAGTGAGCCAAATCTTCGTGGTTGCGGCTTCACCACAGAAAACGCCATGGTTCCATAAAAACAGGATCAAGGCTGCTGTCGGCAGGATGTCTGTGTAAGGGGGATGGTGAATTTAACTGGGTGTACCCCTTAAGGGGTATGCTCGCTGGTGCTTGATGCTATAAAAATGGATATACCCGTGCATTATTCTGGTGTGCTGTGCACCAAGAGAGGGATTTGTCCTGGCTGAGCCGGATCGGGTGAGACGGTAACGAATACGAGCGATCACCGATAAATATTCAACTTAATCAATCGATTACTTTTATTCTTATTGGTTTTTCTATCAGTTGGCACTCTCCTTGCTCTGACAGCTTCAAATGTCTACAGCACGTACACGGACTGTACGTAAGGATGAACGATGCCACACACATCTACGCCAGCGCCAGTATCAGTAACATCTGCAACTGCAACTGCAACTGCAACCGCAAGTGCGTCAGAAATTGTGCGCCTGAACGCCACCAATGCCCGAACGCCTGCCGGGCGGGTCAGTCTGGTCGGCGCCGGACCGGGAGATCCGGATCTGCTGACCGTGAAAGCCCTGCGTACCATCCAGCAAGCCGATGTGATTGTTTATGACCGGCTGGTCAGCCCGGCCATTCGGGCCCTGTTTCCTGCCGGTACGCCCACCATTTATGTCGGCAAAGCCAAGCATCAACACAGCGTGCCACAGCAGGAGATCAATGCCTTGTTAATCGCCAAAGCACGGCAAGGGTTAGATATCTGCCGGCTCAAAGGTGGCGATGCGTTTGTCTTCGGCCGCGGTGGGGAAGAGATGCTTGAACTGCATCAGGCCGGAATTGAGACCTGCCTGGTGCCGGGGATCACCGCTGCTTCGGGCTGTACCAGCTATGCCGGGATCCCGCTCACCCATCGCGGTCTGGCGCAGGGCTGTACGTTTGTTACCGCCCATGCGGAAAAAGAGCTCGACCTCAACTGGGCCTCGCTTGCCCGGCTCGATCATACCCTGGTGTTTTATATGGGCCTGACCAAAGCCGGTCTCATCGCCGGGGAGCTCACCCGGGCCGGAATGGGTGCTGCGACTCCGGTGGCGTTGATTGAGAATGGCTGTTGCCCGCAGCAGCGGGTGATCCGGGGCACTTTATCGGAATTGGATGCTCTGGTCGGTCGCCATCAGGTGCAGTCACCGGCCCTGATCGTGGTCGGTCAGGTGGTGTCGCTGGCCGAGCAGCTGCAGTGGTTTCAGACTGCAATGGCGACTCAGGAAACAACTGCTTCCCAAGAAACAACTACTACCCAGGCAACAATTGCTACCCGTGAAACAACCGCCACCCGGGAAACAGCCCTGGCCGCAGACAGTCGCGTGCAGACAGCGCTCAAGCGCGTCGGCTGAGTGCCTGAGACACGGATAACAAATAAGCATAAACAGCCAGTCAGCGCAAGTAATCAGTCAGCGCAGCAAACACAGGCGTAACAGATGAGAACAGTGAGGAAGTGATATGAAAAAACAGCGGATTGTCGTGGTCGGCAACGGCATGGTGGGGCACAGGTTTATTGACGATTTACTCCAGCGCGACGAGCGCGATCAGTTTGAGGTGATCACCTTTTCCGAAGAGCCGCGATTGGCTTACGACCGGGTCCAGCTCAGCAAGTATTTCAGTGGCACCGCTGCCCGGGAGCTGGCGTTGACCGATGAGGCGTATTACCGCGAGCACGGGGTGATGTATGTGTTGAATGAGCGAGTGACGGCGATTGATCACGCGGGGCGTCAGGTGGTGACCGCCAGCGGCCGGGTGGAGTCCTATGACAAGCTGGTGCTGGCCACCGGATCGTATCCCTTTGTGCCGCCGATCCCCGGCCATGCGCAGGCGCATTGCCATGTTTACCGCACCATCGACGATCTCGAAGCGATTGAAGCCTCCGGCCGTCACAGCCAGGTCGGCGTGGTGGTCGGTGGCGGGCTGCTCGGCCTGGAAGCGGCCAATGCCCTGAAAAACCTCGGGTTGCAAACCCATGTGGTGGAGTTTGCGCCGCGTCTGATGGCGGTGCAGCTGGATCAGGGCGGCGGTCAGTTGCTGTCGCGAAAAATTGAGTCACTGGGCGTGAACGTGCATACCGACAAAGCGACCACCGAGATTGTCGCCGGTGAGCAGTGCCGCTACCGGATGAACTTTGCCGACGGGAGCCATCTGGAGACGGACATGATTGTGTTCTCAGCCGGGATCCGGCCGCAGGATGCGCTGGCCCGCGAAAGCGGTTTGGCAGTCGGGGCGCGGGGCGGGATTGTGATTGATGATCACTGCCGGACCAGCGAGCCGGATATCTATGCCATTGGCGAGTGTGTGCTGTGGCAGGAGAAAATCTTCGGCCTGGTTGCGCCGGGATATCAGATGGCCAAAGTGGCGGTCTCGCACCTGTGCGGCGACGGGCAGGCAACTTTCACCGGTGCGGACATGAGTACCAAGCTGAAGCTGCTGGGCGTGGATGTCGCCAGTATCGGCGATGCCCACGCCGCCACGCCGGGCGCGCAGTCCTATACCTTCCATGATGAGATTGAGCAGGTGTATAAGCGCCTGGTGGTGTCGGAAGACGGTCAGCGGCTGCTGGGTGCAGTGCTGGTCGGGGATGTCGAGGCTTACAGTCAGCTGTTGCAACTCAAGCTCAATGACCTGCCGTTGCCGGACAACCCGGCGGTGTTGTTGCTGCCGCCGATTGGGGAAGGTGAGGGCGGCGGAGCGATGGGCGTTGAGGCTCTGCCGGACACTGCTCAGATCTGCTCCTGTTTTGATGTCACCAAAGCGGATATCAAACAGGCGGTCGCGGCCGGTTGCACCGATATGGCCGCCCTGAAGGCCAGCACCCATGCCTCTACCGGCTGTGGCGGCTGTTCGGCGCTGGCCAAGCAGGTGCTGGATGCCGAGCTGGCTAGTCTGGGGTATGAAGTCAGCAACCATGTCTGTGAGCACTTCGCCTATTCGCGTCAGGAGCTGGCCGATATCGTCCGTGTGAAACAGATCAAAACCTTTGATGCGCTGCTGGCGCAATACGGCCAGGGGCTGGGGTGTGATGTCTGCAAGCCGACAGTGGGATCTATTTTAGCGTCGTTCTGGAATGATTACGTGCTCGACGATCAGCACATCGGCCTGCAGGACACCAACGATATCTTCCTCGGCAACATGCAAAAAGACGGTACTTATTCTGTGGTGCCCCGGGTGCCGGGCGGGGAGATCACCCCGGAGAAGCTGATTGTGCTGGGGGAAGTGGCCAAAGCGTTTGACCTCTACACCAAGATCACCGGGGGACAGCGGATCGACCTGTTCGGGGCACAGCTGCATGAACTGCCGCTGATCTGGCGTCGGTTGATTGCTGCCGGCTTTGAAACCGGCCATGCCTACGGGAAATCGGTGCGGACGGTGAAATCCTGTGTCGGCAGTACCTGGTGTCGGTACGGGGTGAAAGACAGTGTCGGATTCGCCATTGATCTGGAGCACCGTTACAAAGGGCTCCGGGCGCCGCATAAACTCAAGTTTGCGGTCTCCGGCTGTACCCGTGAATGTGCCGAGGCGCAGTCCAAGGATATCGGGGTGATTGCGACGGAAAAGGGCTGGAACCTGTATGTTTGCGGCAATGGTGGAATGCGACCGCGTCACGCCGACCTGTTTGCCGCGGATCTCGATGATGCCACCCTGCTCGCCTATGTTGATCGGATCCTGATGTTCTACATCCGCACCGCCGATCGCCTGCAGCGGACGTCGGTGTGGCTGGAAAATCTCGAAGGCGGGCTGGAATATCTCAAGCAGGTGGTGATCGAGGATAAGCTGGGCATCGTCGGCGAGCTGGAACGCGACATGGCCTATAACCTCAGTCAGTACCAGTGTGAATGGAAAACCACCCTGGCATCGCCGCAGAAACTCAAGCGATTCCAGCACTTTGTCAACAGTGCGGAGCCTGATCGCCGGCTCAGTTATGTGCTGGAACGGGGTCAGCGGCAGCCGGTCCTGCGTGGTGAGCGGATTGAAATTGTCGATGTGACGGAATAGGAGGAAACGAGATGGAACAGTGGCAAACCGTATGTCAGCAAAGTGATTTGATCCAGGATACCGGGATCTGCGCTCTGCTGAATCATGAGCAGGTGGCGATTTTTTTCTGTCGTCACAGTCAGCAGCTCTATGCGCTGTCGAATTACGATCCGATTGGCCAGGCCAATGTGATGTCGCGGGGCATCATCGGCTCACTGGGAGACCAGAAAGTGGTGGCTTCTCCGCTCTATAAACAGCACTTTAGCCTGCACAGTGGCGAATGTCTGGAAGCTCCCGAATATCGTTTAAAAACCTATGAGGTCCGGCTTAATCAGGGGAAAGTGCAACTGCGAATAAACTGATTGGTTATTTCTGTTTTGATGAAAAAGGAGCTGATATGGCTCCTTTTTTTGTCACTTAATTTAAAAATACCGCTTTAGAGTTACGTTTGGTGTTTTTAATACAACATAAAACTGTCCAATATTGGGCGCTTGATGTGAGTCTTGGTGCGTCATTGCACTAGATTGATGAGTTGGTTGTCTTTAAATACGTTTTAATTTGAGTTTATGTTATTAATCCATTGTTTTTATTGGATTTTAAATTTTGGCATGACAGATGCAATGAACTTATTAATTCGTCAACTAAGGAAGTGACCCCATGACAGATAAGTTCAATCTATTGTCCTTTACCGGCAAGATGAAGATCCTTCATTTAAGCTGGTTTGCGTTTTTCATCACCTTTGTGGTGTGGTTCAACTTTGCGCCTTTGCTGCAGTCGGTGAAGGAATCCCTGGGCCTGACCACTGCCGAGGTAAAGACCTTACTGATTTTGAACGTCGCCTTTACGATCCCGGCCCGGGTGATCATCGGGATGCTGACCGATAAATATGGTCCGCGGCGGGTGTATTCGGCGTTACTGGCCATTTGCGCCATTCCCTGTTTTGTCTTTGCCTTTGCCGATAACTTTGTCCAGGCGGCGATAGCCCGTTTTGCTCTCGGTCTGATCGGCGCCGGGTTCGTGGTTGGGATACGACTGGTGTCGGAATGGTTCCCGCACAATGAACTCGGCACCGCTGAAGGGATTTACGGCGGCTGGGGAAACTTCGGCTCAGCCGCTGCGGCATTTACGTTACCGACTCTGGCGGTGATGTTCGGCGGGGAGGACGGCTGGCGCTATGCGATGACGATCACCGGGGCTATGAGCCTGATCTTCTCGTATATCTTCTATATCAATGTCACCGACACGCCTAAGGGCGCGACTTATTTCAAGCCCAAGAATTTGGGGGCGATGGAAGTCACTTCAAAAGGCGATTTTTTCCTGCTGCTGGTGATGAAGCTGCCGATGTACGGCGCCCTGGCGCTGCTGGCGTGGAAACTCTCGCCGACCGGGATCGGCATGTTGAGTGACAGCTTAGTGAGCGGGATTTATGTGCTGCTCAGTGTGTTGTATCTGTATGAAGTGCAGAAAACCTGGACAGTGAACCGGCACGTGTTTCAGGCACCGGTACCTGAAATTCATCAGTACAAGTTCAAGCAGGTGGCGATCTTGAATGTGCTTTATTTTGCCACCTTCGGCTCGGAGCTGGCGGTGGTGTCGATGTTGCCGCTGTTTTTCTCGGAAACCTTTGCGCTCACGCCGGTGGTTGCCGGGATGGTGGCCTCGGCGTATGCCTTTATGAACCTGATGTCGCGTCCGGGCGGGGGCTGGATTTCGGATAAATTCGGCCGCAAGCCGACCCTGTTAATCCTGACCGCCGGTCTGGCAGCCGGATATTTCCTGATGGGCCAGGTCGACGGCAGCTGGCCGGTGTGGCTGGCGGTGGCGGCAGCAATGGCCTGCTCCTTCTTCGTCCAGTCCGGGGAAGGGGCGGTTTTTGCAACGGTGCCGCTGATCAAGCGTCGCATGACCGGCCAGATCGCCGGAATGACCGGGGCTTACGGCAATGTGGGGGCGGTCTGTTACCTGACGATTCTCTCGTTTGTTGATTACAGCACTTTCTTCTATGTCATTGCAGCCACGGCAGTAATTGGGTTTGTTACTTTGTTGATGATGGAAGAGCCGTCCGGCCAGATTGCTGAAATCAACGAAGACGGCAGTGTGACCCTGATTGATGTGGCGAAAAGTTAAATCAGGGACAGCGCGTGGCGGCGGGTAAGTGTACCTGGCCGCCTGAAACAGTATTGCCCGCGGATCGCCTTGGCGGTTCGTGCTGGCGGTTGGTACAGGCAGTTTGTACAGGCGGTTTGACCCGGGATTAAAACGGGTTCAAACAAGGGAGAGCAGGGATGGTGATGACAATGGCAGCCGACACGCAGCAAGCGCAGCAGCCCGGCTTAAGGGTAACCTGTGGCGGGTTCTCCAGTGCCGGGTGCCGGGAGGTGAATCAGGATGCATTTGCACTGTACCAGCCGCCGCGGCTGCCGGTGCGCAAGCATTATGGGATTGTGGCCTGTATCGCCGATGGTGTCAGTTGCAGCGCCCGCGGCCAGCAGGCCAGCCATACCTGCGTGACCCAGTTTATTGAAGACTATTACAGTACCCCGGCAAGCTGGACCGTGCGTCAGGCCGCAGCCAAGGTGCTGACCGGGCTCAACCGCTGGCTGTATCATCATGGTCAGCACAGCGAGTTGCGCCACAACGGGCTGGTGACCACTTTCAGTGGTGTGGTGTTCAAGTCCAATACCGCCCATGTGATCCATGTCGGCGACAGCCGGGTGTACCGACTTCGTCTGGGAAGGCTGGAGCAACTGACCCGGGATCATCGTCGGCGTCAGGGGGGGGATCAGCACTTGCTCCTGCGGGCGCTGGGGATGGACAGCAAACTGGAGGTCGATTATCACCCGGAGCCGCTGGCGGTGGGGGATGTGCTGCTGCTGACCACCGACGGCCTGCACGACTGGCTGTCGCCTTCGCAGCTGGAAGTGTTGCTGGCCGGCACTGATGCTTTGACCCAGTCCGAGCTGGAAGCGCTGGCCCGGAACATTCTGCAACGCGCCCGGGCGCAGGGAAGCGATGATAACCTGACTTGCCTGCTGGTGCGGATCGATGGGCTGCCGGAGCAAACCCTGGCGGAAGCCAGCCGGGCCCTGACAGCGCGGGTGATCCCGCCGGTCTTGGCGGAAGGGCAGCGGCTGGAGCACTACCAGATCCGCCGGGTGCTCCATAGCGGCACCCGCAGCCATGTTTACCTGGCGCGCAGCGAGTTTGATCAGCAGGACTATGTCCTCAAATGTCCGTCACCGAACTTTGCTGAGGACCTGGGCTATCTGCAAGGCTTTGCCCGGGAAGGCTGGGTGGGTCGGCAGTTCAGCCATCCGTCGGTGATGAAGATCCATCCGCCGGCAGCGTCGTCACCCTTCCTCTATCATGTCTGTGATTTTGTTCCGGGGATCACCCTGCGCCAGTGGATGCTGGACCATCCATCCCCCCGCCTGTCGCAGGTGCGGGCCATCGCGGCAGAGCTCATCAAACCGATCCGCTATTTTCAGCGCATGGGCATGGTGCACCGGGATTTGAAGCCGGAAAACCTGATCCTGACCGACGACGGGCGCGTTGTTTGTATCGACTTCGGTACGGCCCAGGTGGCCGGGCTCGAAGAGATCCATCAGGTGCTGAGCGAAGCGATCCCGGTCGGGGCAACGGATTATATCGCGCCGGAATATGTTGCCGGGAGCCGCGCGACCTCGCTGTCCGATATCTATTCCGTCAGCGTGATCGTCTATGAAATGCTGACTGGTCAGCTGCCGTATGCGTCGGTATCGCCGGTGTTTGATCCACAGCTCAAACGCCATTACCACTATCGCTCCGTGCTGAGCTCCCGCCCGGATTTACCGGTCTGGCTGGATCTGGTATTGAAAAAAGCCTGTCACCCGGCGCCGGGATCGCGCTACCAGGTGATGTCGGAAATGCTTCAGGACTTGTCAGCCCCGAACCCCCAATTGCTGAATACCCTCAAGCGCGCCCCGTTGCTCCAGCGTAATCCGTTGCGGTTCTGGCAGGGGCTGGCCTGGCTCTTGGCCATGGTGGTGCTGGTAGAGAGCTGGTTACTGCTGCGGTAGCGAAATCGATGTAACTGATAACGTATTCGGTTTCAGCAGGGTGGCCGGGTGAGGCCTGGCCCGAAGGAAGATAAAACACGTCATCAGCTTTCTTGGTTTGATGACAGAGGGAAATAGTCTGTTTCCACCCATCAACGCTAAGATAATGTTTTTCTTAGTAAAAGGTGACTCAACTCAAATAAACACTGCAAAGACATCAGACCTCTTCAATAAATTGTCCGAGATCAATTTGTTGCACATTCTAACAGTGTTAGATATGCGCATCTGGACCGGGTACCCCGAATGGGGTACGGGTGACTTGTTGGCTGGTGAAAGGTTTCTGCCTGAAGTGGCGCCTTGCCGCTGGAAGCAATACATAATAATGGAGCATATTGATGAGTAGTGCATTTTTTATCCCGACTGTAAACCTGATGGGTGCGGACTGTCTGACAGAAGCCGCTGATGCGATTCGTGCACATGGATTCAAAAAAGCGTTGATCGTCACCGACCGTATTCTGAACGATATCGGTATGGTCAAGCAGGTGGCTGATCTGCTGGTAGAGCGAGATGTTGCCTCGGTTGTATTTGACGGCACGCAGCCGAACCCGACCATTGGTAATGTCGAAGCGGGCCTGGCACTGCTGAAAGACAACGGCTGTGATTTCGTGATTTCTCTGGGCGGTGGTTCTCCACACGATTGTGCCAAAGGGATTGCGCTGGTTGCGTCCAATGGCGGCGAAATTGCCGATTATGAAGGCGTAGACCGTTCGGCCAAGCCTCAACTGCCGTTGGTCGCGATTAATACTACGGCTGGGACGGCGTCTGAAATGACGCGTTTCTGTATCATTACCGATGAAGCACGCCACATCAAAATGGCTATTGTCGACAAGAACACCACGCCGCTGATGTCGGTCAATGATCCGAAACTGATGCTGGCGAAACCGGCGTCGCTGACTGCAGCGACCGGGATGGATGCCCTGACGCACGCGATTGAAGCCTATGTTTCAACGGCAGCGACGCCAATTACCGATGCGGTGGCGATTAAAGCGATTGAGCTGATCCAGGCACACCTGCGTACGGCGGTGAAAGACGGTCAGAACCTGGAAGCCCGTGAGCAGATGGCTTATGCCCAGTTTATGGCCGGGATGGCGTTCAACAATGCATCGCTGGGTTATGTCCATGCGATGGCCCACCAGCTGGGCGGCTTCTATGATCTGCCGCACGGGGTGTGTAATGCCGTTCTGCTGCCGCATGTTCAGCGCTACAACGCCCAGGTTTGCCCTGAGCGTCTGCGTGATGTTGCCAAGGCGATGGGGGTTGATGTGACGGACATGACGCCAGAGCAGGGCGCGGAAGCAGCGCTGGTAGCGATCCAGGCACTGTCTCAGGATGTCGGCATTCCAGCCGGTCTGGAAGCTCTGGGTGTGAAAGCCGATGACTTCCCGGTGCTGACTGAGAATGCGCTGAAAGATGCGTGTGGTTTGACTAACCCGAAACAAGCCACGCACGAGGAAATTACCGAGATCTTTGCTGCGGCGATGTGAGTCCGTGGCTTGTGATGAGGACTGAAACGGGCCCCGTCGGATGACGGGGCCGTTTTTTAGTTGGCCTTCGGTGTTTATACCAATCGCAGTAACTAATACCAATCGCAGTAAATAACTGGTCATCCTAGCTTGTTAAAGTGTTCGATAACTGCGTTACAATTTTTAATTGTAGAACAACTACTGATCTAAAAATCCCGCCTTGTTCTCAAACATTTTTCCGGCGCTATTTTTGAGCACTCAACTTACTTTGACTGGTATTAGTGGAGCAGGCTGGACGTCGGTGTCGGAGCTCCTTCGTCTTTGACGCCCCGGGCCATTTCGGTGAGGGGAGGCTGCTGAAAATAACGTAAGCCGTCTTTGCCGGCCTGTTTGACTTCATACATGGCAAAGTCGGCTTGTCTCAGCAGTTCAGAGATGGAGTGGGCGCTGTCGGGAAACTGGCTGGCCCCGATACTGGCGGAAATGTCATGTCGTTTTCCGGCATAGCGGGCAGGGCGGCGGAACACAGCAGCTAGCTGTTCCGGGATACAAGTAGGCTTGTGAGCGGTGTTGGTGGGTCCGCAAAGCTCGATCACGGCAAACTCATCCCCGCCCATTCTGGCGGCAAAATAATGCTGGCAGTTGAGCCGGGAGAGCCGTTTTGCCACGGTTGTCAGCAGTTCATCACCGGCCTGGTGGCCGAGCGTATCGTTGATGGTTTTAAAGCCGTCCAGATCAATCAGGTAAAAGGTAAACGGCTGGTTCATTGATTCCAGCTCGCGGAGTTTATGGTTCAGCCACAAGCGGTTGTGGAGCCCGGTCAGGGAATCGTTCATCGCCAGGAAATGGTGGTTCCGGGATTCCCGCAGCAGGACATAGGCCATCAGGCTGCCCATCAGGAAGGTGGAAAACAGCAGAAACTGGATCACTTGTTCAATTTCAGCGATCGCCTGGATCCGCACGCTCATATCGCCGCTGGTGAGGCGAAACTTTTCATTGAGAAATGTAACCAGGCTTTCAAAATCAGTACGGATATATTGGACCACGGGCTCGAAATTCCCGGTTGTCGGCAGGCTGAGCAATTGCGGCTCAATAGCCTGGACTTGCTCGAACCGGGCAGTGAATGCCGGGATAAGGCCATTGAACTGGCTCAGGTGGACCACCAGGTCATTATGGGTGATGGTATTGAAGCGGCTCCACAGGATCTCATACTGGATCATCATTGCATCGTGGCTGGTATTACCAAACTGGTAGCTTTGTAGCTGGTAGATAAACTCCGAGTATTCCTTGGTCAGTTGTAGAATGAACCAAATTGCCTCATTCTGACTCAACGAGATCATCTCTGAATTGTCTTTGAGCTGGTGAACCGCAATCAGCGTACTGAGAATTAATATAGGGGTCAGGACATACAGGGCCCGTTTGATCCAGCTCCCTGTTCGGGGAACGTGCTCACATTGAAACATCGGCCACACTCCTTGTGTTATTCCGTGGTAATGGTTTCCAGTTGCCAGACCATTTTGCCCTGGTATTTCCGTTGATTGAGCTCCGGGTATTGGTCGATAGAGAAAATCAACCAGTAGGGGCCGTAATCACGAATTCTGAGCGGTTGGTTATCTTGTCGGGTCGCGATAATGGGTTCATATTTGCGGATATGTGTCCAGCTGACTGTGGTGGCGTAGTCATTCAGTGCCCTGAGATGAATGGTGCTGGGTTGTAAGTTGTAAATGGCTAATAATGCAGAGAGCTTCACTCCGGTGAAAGTCGATTGATCGGTGATCCAGGGTAAATGGGTGGTGATCGAAGATTGCGGCAATTGCTCGAGTTGTTCCCGGGTGAATATGGTCGTCACTTGATCGCCGGCGGTCGTGGTTCCGGTGAGTGTCAGGGTTGTTTCATAGGCATAGCCGTGAATTGAGTTTGAAACTAATAAAAATATTAGTAAAAACTTATCATAAAAAAATGACAGTCTTTCGGACATCCTGAAACCTCATAGTAGCGATTGAAAAATACTAATCGTATTCATCTGGACGCAGCTAAATTCAGCCAATTGATTAACGTTGTCATGACATCATATAAGAGATGCAGTCTGTATAGTGTAGCTTGATATAAATGTTAGTTGTGAATATGTCGTTGCAAAGTTCCCCGAGATTGTAAAATTTCTACTGTCATTTCATGTTAAATTTGCGATCTTCACTAAGTTTTCTGGCACTTTTCTGCTCTCATTAAGTGAGTAAAACGAAAATATCAGTGGAAAAAACTTGAGCTCGATTAGCGAAGTCACTAGAATCAGCCCTCATTTTTCATTCCCCGACTGTTCGTTGGGCGAATGCCCTCATGGCAAGCTGTCATACCTGCCGGAGGAATCCTTTGTCTGTACAACCCGTGGTTGTATCTCAGCGTGTATCTTGCGCTAGTCTGAAAACAATCTGTGTTTAACCTTTTTTATCCAGAGGTGCAAATTGGAAATTTTCAATTTCATTCTGGACAACTGGGAAATCATTGGTGCCCGCACGGCGGAACACCTGTCCCTGGTCAGCCTTGCGGTTGGCCTGGCGATTTTGACCGGCGTGCCGATTGGAATTGCGATTACCCAGAATCAGCATGCAGCGAATATCGTCCTGTATGTTGCGTCCATTATTATTACGATTCCGTCTATCGCGCTGTTCGGGATCATGATCCCGGTCTTGTCTCTGATCGGTCAGGGGATCGGTTATCTGCCGGCGGTGATTGCGGTGTTGCTTTACTCTCAGTTACCCATTATCCGCAATACCTATACCGCGATTAATAATGTTGATCCGGCATTGCGCGAAGCCGCTCGGGGGATAGGCTTGACCAATAGTCAGCGTCTACGTCTGGTCGAAATTCCGCTGGCTGTGCCGGTGATCATGGCCGGTGTCCGCACGGCGGTGGTGATGAATATCGGGGTGATGGCGATTGCGACCTACATCGGTGCCGGTGGCCTGGGTACCTTTATCGCCCGCGGGATCAGCCAGTCTGACTCGCGCCAGTTGATTGTCGGCGCGCTGGCCGTCAGTTTGCTGGCCATTGTTGCCGACACCATCCTGGCGATGATCCAGAAAAAATTTACGCCAAAGGGCGTCGTGGTTCACGGCTAAAGATTGACGATTAACAGAGGGTGTTTTCATGATCCAACTTGAAAACCTGACCAAAATTTTTGAAACACCACAGGGTGTGGTGACGGCTGCCGATCACATCAACATGGAAGTCCCGACCGGCGAGATTTGCGTCCTGCTCGGGCCGTCGGGCTGTGGCAAAACCACAACGCTGAAAATGATTAACCGTCTGGTGACGCCGACTTCGGGCAAGGTGTACATCAACGGCGAAGATACCACGGGTATCGATACCGTGACCCTGCGTCGCAACATCGGGTATGTGATCCAGCAGATCGGTCTGTTCCCTAATATGACCATCGAAGAGAACATTGCCCTGATCCCGAAACTGATGGGCTGGGATGCCAAGCGCTGTACCAACCGGGTGAAAGAGCTGCTGGATATGGTGGCGCTGGATCCGAATGCTTACATGAAGCGCTTTCCGAACGAGTTGTCTGGTGGCCAGCAGCAACGGGTAGGTGTGGTGCGCGCCCTGGCAGCAGATGCGCCAGTATTGCTGATGGATGAGCCGTTTGGCGCGATTGACCCGATTAACCGGGAAGTGATCCAGGAAGAGTTCCTGAAAATGAACAAGGAACTGCAAAAAACGATTATGTTCGTCTCACATGATATCGACGAAGCGGTGAAGATGGCCAATAAAGTGGCGATTTTCCGCAATGGTCAGCTGGAGCAATACTCGAGCCCGGATCAGCTTCTGGCCCACCCGGAGACGGATTTCGTGGCTGATTTTGTTGGCACGGACCGAACTCTGAAGCGGCTGCAGCTCTCGACGGCCGGTGAAGTGATGGAGCGCCAGGTGCCGACGGTTTCCCCGGAAGATACCCTGGAGCAGGCAAATCGTCTGATGGCCGAATATGGCCACGGGATGATCGTGATGGTCAACAAGCAGCGCCAGCCGATTGGGGTGATCAGCAAATCCGTAGCGATGAGCCAGCGTGGTCTGTGCAGTGAACATTTTGAGCGTCTGCCGATCCTGATGGATCAAACCCAGGACTTGCGTGCTGTGGTGTCGAAGATGTTCGCTCATGATATCAGCTGGCTGGCGGTCGTGGATGAACAGGGTCGCCTGTGTGGTGAAATTTCGCAGCGTGGTATTACTCACCACCTGGGAGCCAGTTTCAATACGAAGGGGTAAGGTGTGAAACGTGAACGTTTGAAGCAGTTCATCGTTGCTGCCAGCTTGCTCCTGGCGTTTGCGCTTGGAATTGAGCTCCAGGCAAACGGCTTTATCGATGATTTCCTCTATTATTGGGAAGATATTACGTATCTGGCAGTGGAGCACGTCAAGCTGACGCTGATTTCCGGCGGTCTGGCAATTTTGCTCGCCGTGCCGATCGGCATTGTACTGAGTCGCCCGGCCTGCCGGCGCTTCTCGGAAGCCTTTATGCAGATCTTCAACATCGGCTCGACGGTGCCGACCCTGGCGGTGCTGGCGTTGTCGATGACATTTCTCGGTGTGGGCAACACCCCGGCAATTTTTGCGCTGGTGATTGCGACCATTCTGCCAATTGTCAGAAATACCTATACCGGGTTGATTGCTGTGCCAGCCCACCTGAAAGAAGCTGCGATTGGCATGGGCCTGACGCCGATGCAGTTACTGTGGAAGGTCGAGTTGCCCAATGCACTGTATGTCATCATTGCCGGGATCCGCACTGCGTTTGCGATCAATATCGGCACAGTCCCGTTGGCGTTTCTGATTGGTGGCACAGGCTTGGGCGAGTTGATTTTTACCGGGATTGATCTCGATGAGCTGACCATGATGCTGGCCGGTGCGATCCCGACCGCGGCCCTGGCGGTGTTGTTTGATATTGGTTTTGGCGCTCTGACCTTTATGATGGTCAGTAAAGGGGTGAATCCGCTGCGCCAGCGGGGATAGTCACGGCATGTATGAATAAGCAAACATTTGAGTTTGACTGTAGAGAGGGAAAATAACGATGTCTAAGTTTCGTCTGATTGCCACTGCGGCAATGATCGCTTTCACATCCACAGTAGCCCAGGCTGCTGATCTGGTTGTTGGCGGCAAAGGGTTTACCGAGCAGCTGGTGCTGGCTTCGATCACCGAGCAATACCTGGCAGCGCAGGGCTATGAAGTCGACAAGCGTGATGGCATGGGCTCCACGGTGGTGCGTAAGGCCCAGGAGAACGGCCAGATTGATCTGTACTGGGAATATACAGGTACGTCTCTGATCACATTCAACAAGATCAAAGACCGCCTGTCCGCAGAAGACACCTACAACAAGGTGAAGCAGCTGGATGGCGAGAAGGGTCTGGTTTGGCTCAACCCGTCAAAAGCAAACAATACCTATGCCCTGGCGATGCGCCGGAGTGATGCCGAGGCGAACCAGATCGTCTCGATCAGCGATATGGCCGCCTGGCTGAAAGGGGACGGTAAAGATGCCATCTTTGCCTCAAACATTGAATTTGCGGCGCGCCCGGATGGCCTGCGCCCGCTGCAAAAAGCGTACAAATTCAAATTCTCCCGTAAGAACCTGAAAAAGATGAATTCAGGTTTGACTTACCAGGCACTGAAAGTGGGTGAAGCGGATCTGGCATTGGTGTTTGCCACCGATGGCCGCATCAAGGCATTTGATTTTATTGTGCTGCAGGACGATAAAGGCTTCTTCCCGAACTACGCTCTGGCGCCTGTGGTGCGAGAAGATACCCTGAGCAAGCATCCGAAACTGGCTGAGCAGCTCAACACGCTGTCAGCGTTGCTGAATGACGATGTGATGGCTTCGATGAACGCCAAAGTCGATGTTGAGAAGCAGAGTATCGAGTCTGTTGCAAAAGAGTTCCTGCAAAGCAACAACTTGCTTTAATCATTTCCTGGTTGGAAAAAGGGTTGGCCTGGGGCCGGCCCTTTTTTATGAGAGTAAGCTGATGAGAAAGAATGAACTGAAAGTCGGGATTGCCCAGATCGCACCTGAGCTGGGGAATGTTACCGCAAACTTGACCAAACATTTGGCCTATATCACCCAAGCCCGTGACGAAGGGGTCGAGCTGTTGCTGTTTCCCGAGCTGTCGATGACCGGCTATAGCCTGCGGGAACAGACCCTGGCTGTTGCGATGCGCAGCGATGATGCGCTGCTCGCCGAGCTGGCACAGGCAGCAGGGGAGATGGCAGTGTGCTTTGGCTTTGTCGAAGAAGCCGCGCCGGGTGAGTTTTACAACGCCCAGGGAATGGTTAAGAACGGCCAGTTGATCCACCTGCACCGCAAGCTGAACCTGCCGAACTATGGCGGTCTGGAAGAAGCCAAGTGGTACAGCAAAGGGCAGAGTCTGGTGCCGTGCGAGCCGTTTGCCGGCTGGCTGACCCACACTCTGATTTGTGCTGATTTGTGGAACCCGGCGCTGCCGCACCTGGCGATGCTGGATAAGCCGTCACTGCTGCTGGCCCCGGTGAACTCAGCAGCGGATATTGTCTCGGATGAATTTTCCAACCCACAGGGCTGGACAACCAATACCGATTTTATTTCCATGACCTATGGTGTGCCGTTGCTGATGGCGAACAGCTGTGCCCGCGAAGGCAACAGCCAGTTCTGGGGCGGTTCCCGGATCATGGATGCCTTCGGCAACTGTATTGCTCAAGCGGGTGGGGAAGAAGCCCTGATTAGCGGCGTGGTTCGCTTAGCCGATACCCGTGAGGCGCGCTTTCAGCTACCGACGATTCGCGATGCGGACAACCGCCTGGTACTGGAGCTGCTGCAGCAGCGGATTGGGGGTTAATCCCAGCCCTCAGTACCAAGCGGCCGAAGTAAAAAAGAAAGGCTGCACCGTGTGGACACGGTGCAGCCTTTCTTATTGGCTCGCGAGCGTAGCGTTAAGCGTAGGCTCCAGGTGCGGAACAAGTTATAACAACGGACTGAACATGTAGAAAAACTGCTCGAGCAGCTTTTGGATCACCGGGCGTTTTTCCCACTCCCGGAGCTTCATGTAGCTCGAATCCTGAATATAATCCTGCTGAAGTTGGCCCAATTGGTGGGTGAAGGCCGGGTTATCTATGGTCAGGGTAACCTCAAAGTTGAGTCGCAGGCTGCGCATGTCCAGGTTAACGGTGCCAATCAGGCAGTGACTGTCATCGATCACCACAGACTTGGTATGCAGCAGACCGCCGTGAAAGCGGTGAATGTGGACGCCGGCTGAGAGCAGCTCGGTAAAGAAGGAGCGGCTGGCCCATTCCACCATGATTGAATCGTTCTTATCCGGGATCACGATATGGACACTGATCCCGCGCTGGCTGGCACTGATCAGCGCATGATGCAAGTGCTCGCTGGGGATGAAATAGGGTGTGGTGATCACAATGCTCCGGCGAGCCTGATAAATGCTGAGCAACAGGGCCTGGTGGATAATTTCATCCGGCATCCCAGGACCGGACGGGATCACCTGGATCATGTCCGAATCACTCTTTGCCAGGTTGGGAGTGCATTGCGGCAAGGGCGGTAAAAAGCGCTGGCCGGTTTCGACTTCCCAGTCCCAGGCTTGAATCCCGTTTAGTACCGCCACGGCCGGGCCCGTGACCCGAACCATGACATCAATCCACTGTCCGACCCCGGCGTCAGTTTTGAAATACTCGGGATCGACCAGGTTCATCGAGCCGGTATAGGCAATCCGGTTGTCGATCACGATGATTTTTCGGTGTTGGCGCAAATCGAGCCGGCGCAGAAACATCCGGAACGGCGAGACCGCTAACGCTTCCACAACTTCAATGCCGGCCTGGCGCATGAGTTTGGGCCAGTAACTGCGGAAAAACCGCATACTGCCGGCAGAATCCAGCAGCAGACGTACGGACACGCCTCGTTTTGCCGCCATGATCAGCGCAGTCGCCACTTCATCGGCCAGGCCGCCCGGATGCCAGATATAAAATTCCAACTGTATCGTCTCTTGGGCCTGGTGGATGTCTTCCACCAGTGAGCGCAGGATTTGCTTGGGACTGTTTTGCAGACTTAGAGTGTTGCCGGAAAGGGCCGGGATCCCCAGCCGGTTCTCGCACAGTTCGCTAATGGGCCTGGCACGGGTGCTCATTGCTTGTGGCTGATGGCCGGGACAGTCATTCAGGCTGCGAAACCAGACCCCAAAAGGCTGGAACATTTCCCGCGCACGCTCGGCGCGCTTTTTTCCCAGGTTCAGTTCACCAAACAGCAGATACGCAATCACCCCGCCGATCGGAATGATATAAATAATCATTAGCCAGGCCAGCGAAACGCCGACCACCCGGCGCTTGAACACAATCCGGAGCGTGACTGCGGCGACAGCTAACCAGTAGAGAAGCACGCCGGCCAGCGCGAGTGCTTGGTAAAATTGTTCCATGTAAGTGTTTTATCAGCCAAATTTGGGGTTTATATGAAGCTTATTTTGCATTGAATTGGCGAGAATGCCAGTGGAATTGGCAAAAGGGTGGCTGGTCACGTCATGAGATGCCTATACCGCATAAAAAGGGGGGGAATATCGTCTACATGCTCAAAAAAACAGCGAGAAAGGCAAAAGGTTAGTGATAGATCAAAAAAATGGACTGCGGGTCTGACATTTTATTCTTTTACTGATTTACTTGCCAATATTCAGGGGGTGACTGATACTTTTAGTCTGTACAAATTAATTTACACCCTGGCGTACACAACATCCTGAAGTCACAATAATGATAGATGAGTAAGAGAAGCGGTATGGCAAGTGGATCAAGAGGGCATTTTAGCTCACGACTCGGTTTTATCCTGGCAGCGGCCGGGTCTGCGGTCGGGCTCGGGAACATTTGGGGGTTTCCGACCCAGGCGGCCAGTAATGGCGGCGCAGTGTTTTTGTTCGTTTATTTATTGATGGTGTTTGCTCTGGCATATCCTCTGTTGGTGGCGGAGCTTACTATCGGTCGCTATGGCAATGCCAACCCCATTAAATCTTTGCGGGCCGTCTGGCCCCAGCAACGGGGGATTGCCGCATTGATGGGGATTGCCGGGATGATCGCGGTGTCGATGATCCTGAGCTTCTACGCCATTGTCGCCGGTTGGTTGTTCGGTTTCCTAGTCGGCCCGGTGCTCAATGTCATTGGGCTGACGGATGCCGCGACCTGGCTGGAATCTTTCAGTACCAGTCGCAATTTGGTGCTGATGATTGTTTTCATGGTGCTGACGATTTTAGTGGTCCGTAACGGGGTTGCGAACGGGATCGAGCGCTGGTCAACCCGGCTGATGCCGGTGCTGCTGGTGCTGTTTGTGGTGATGGTGGGTTACATCCTGACCCAGCAAGGGGCTGCCGACGGTCTGAAAATGTACTTGGTGCCGGATCTGTCGCACTTCAGTCCGGATCTGGTCGTCAGCGCGATGGGACAGGCGTTTTTTTCCTTGTCGCTCGGCGTCTGCTCGATGATGGTGTATGGCTCGTACATCCAGAAAAATGTCAACCTGCCGAAAACTGCGGCCCAGGTGGCGTTGCTTGATACCTCGGTGGCCTTTATTGCCGGGCTGCTGATCCTGCCGGCGATGTTTGTCGCCCAGCATAACGGGGTCGAAATTTACAGTGAAACCGGGGCGCTGCTTTCTTCGGATACCTTGGTCTTCAGTGTTTTGCCGGCGATGTTCGATACCATGGGCAGTGCTGGTTTGTTTATCGGGGTGCTTTTCTTCGTTCTGATGGTGATCGCGGCTCTGACTTCATCCATTTCGATGCTGGAAGTACCGGTCGCCTGTGCCACCGAAGAGCTCAAGCAAGATCGAAAAGTGGCGGTGTGGTGGATCGGGGGCCTGATCACCCTGTTCTCGGCACTGATTGTATTCAACTTTGGGGAGCTGTTCGGCCTGGTAATCTCCTTGACTACAGAATACGCCCAGCCCATTCTCGGGATGATGTTTGCCCTGTTGGTGGGTTGGGTCTGGAAGCGGGACAAAGTGCTGCAGGAGATCCGGGAAGGCTACCCCGAACTAGAGCAGGGACTGTTCTGGAAAATCTGGCCTTGGTATGTCCGGGTTGTCTGTCCCATTTTGATGCTGGTGGTCTTCTTCGCCTAAGCGCTGCATCAATTTCAGAAAGGCCGGTCACACGAGTCTATTTCAAGCCGCCTGCGGGAAGTCCCGCAGGCGGCTTTTTGATCCGGGTGCGACACGAGGCTGCCATTCTGCGAGGAAGCGTTTATACTGCGCCCCCTGTTTCTATTTCATAATGGTGGTTGGGCATGTTCACCCTGGTTTATCAAGATCCTGATTTTTTGGTTATCAATAAGCACCCGGGGGTGAGTGTACATAAAGATGACAATGAACAACCGCTGTTGGCTGCGGTTGCAGCGCAGACCGGAGACGCGCAGCTGTATTTGATCCATCGCCTGGATAAGATGACCTCTGGCCTGCTCCTGCTGGGCCGTCACCGCCAGGCGGCGTCTGAGCTGTCGGCCTGCTTTGCCGAGCGAAGTGTGGAAAAGTTCTATCTGGCGATAGGGAGCAAAAAGCCGAAGAAAAAGCAGGGGGTAGTGATGGGCGATATGACCCGCTCGCGCCGCAGTAGCTGGAAGCTGGAGAGCAGCAAAACCAATCCGGCGATCACTCAGTTTTTTTCAACCACAGCCGGGGAAGGGCGGCGGCTGTTTTTATGTAAGCCGCATACTGGCAAGACCCATCAGATCCGGGTGGCGCTGCGCAGTGTCGGCTCCGGGATCATCGGGGACGACATTTACGGAAGTGAAGCGGCTGATCGCGGTTATCTGCACGCTTATGCGTTGCGGTTTACCTATCAGGGCACGCTCCGGCAGTTTATCTGTCCGCCGGAGCCCGGTGTCTTGTGGCAATCGCCTGAGGTGCAGTCGGCACTTCAGGGATGGTCATCGCCTTGGGATTTGAGCTGGCCGAAGGTGGCGATGAAATAACGGCTATTCATTGAACTCGCAAATTGCGCAATATATAAGCTACGGATACACAGAATCGGTAATAACTTGAATTTCTTGGTGTTAAGTGATGATTCCTTGACCTTACGCGGTAAAAATATCGAGTAATATTACATAAAATAGTGGTCCGGGATATCACTTAGACCGAGGAATATCATGCGCCTGACCCGCTCTGCATCGCACCGCCTGAGACTGAAAAAGAAAAAAATGATATCGCGATTCTGGGGGCTGGCATCATTGCGCCGCAGCCGGCAAAAAATGACATTCCGGGCCAAGCGACAGCGTCAGGCGCGCGCTCATGTTGAATACGTGGTGCTGGCCAGCCACCGTCAGGCCGAGGAGCAGTTCAAGCTCGTCGCCTGATCCCTTTCTTATCACCAGATGTCTGATCCGCTGTATGGAAGCGCCTGTGCGGCGAACTATAATATTTTTGTGCTCGAGCGAGCTATTTTCCTCAGCTTGGGTATAAAATAGCGCCCCTCTTTCATTAAGCCTGACATGTTATGGAATTAAGCGCGCTATCGACTCTGGAACAACACCTACTCACTCAATTGGCCCCGCCGCCTGCGGAAGTCCGGCGGCTCTTTCATGGCCGTGGCCGTTGCTGGCCGGGTCTGGAGCAGCTCACGGTGGATTGGCTGGCCGGGCAGGTGTTGGTGTCTTTATTCAAAGAGCCGGATGCGGCATTCCTCACGGCTCTGCAGGCGATGCTGAACGATCTGACGCAGTCGCCGCAGTGGCAGCAGAGCGGGGCGGTTTCGCTGTTGCTGCAGCACCGGGATCGCCAGGGCTCGCCGCTGGAAGTGCTTTGGGGGGAACATCAGGAATATCAGCCGGTGGTCGAAAACGGGCTGATGTTTAAACTGGATTTGGGCCGCAAGCAAAACAACGGCCTGTTTCTCGATATGCGTTTCGGGCGTGACTGGGTTCTGCGCCATGCACAAGGTAAGCGCGTGCTCAACCTGTTCGCTTATACCTGCGGTTTTTCGGTGGCAGCGGTTGCCGGCGGTGCTGATCATGTGGTGAACCTGGATATGGCCAAATCAGCTCTGAGCCGGGGGCGGGAGAATCACCACCTCAACCAGCATGATTTGAGCAAGGTCAGTTTTCTCGGCCATGAGCTGTTTAAATCCTGGGGCAAGGTGCGCAAACTGGGGCCGTATGATCTGATCATTATTGACCCGCCATCGTTCCAGAAAGGCAGTTTTGCTCTGACTAAGGATTATCAGAAAATTCTGCGCCGCTTACCGGAGCTGCTGACCGAGCACGGCCAGGTGCTGGCCTGCGTGAATGATCCGGGGGTGACATCCCAGTTTCTGATTGACGGCATGGCGGCGGAAGCGCCGGCGTTACGCTTTATTGAGCGTCTGGAGAACCCGCCTGAGTTTGCTGAAGTTGCACCAGAGAAAGGATTGAAAGTAATGCGATTTGGCTATTGATCGTAGATGGCTGATGTTGTGTTTTACCTTCGCCCTGAACCGGCAGGGAAGAAAAGTCGAGCATCTTTGATGCCGCGATAAAGATTGAACCCTGCGGCCCGCCCAGTCTCTTGCGCAACGAGAGACTGGGCGGAAAGCAGGGCTTTTGTGCGCAGCTAGGCGCTGTTGGCTTTACTGAATTGACCCTCACGCAGCTGTCTTAGGACCTGATCCTTGGGGCCGTCAGCAATAATGTTGCCTTGTTCCAGCACAATCAGGCGATCAACAATATCCAGCATGCTACTTTTATGAGTGATCAAGATTAAGGTTTCATCTTTGCTCATATTGCTGAGTTGTTCTTTGATATACATCTCTGAGCGATTATCCATACTGCTGGTTGGTTCATCCATGAGTAATACCGGCGGGTGTCCCACGAGTGCTCTGGCAATCGCAATTGACTGGCGTTGCCCACCGGACAGTGTACAGCCCCCCTCGCCGACCTGGCGCTCAAGTCCGGCCGAATCATGCTGGGTAAAGCTTGTCACACCGGCCCTGTTGGCCGCATCAAGAATTTCCCGATCATCCGTGAGTGGTCTGCCCAGCGTGATGTTGTCTCGGATCGAACCGTAGAACAGCGTAATGTCTTGTGGCACACAGCCAATATTGCGCCGTATATCAATATGGTGTAGCTGTGACATATCGGTATCGTCAATTCGGATAGAGCCCGCCGTTGGTTGATAAAGCCCCATAATTAGCCGTTCTAACGTGGTCTTCCCTGAACCGATACGGCCGATAATCGCGACTTTTTCACCTGGGTTGATGGTCAGGCTGACGTTGCGTAGTACCCTAACGTCAGAGTTCGGGTATTTGAAGTCGACTTTGTCCAGCTCAATTTTACCTTTGATCAACGGGCGGTGAATATAGCGTTTACCTTCTTCCTGCTCGGAGGGCATTGCCATCAGTTGTTCTATCACCCCCATGGCCGATTTGGCCTGGTTATAGCGGATAGAAAGCAATGAGAGCTGAACAAGAGGACCAATCGCCCGGCTGCTGAGCATGGTTGCTGCGATCAGTCCCCCCATGGTCAGCTCCCCTGCGGCAATGAGATATACCCCGAAGACGATCATGGAGACTGAGACTAGCTGTTGCATGAATCCGGCGGCATTTTGAACCGAATCGGTGAGCCGACGTGACTTGATACCCCAGTTTGCCATATGGGCAACGGCTTCTTCCCAGCGGTGCTGGAACTGGCTCTGGGCACCAAACAGCTTGACGGTTTCCAGTCCGCTCAGGCTTTCGATCAGGTTGGCATGCTTTTGTGAGGATAAGCGTGAGCCTTCCTCAATGGTTCGACGCAAAGGGCGTTGCACCAAGATACTGTGTATGATCAGAATCAATACCGCGCAGAGCGGGACCAAAGCCAGTGGCCCGGCAACCAGCCAAATGATCGCTAAAAATAGCAGCGCGAACGGTAAATCAATTAACGTGGTGACCGTCGCTGAGGTGAAAAATTCCCGGATAGACTCGAATTCTTGCATATGCCGGGCAAAGGCACCCACTGAAGGCGGACGTGCCTCCATTTTGATGCCCATCACTTTGGCAAAAATTTTGGAAGAGATGAGCAGATCAGATTTCTTCCCTGCCAGGTCAATAAAGAAACTCCGGAGCAGCTTGAGCAGCAGGTCGAAAATGAAGATCACCGTGATCCCGCTAGCAAGCACCCACAGCGAGTTGAAGGCAAGATTCGGCACAATTTTGTCATACACCAACCGGGTAAATAAGGGGCTGGCAATGGCGAAAAGATTGATCAGGATGGAGGCAATAAAGACATCCCGGTAAATAGAACGAGATTCCCATAACGTGCTCCAGAACCAATGTCCTTCCCGGGTTTTCAGGATTTCAGGCGAGCGCTCATCGTAGCGAAACTTTTTCTTGAAAATAAAAACCTGTCCGGTGAACTGGGTTTTTAGCTCTTTCAGCGGTACCCGTTGCTGCATCAGATCAGCCTGGGGTAGCACAACCTCAGCTTCCTGACTCTCGGCATCAATGCTGAGCAATACGCAGGCATCGCCGCCTTTGAGAATTAAGATTGCCGGCAACAGCAGGGGGGAGATAGCGGTCAGTTCCTGCTTGCTGCTTTTGGTATTCAGCCCGGCTCGTTCTGCGGCCCGGGGTAATTGAAATGGCGATAGCCGCCCATCCGCCAGGGGAAGGCCGGTGATGAGCGCGTCAGGTGAATTGGCCAGCCCGTAGTAACGGCTGATATAAACCAACGCATACAAGAGTGGATCTTTCATGATTGCTTCTCAGTGCTCTTCTGCTGGTCGAAAATAAACCCCTGGAAGCCGCTGACAAAACTTTCTGACAAGATGTTTAACTGGCTCTCGGTTTCGACCCGGGTCGCAATTGTGGTGATATTCAAGTTATGTGCTGTGCGCGAAATGGAGGCCAACACACTGGTTTTGGTTTCGTCCTCCAGTTCATTGGTATAGGCAAAATCGATTTTAACGTAGTCCGGCCGAAATTCATTCAGGTAGTCCAGCGAGCGGAAGTGGCGGCCGTAGTTGTCGACACCAAATCGGAATTGGTGCTGGTGGATGGTTCCACACAGCAGGGCAATATGATCCGGGTTACGGACAAAAGCGGCTTCCGGCAGCTCAAACATGATGCGCGAGGATAGCTCCCGGTTATTTTCCATCAGACTACCGAGCCAGCGGATAAAGGAAGCATTGGTAATACTGCTTTGGGTGAGGTTGACCGTCAATGGGCCGAGTGTCGGCTCCTGTTTCAGTCTGTCGATCATTTGTTTGATCACATAGCGATCAAGTGTATCACCGATATCCAGCTGCTCGATAGCCCCGAGGAATTGACCAGCGCTGTAATATTGCCCCTCCTTCTCGATTGCGGCGAACACTTCATGGTGGAGGATTTGACCGTTCTGCTTGGCGGCCTTCTGGAATTTGAAGCTGAACAGGTCGTCGGCGATTGCTTCCAGCAGTAATGCTTTCCACTGCTGTTTGCCCAGGCTGACCCCTGAGTGTTGCTGTTCGATCAGGGCAATCGGCTGGGTTGGATTTTGTGCTGCCCGAGTCAGGGCATTATCCGCTTGAGCCAGCATCATACCCACGTTCAGGCCTTGGTGGTTCATCACCAGGCCAACACTGGCGTGCAGTGTCGCTTCGCCCATGGGATCGGCCTGAAGCTCGCTGATGATGCGGAGCATACTCAGCCCGATAGCACGAAGCTCACTGGCACTGACATTGGGAGCAAGTAGGGCGAATTCAGCCTGTGACAGGCGGGCGAGGGTCACTTCGGTACGATTGACTGTCGCTAGCAAACCTTGTGCTAGCGCTGCCACCATTTTATCACCCGCTTCATAGCCCTGGTTGTCATAACACTCGGTAATGAGGTCGACCTTGAGCAGTGCCATACCGCCGGTTGATGACTCAGCCAACCAGGACTCAAGCTGGCTGATAAAATAGCTACGGTTCCCCAACCCGGAGACGGGATCCTGGTAGGCGCGCTCACGGAGTTTATCTGCTTCTTTTGCCTGCTCTTTAAAGTACACTTCCAGTTGTGTACTCATGTGGTTGATGGCATGGACAACGGTTTTCAGATCTTTGGTCGGCGGTACCGGTAAGGGTTGCCCAAACTGGTTTTTGGCAATTTCGTCGGCGCGACGGGCGATCAGTGTCAATGGCTTGAGGGAATAGTTCAGCAGCAGCGCCATTATGACGGCTGATACCAGAAACATGACGGCAAAGCCACTGACAAGCTGCACGGTTGCTTTCCAGAGCTGCTGATATGCAAACCCCGGATGGCCGGTTATTTTCACTTCCGCAAGTTGCAACCAGCCGCTGGTCAGTATGCGCTCATCAGTGATGCTGCTGAAGAGATCGAGTGCCACAAACCAGTCGGGTACCCCTTCGATCTGCGTTGGGTACTGGCGCAGGATGATCCCCTGGTCATCCAGCATCGTCAGTTTCACTTCACTATAAAACCCGCCGTCGAACAATGCATTGATGACGGACTCCGCCGCGACTTTGTCATGGGCTTCCAGGTAGGGTGAAAGGGCCAGCCCCATTGAGTTGATGGTGTTGTTGATCTCTGCCGTTTGCTGATTTTCCAGAAAGTTGCGCGTGGTTCTGAATTCAACAAAGAATACTGATGTGATCAGTATGAAAAAAAAAGCCAACATCCATGTAAGTAGTTGTTTATATAACGTCATAGTGATTACCCATCATAATCTTTGATCGGTTTGTTAAGTCTGTCTGTACTGGAGCGTTGCCTGAGGTCATTCCATAAGCTGAGGCGAGAAGATTTACCCGCGACTTTGCTCTGTCCACGTCCTTTCATCAGCCAGAGCCGGCTACCATTAAAACTGTAAATCGGCAGCAGATCTTTACGCTTTGAAGCTTTCTTGATTTCACCGTCCAGGTTATCGAGAAGCAGGGGCTCAGCGGTGGGCGTTGGGTAATAAGCAACAACCATGTGAAACTGATTGATTTCAATTGCCTTAACATAAACCAGCCGAAGCTTGCTGTCTGCAATCCCCAGTTCCCTGAGCGAAAAATACTTGGCGATACTGAAATCCTCACAGTCACCGGCGTTGCTTCCCAGAAACTCCAGCGGGGTTGCCCAGTAGTCTTTCTGTCCCCACAGCTCAATGTCATCAACAAAGTAAAGTTGGTTAAAAAAGCGGTTCACTTTTTCGAGCTTTTCTTGCTCTTGAAGCTGGACGGCATCAGCGAGCAGGTGACGCCAGGCAGACACGCGCAGTCCGGCTCTTTGACCATAGGTTTGGGTTACCCGATCAATCTGCCGATTTTCGATTTCTGTCAGTGCCAGCACACTGACAGAGAAAAGAAAACCGGCGCAAATAAGCCACCAAGTTCTCACTAAATGCCTGCCTCTGGGCTTATTCGGTACGGCGGGTAAAAATCGTCCACTCTTTCTCAATATCTCCTCTGAATCCGGTCACGGTGCCGACAACCCGGCGGCTAAGTGAAAACGCTTTTTCCTGGTTCGCGCTCCTGACCGGATCATTGTCGCCATGGCCGACAATGGTGAGCCGGCCCGCTGTAACACCCAAGTTGATCAAGGCCTGTCTGACGGCCTCAGCCCGTAGCCGGGACAGTTCGATATTGCGTGCGTGGTTCCCCACTTTACTGGCATGTCCCTGTAGCTCAAGCCCGGTGTCTGGGTATTGTTTCAGAAAATCGGCCATGAGAACAATATCAGGTCGGTATTGCGGCTGGATTTCTGCTGAATTATTGGCAAACAAAACATGCAACGAGTGTGTTTCTGTGCTGCTGGTGTGCCTCGGGCAACCGTCGTTATCTACTATCGCCGAGAGGGCCGTTGCTTCACATTTGTCACGTGCGTTGATAACGCCATCCTGATCATCATCCTGGAGATCAGCCTGCTGCACTGCGGCAGGCGGGAGTTCAGCCTCAGTTGAGAAGAGGCCTTCCGGGGCGGCGCAGCCTGAAATCAATAGGCTCAGAAATAAACAATGCCAGCGTTTCATGATTAACCTCATTGTTGTTTGTCATACACGGATTGTTGCCACGCTTGCGGCATCTCGACCCGGAGGGCGGCCAAAAGTCGACCAGTCGCGTTTAGGATCCGGTATTGCGCTTCTATCTCGGAAAAATAGGCATCAACATAGGATTTGCGAGCTTCAAACAGCTCGTTTTCGGTATTAAGCAAATCGAGCAGGGTGCGTTTGCCAATCCTGAATTGTTTTTCGTAAACAATGACAGTTTCTGCCGCGGCGTCAACATGGGCCTGGAGAAACTCTTTCTGCTCCATGGTGAGGTTGAGGGCACTCCATGACAGGCGGGCTCCTTCTTCTATCATGCGCAGGGCGCGTTCACGGATATCACGTGATTTGCTAATCTGATAAGCTGCCTGGCGACTTTCCGCGGTGTCCGTGCCCCCGTTGAACAGGTTGTATCGCATGCGGAGCATAGCACTCAGCTCATCGGTTGAGCCGTTAAAACCGTCAGCATCCTCTGTCCAGGTCTGGGTCATCTCAAAGGTAAAGGTTGGATAAAAACGTCCCTTACGCTGCTCATACTGAGCTTGGGCGGCTTGGATATCCAGTGCGGAAACCTGAACGACCGGGTTTTCACGTAAAGCAACTTCGAGTGCTTTTCTCAGGGACTCGGGTAAGAAGCGCTGGTCAACTTCAGGGGTGACTAAGTTTTGGGGTGGCTCTCCCACGACCCGTAAAAATTCAGTCTGTGAGTCGAGCAGGTTGTTCTGGGCTGCCCGCAAGTTACTTTGAGAGCGCGCAACGCGGGCTTTGACCTGGGCCAAATCAGCGGTTGAGCCGATGCCTGAACTGGTGCGTTTCTGAATGTCCTGATAAATACGCATATGGACATTGAGGTTACTTTCTGTCAGCGCCAACACCTCTTCTGCCTGCAGTGTTTTGAGGTAGACTTCGATGACGCGCAGCGCTTTATCCTGCGCATCGGCGATGAGCTGATAGCGCTGCGCCTCTGCTTCAGCTTTGGTTCGCTCGATATTCAACAGGCTGGCAGAGCCGTCCCAGAGCAATTGTCTGAGGCTTAACGTAGCATCTCTGCGTGTGAAATCGTCGCCGCCGGTATTACTCGGGTCATTATCAAAGCTCTCCCGGCCTAACCCGGCTTCAAGATCAAGCGAAGGATAATACCCCCCTTTAGCAGCATGGATACTCTGTTGCTGGCTTCTGAACTCGTTAAATGCACTCTTTATCTCAGGGTTTGTGCTGAGTGTGATCGCAACTGCTTGTTCCAACGACTGGGCATGCACTACAGATGTTGTGACGGGTATACTGATGAGCAAAGTGAAGAGTGCCCAGTTATATCTGTTTTTCATATGGTTCTTATATCCTCACTATTCTCTAAGCGCTGAATGACGAGCCTGCAAAACCGGCTTGAGCAGGTAGTCAAGGACAGTCCGTTTGCCGGTAATGATATCGGCAGTCGCTGTCATTCCCGGGATAATGGGTAAGGCTTCAGCACCTTCCCCTAGGTCATTTTGTTCCGTGCGGATCCGCACCAGATAAAAACTGTTGCCTTCTTCATCTTGGATAGTATCGGCGCTGATATGCTCCAGGGTGCCATGCAGGCCGCCATAGACCGTGAAGTCATAGGCGCTGAATTTGATAACGGCCTGCAGCCCCGGCCGCAGAAAGGCGATATCTTGCGGCGCAATTTTCGCTTCAATCAGCAGGTTGTCTTCGCTGGGAACTATTTCAATCAAATCCATACCCGGCTGGATCACACCGCCGACTGTATTGACGTGGATTTTTTTTATTGTGCCGGTCACCGGTGAGACCACCACAGTACGATTGACCCGATCTTCAAGCCCGACCTGACTTTCACGGATAGCCGAGAGCCGATCTCCGTTTTCGTTGAGCTGAGCTTGCTGCTCGGAGCGGAACTTCAATGCAATATCAATCCGTTTTAGGATGGCTTCCTGGATTGCAGCTTTGATCACCGGCGTCTTCAATTCAGTTGAAGTGAGTTCGCGTTTGGTATCATTGACCTGACGTTGAATTTTCAGCAGCTCAATCCTCGGTACGACCCCTTCATCTGCCAGCGGCTGAGTGATTGTTAACTCTTTTTGGGCAATTTCGTAACTACGGCGGAGGTTTCGGATCCGGGCATTGGCTTCAATCAACTCGCGCTCTTTTTGGTTGATTTGCTGTCCGGTCAGCGACAGCTGATTTTTCAGATTACTTAAAGCATCTGTATATTCCGCATATTGCCGTCTTACCAAATTGGGATAGCGTTCTGTAAATTCCGGTGTAAAGGTAAGCTGATCGGTTAATATCGTAATACTGTTGCGCCAGTCTTGCGCTGTCTCCATGTTGTTATTAACCCGGATACTGGCCAACAGGGCATTCAGGCGTGCGGAGTCGGCCTGAAGACTGGCTATTTCCTGCTCTTTTTCCCGGAAGTCCGAGCGAAAGAGAGTGTCGTCAATGAGCAATAGCTGTTGCCCTTTAGTGACCAGGCTACCTTCCCTGACCAGGACTTCTTTGACCAGGCCACCTTCCAGGTTTTGCACAACCTGCAGCTGTGATGAGGGGATCACCTTGCCAATGCCGACGGTAACTTTATCGATTTCAGCCCAGGAAGCCCAGGCGATGGCACAGACGAAAAAAAGTGCGATGACCCAAAGCATGATACTGGCACTTTTGGGCGCCCTGAGTAACAAGGCGGCCGTTTTATCATCAATGTACTCGAGGTGCTGAGCGTCTGGCGAAAGCGTCTGCGTGTTCTCTTTCGGAGCCTTATTCATGGTCTGTATCTTACTTCGTTTTGGCTACCTAGCGAGGTGCTAGGATAGAGGATTACACTGTTAAATTGAAATGATTTCTCCGTCTCTCCGTCATTTTTTTGACTAATTGTTATGTTTTAGCCTGAAATGAATACAACTTATAAACAGCTCAATATATTAGGGGCCGTCACCGTACTGGAATTGGGAGTCATTTCTTTATTTTCATGACATCGTCCATGGATGATTGAGGTTATATCATTCTTATTGGCAGGTATCTACGAAAACCGGCATAAAAAACCATATAAACTCATATATTTTAGTGGCTTAACTAAGTGGGTTTTAAATGGTTTTTTTGTGTTTTTAATATCAATAAAGCAGCGATAACCCTTTGAGTTACACATCAGGAACTGTACCAAATACTTATGCCAGCCAGCTCTGAAAGAGGTGCGGGTGAGCGCTTGGATGTGGCTACAAGTCATGCGGGGGAAGCTGGCTTGAGCTGCTTTTTTAATGGCGACAAGTGCTTGGTTTACATTTTGTTTTTACATTTTTGTGATTTGTATATTGTTTGGTCACATTTTGTCGTCAATTTATCTGTGCCAGTGATAATTTTTTGACTATTTTTCCAATGAAAATGGTAAGATAGGCAATCAAGCATGTTCTATATAAAGCGGTTTCGCTAGGTTAAGTCGAGAAAGGGTGCATCATGGCTGAAGTCACTAACAATAAAGATAATTTAAATGATCTATCAGGTCAGCAGGTCACCATTGCTAAAGATGGAACTCCGGGGTTTTTTCAGGCTGATGTATCGCTCAAGCCCGGCGAGATTGTTTTTGGTGTGGCTGATGGTAAGCCGAATGTGAAGGTGAAGCAGGCTGCAACTGAGGGCCATGATGCAGACGATGATTTTGAAGATATCAGTGATGATGTTGCCCAGATCCTCGCGGCTTTAGAACAAGGAGAAGATCCCACCCAACTGGGGGAAGAGTTTGCGACGGCTGCCGGTGAAACGCAAGGCTCTAGCTTAGTCACATCCGCAGAGATCGCTCGTGATGCAGAATCCACCCTTGCCGAAGCGGGTTTCGATACACAACCTTTACAAGAACTCGGCCTAAGCGAAGCCCAAAGCCTGGCTATCGTGCGTCAATATAGTGCATTCATTAATTTTTCAGACAGCAGCAGTACGAGTGACTCAGCGGAGCCGGATACCACCGCGACGGGCGCGCCAGGCGTTGAGATCACAGAAGATGCGAACGACGACGGCCTGCTCAGCGCGGCGGAGCTGGATGGTGACGTGAACGTGACCATCAGCCTGACAGACACAGGTGCGGTCGCGGGCGATACCTTGACCGTGAACGGCACTGAGATCGAACTGACTCAGGCTCACATCGACGCAGACCAAGTTCTGACCACGGTTGATGCACCTGCGGAAGGCGCGACGTTAATCGTCGAAGCGACCATTACCGACAAAGCGGGTAACGTGTCCCTACCAGGCAGCGACAGTGCGAAACTGGATCTAGAAGCGACCGCGGGCACAGTGACGGTTGATGACATCACAGCCG